>JACESY010000001.1 GCA_013911595.1 Azoarcus sp.
GTGGCCGCCACGCCGACCACCGAACCCCAGGCGTGCGGCACACACTCCACACCATGCGCCGAGGCCAGCGCAGCGATCTTCTTGCATTCGGTCAACCCGCCCGCGGCACACACGTCGGGCTGGACGATGTCCATGGCCTTGCGCACGATCGCGTCGCGGAAGCCCCAGCGGGTGAACTCGTTCTCGCCGCCGGCCACCGCCATGTCGAGCGCGCGCGCCACCTCCACGTAGCCGTCGATGTCCTCGGGGGAGATCGGCTCTTCGAACCATTCGATGTCGAGCTCCTCGAGCTGGCGTCCAAGACGGATCGCCATCGGCACCGAGAAGCAGTGGTTGGCGTCGACCATCAGGCGAACGTCGGGGCCGATGGCGCGGCGCACGGCGGCGACGCGCTCGACGTCCTTGCGGATCGAGCCCAGGCCGATCTTCATCTTGATCGCACCGAAGCCTTCCTCGACGTAGCCCTCGGCTTCCTCGACGGCCTCGCCGATGAGGTTGTCCATGTCGACGAAGTACAGCCCCGTCGCGTAGGCCTGCACCTCGGTGCGAAAGGCCCCGCCGATGAGCTTGTGCACCGGCTTGTTGCACGCCTTGCCGATGATGTCCCACAGGGCGATATCGATGCCGCTGATCGCCGCGATCGCCATGCCCTTGTTGCCGTAGTCCTTGATGCGGTTGTAGAGCTCCTCCCAGATCACCTCGACATCGAAGGGATCGCGCCCCTTGATGCGCGCGGCGAACTGCGTGTCGATGAAGGCCTTTGCCACGGCGGACGGCCCGTAGCACTCGCCCCAGCCAACGATGCCATCATCGGTCTCGATCTCCACGAGGCAGGTGCCTCGGGTCTTGTAGATCCATCCGCGCGAGGAAGTGAATGGCTGCTGGATGGGCGTGCTCAGCACGTGGCAGGTGATTTTTTCAATTTTCATTCGCGGTGCTCCTCGCTGTGGGGTTCGGGGCGGATTGACGCTGACGCTTGATCCACGACAGCAGGTTGGGAAGGACCAGCGCCAGCAAGGCGATCGTGAGAATCGTCGCGGCACCCGGTCGGGTGAGGAAGGTGCTCCATTCGCCGCCGCTGATGACCAGCGCGCGCCGCGTCTCGGATTCGAGCAACGGGCCCAGGATCACGCCGATGACCGCCGGATACACCGGGATGCCGGCCAGCGTCATCAGGAAGCCGCCAACGCCGAGCGCAAGCATGATGACGACGTCGAACCACTGGTTGGCGAGGGAGTAGGTCCCGACCACGGCGAGCACGAACAACGCCGGGACGAGCAGGTGACGGGGCACGTCAAGCACGCGCACGAAGAAGCGGAAGCCGATCAGGCCGACCACGGCGATCATCAGCATCGCGATCAGCACCGAGCCGAGAATCTCCCACACGATGGGGCCGCTGGTCTCGAACAGGCGCGGGCCCGGCTGCAGGCCATGGATGGTCAGGCCGCCGAGCAGCATCGCGGTGACCGTGTCACCGGGAATGCCGAGTGTGAGCAGCGGAATCAGCGCACCGCCGGTCACGCCGTTGTTGGCCGCTTCAGAGGCGACCACCCCGCCCGGCGCGCCCTTGCCGTATTCGGCGCGGTTCTTGTCCGAGCGCTTGGCCTGATCGTAGGCGATGAGCGAGCCGACACTGCCGCCGAGCGCCGGGACGATACCGACGACGACGCCGATGATCGCGGAACGGATGGTGTTGCCCGCCTGCCCGCACCACTCGCGGAAGCCGGGCAGCATGTTCTTCAGCGTGTAGGGCAATTTCTCGCCGTTGTTGCGCTCGAACATCGAGCCCATCAGTTCGGGGATCACCAGCAGACCAATGAGCGCCGGCATGATGTCGATACCGCGCATCAGCGCCAGGGTGTCGAAGGTCCAGCGCCCTTCGCCGGTAATCTGGTCGAGGCCGACCACCGACAGAGCCACGCCGATGACCACCGACAGGGCGCCCTTGAGCAGGCGTCCGGGCACGATGGACGCGATGATGGTCATGCCCAGCAGAGCCGTCGCGGCGTATTCAGCGGGGCCGAGTTTAAGCGCCAGGCGGGCGAGCATCGGCGCGAGGGTGACGAGGAACACCCAGGCCACCAGGCCACCGACGATGGACGACACCAGCGCCCAGCCGTACGCACGGCCGGCGAGTCCCTTGCGCGCCATCGGATAGCCGTCGATGGTCGTGATCAGTGCCGAGGGAGTTCCAGGGATATTGATCAGGATCGCGGGGATCGCCCCGCCGGCCATGGAACCGCAGTACAGCGCGATCATCATGCCGATGGCCAGATCCGCCTCGAGCGGGAAGGTGAGCGGGATGAACAGCGCCACGCCCATCGTCGCGGTCAGCCCCGGCGTCGCGCCGAAGGTGAAGCCCACCACCACACCGACCAGGATCAGGCCCAGCGCAACCGGTGACGTGACGGTGCTCAGCAGCGCGGGGATCAGGTTGTCGAGCAGCTCCATCGATTCAACTCCTCAGCGCAACGGAACTTGCAGGACGTAGACGAACAGGGCCCACACGCCCGAGCCGAAAGCCACCGAGCACAGCGCAATCGCGCCGAATGCCCGCGGGCTCCGCAGTTCGCGCGGCAACAGCACCACGCTCATCGTCACGAGAAACAGGATGGACGCCACCGGAAATCCGATCGCGGCCCACAGGGCGACGTAGGTCGACAACGCGACCAGGGTCACCAGACTGATACGCACCACCCGGCGCGGGTCGGCTCCTTCGCCAAACTCGCTCGCGCCGTCGATCCGGCCCGAGCGGCGCATCGATACGAGGTCACGCAGGAAGATCAATACCGACAATGCCGCGATGGCCACGACGCTGAACTGCGGCAGTGCCCCGGGCCCGATGCCGTTGACACGCCCCGCTGCCGGCAGGGCGAAGGCGGGCGACCACAACAGCGCGACCAGCCCGAGCAGGATCAGCGTCACCGCCGCGCTGGCAGCAAGTCGAAGACTGTGCATGCGGATTTCCCCTGGGATGCGGGCCGCCCGTGACCGGACGGCCCGTCTGCGGTTTACTTGAAGGTCTGTTCCGCGACCGCGGCGATGGCCTTGGCGACTGCGGCGACTTCCTTGTCCAGAGCCTCCCCGGCGAGCGGGTCGATCAGGAAGCCGTTGTCCGCCGCGAACTTCTTGAACTCGGGGCTTTCCAGCGCCGCGCGGTACTTCGCCGTCAGCGTCTCGCGCACCTTAGGGTCCATGTTGGCGGGAGCGGCAATGTAGGCCATCTGGATCACCGGACCGAACGGATAGACGTCGATGCCGCGATCGGCGAAGGTGGGCACGTCGGGCAGCACATCCAGGCGCTCGTTGGCGAACACGCCGAGCGGGCGCAGGTCGCCCGACTTGATCTGCTCCATCGTCTCGCTGGGCTTGAGCACGCCTGCGGCGATCTGGCCCCCCATCAGCTCGGCGATGACCCGCGAGCCGCCCGGATAAGGCACGTGACGATAAGCCACGCCGGCACCGCGAGCGGTCATCTCGGCAAAGATGTGGTTGATGTTGTAGGTGCCCGGCGTGCCGATGGTGACCTTGCCGTCGTTGGCCTTCAGGTGGGCCATGAACTCGTCGAGGGTCTTGTGCGGGCTGTTGCCCGGGACCAGTAGCATCAGCGGATCGACCGATACGCGGATGATGTGCGTGAACTGGTCATTCTTCAGCGGCGCCTTGCCCTGCGCGATGATCGACAGCGTCGAGCTGGTGCCATTGCCGATGGTGTAGCCGTCGGGCTTTGCCGTAGCCACCTGCCCCATGCCGATGGCGCCCGTGCCGCCCGGCACGTTCTCGATGACGACCTTGAGTCCTTCCTTGGCCAGGATCGGCTGCAGGAAGCGCGCCATGATGTCGTTCGATCCGCCCGCATTCCATGGAATCACCCAGCGGACTTCGCGCTCGGGGTATTCGGCTGCGCTGGTGGAAGACAGGCCTGCGGTCAGACCGAGGGCGGCGACGGTGGTGAGCAAGATCCTTCGTGCGAGCTTCATGGTGAGTCTCCTACACTGGTGGAAAATCGGTGTTTGTTGTTTGTTATAACAAACACCGTACATCACTAATTCGTGTAGAGTCAACTCGTCCGCGTCACACTCGACCCGGAATTTCAGAATGCAAGGACGCACAATCATGGAACCCGCCACGCAACTGCAACCGGCACTTCAACCGGTCGAACGCGAGCCGCTCGGAGATCAAGTCTTTGCGCAGATCCGGGACGCGCTCTTCGCCGGGCGCTTCGAACCCGGCCAGCGGCTGGTGCTGCGTGATCTGGCGGACTCGCTGGGGATCTCGATCACTCCGGTTCGAGACGCACTGAACCGCATGGTCGCCGGCGGCGTGCTCGAACAGGGGCCGCGCAATTCCGCCGTGGTGCCCGATCTGGACGCAAAGTCGCTGCGCCATCTGCTGATCGTTCGCACGGAACTGGAGGGACGCGCGACGCGCGAGGCCGCCCGCAACGCCGACACCGGTCGCCTGCGCGTGCTCGAAGAAACGATGGTCCAGATGCGTCGCCTGATCGCCGAGCGAAAACTCGAGGCCTATCTCGACCTGCACCGGCAATTCCATTTCGGCATCTACCGCATGGCCGACATCCCCATCCTGTTAGAGATGATCGAGAGCTTGTGGCTGCGCTGCGGCCCGGTGCTCACCTTTGTGATCCCGGACTACGTGCTCTCACTCAAGGGCACGGACCACCACCTGAAGATTCTTGAAGCCCTGCACGCTGGCGACGCCGATACGGCCGAAACGGAAATGATCGCCGACATCGAGGAGGCCGGCGCCTACCTGCTCGGTCTCGCGGACAGCGAGGGCCGCATTCGACGATCGCGATAAGCCGCGCCGGCGCGCCAGAGTTCCGGCCAGCCTATCCGTGGCGCCCACAGAAAATGTGCAACACCCCTAGGACGAGGTGTCGTCTTCGACCACCCGCGACTTGGGCAAGGGCGCCCTGCGCCAGCAGCGCACCGTGCGCTGGAAGAACAGGCTATTGGGAATCTGAAGCACGGTGTCGCTGCCGTCCTCAAGACGCTCCTTGAGCGTGGTGTGGATCAGGTTGATGTCCACCACTTGCCCCTTCAGGCCGGGCTTGTCCCCGCCTTCGAGCAGTTCGATATGGTCATACAGCCGGAACGGCCGCGTGGTCAGGATGAGCAGCGTGCAGAAGATGTTCGAGAGCACGCTCCACGCGGCGAAGAACGCCACCGCCGCAACCGCCGCAAAGCCGGTGAAGGCCGTCCACAACACGGTGCCGGAAACACCGAAGCGGTCGAGCACCAGCAGCAGCGCAAAGGCGTAGATGACGAAACCCACCGATCGCCTCGTCACGATCACGATTTCGCGCGGCAGATGGTAGTGGTCGGCGACGCGATGCATCAGCCGACGCAGCAGCAGGTTCGCGACCCACGCGCTGACGAGGATCGCCCCCACCTGCAGGCCCAGCGTGATGCTCGCAATCCAGGGGTGGACCCATTCGGGCAGAAACGGCTTCATCGGCGAGGCGACTCCATGAACGGGTGCCATCGATTCTACTGGCACCGGTGTACTCGCACTTCAAATCCGGTGATCGAAACGAATCACGAGACACGAGACACGCAAAATGCGTTGTGATGCTGCTCAAGGACCGCCATCGCCCTGGTCGTTCAGGCTTTCGCAGGGCAGGTTAGCGCAGCGTAACCCGCCGGATTCCAGACCCTCTCGCACCTGGGCCCTGGCGGGGAGAACCCGCCAGGGCGTTGATCAGGGAACCGAGATAACGACTTTCCCGCGGAACGGCTTGCCATCAACCTCACCTCGCTCCAGTGCAGCGTGGGCTTCCGGGATCTGGGCCAGCGAGAACGTGGCGCCAATGATCGGGCGGATGCGACCGTTCTCGAGCAGCGTCTTGAGCGCCTGCAATTTGCCCCGGTTCTGGCGAGTGAAGACGAAGTGATACTCGGCGTTCACGCCCCATGCCGCCACGAGGTTCTGTGGAGTGGCCAGATCGACCAGGGTAACGACTCGGCCGCCGTCGCTGAGTACGTGAGGTGACTGGCTCAGCGTCAGGCCTCCAATGGTGTCAAGCACCACATTCACACCCTGGCCACCCGTCAAGCGGGCGATCTCATCGGTGTAGTCCTGGCTGGTGAAGTCAATGGCGTGGTCTGCGCCCAACTGGCGTACGAACTCAAGATCACGGCCCCGAGCAGTGGTGTAGACGGTTGCGCCCATGGTTTTGGCCAGTTGAATCGCGATGGACCCAACGCCCCCCGCCCCACCGTGGATCAGCACAGACTCCGCCGGACTCAGCTTTGCTCGCGTGACCAGGGCTTCCCACGCCGTTCCGCCAACGAGCGTCATGGACGCCGCTTCTTCGTGCGACAGATTCGCAGGCTTGTGCGTCACCAATGCTTCCGGAACGACGTTGTACTGGGCGTAGGAACCGCCCTTGGGGCCAAAGATCCTGGGCGTGTAGAACACCTCGTCGCCCACCTTGAAGTCCGTCACCCCGGGACCCACCCTTTCGACCACGCCCGAGACGTCATGGCCGGTGATGGCGGGCAGGGAAACATACTCCGGATAGTCGCCCCGGCGGATCTGGTAGTCGAGAGGGTTGATGGCAGTGGCCATCACGCGCACCAACAGCTCACCGACCTCGACTTCAGGAATTGCCACGTCCTGCAGCTCAAAACTGTCGAGGCCACCGAACTTCGTAAGAATCATCGCTTTCATTTCAATCCTCGCTTCTAGAAAAAGGGATATCGAGAACTTTCGATCTATAGGGGTAAAAAATTACAGCTCTTTCCCGATGATGTCGGCAAGAGCGCTGATGGTTGCTTCGTTCCGCTTGTAGTAGGTCCACTGACCAATGCGCCTGACCTCGACCAAACCCGCTCGTTGCAGCGTTGCAAGATAATCAGACACCGTGGACTGCGACAGCCCGACGCCTTCTTGAATGCTGCTGACGCATACACCCACCGTATGAACGTCCCCTTCATCCTGCGGAGGGAAGTGTTTCGCCGGATCCTTCAAACCTTTAAGGATTTCAAGGCGCGTACGGTTGGAGAGGGCTTTGAATATTTGAAGCAAGTCCATGAGCTGATTATATCGACGTTTTTCGATATGTCAATACGAAAGTCATCCAGACTGGCGCTTCGCCGGTAGATGCCGGATACGCGCTGCCCGTCGGCCACGGGACGATGCTCCAGGCGCCGACGCCGCCACTAGGCCAAATGGGCCATTTTGGGTATTATTGGCCATCATCATCCTTCCGGAAGACCGACATGACCCGAGCCTCCGATCCGGGCGACATCGACACCCTGCCCCGCACGCCCGCCTCCGACGTCAAGCGGCTGGGCTGGCGTGGTGTGATGAAGAGCGTCGGGCGGGCCGGGCGGATCGTCGTGACCAATCACAACGAGCCCGAAGCGGTGATCCTGTCCACCGACGAATACGCAGCCATGGTGCGGGCGCTGGCGCGCAGCAGCGATGAGGCCGCGCTGGAAGCACTGCGGCATCGCTTCGACGAACGTCTGGCCGCGCTCGAAGCCCCCGACGCGGGCGATCGGCTGCGCCAACTGGCGCGCGCCCCGGCGCGGCTCGAAGGCCGCGTGAAAGCCGGTAGCGGATATTGAACTCCCGTCCGGTGATCTTCGTCCTGGCCGGCGTCAACGGCGCCGGCAAGAGTTCGATCGGCGGCCACCTGCTGCGCCACGCCGGACTCGACTGGTACAACCCGGACCGCTTCGCGCGCGAACTGATGGCCGCCACCGGTTGCGAGCAAACCCACGCCAACGCACTGGCCTGGCAGGAAGGCATGCGCCGCATGGATGCGGCGCTCGCCGCCGGCACCTCCTTCGCCTTCGAGACCACGCTGGGCGGCAACCACGTACCCGCCCGCCTGCATGACGCCACCGCCACCCACGACGTGATCATGTGGTTCTGCGGCCTGGACTCCGTCGATCGACACCTCGCGCGCGTTCAGTCCCGCGTCGCCGCTGGTGGCCACGACATCCCCGAGGCGAAGATCCGCGAACGCTGGACGCGCGCCCGCGCCAACCTCATCGGGCTGATGCCGCATTTGGCCTATCTTCGGGTGTTCGACAACAGCACCGACGCCGCCCCCGGCACTGCCGTGCCCGACCCGCTGACCGTTCTCGAAATGGAGCACGGCCGCCTGCTGTGGCCCACCGATGCCACCGACTGGCGCTACACCCCGGACTGGGCCAAGCCGCTGCTCGAAGCCGCGCTGGCGACACCCGTCGGGCCATGAAGCTCCATTCAGCGCAGATCACACCAGCCGCCCGCCTCAGACTCCAATGGTGACAAATTGGCACCGGAGTATATACTCTGGACAGTTGCCGACCCGATACGCACAACGCCAGAGAACCTGACCTGCGACACCACACCGGACGCGGGCTTGGCCAAGGCACCGAAGGCGACAAAGATGCTGAACCCGACTGGGACATCGTCCTTGATCAAGACGCATACATAGACATAGAGATCGCCGATATGGCAACCAAGACCAAAGAACGAGGCCGCATCACCGCACGAGCACCTCAACCCGTCGTAGACGAGCTAGAGGAGGCCGCTGCACTTGCAGGGATCACCGTCAATCAGTTCATCGTTCAGGCCGCCACCGAAAAGGCCCGAACCATCATTGATGCCTTCACGCGGGTGAGCCTGTCGCGCCGTGACGCCGTCTTCATCGCCACCCTGCTGGACAACCCGCCCTCGCCGAACGAGGCTTTGCAACGGGCTGCCCGGCGCTACGAGCAGGAAGTCGAGCGTGCAGATCCTTCCGCTGCAAAGCCATCACGACACTGAGGCGTTCTCGTGCGGGAGCAACGCGCTGGACAAGTGGTTCCAGCGCATCGCCAAGCAGCATCTCAGCAAAGGCATTTCCCGCACCTACGTAGCCGAAAGCCCAGCCGATCATCGAATCGTGCTGGGCTTTTACAGCCTCACCGTGGGCGAGGCGCGGACCGAGGATTTGCCTGCGAGCATCGCCAAAACGCTGCCTCGAAAAATCCCCATCGTGCTGCTGGGCCGCCTGGCTGTCGCCAAAAGCGCCCAAGGCCAGGGGCTTGGCGGGCTGTTGCTGGTGGATGCGCTAAAACGCACTGTTCGTGTTTCCACACAGGTGGGGATTGCCGCGATTCTGGTTGATGCGAAAGACGCGCACGCGGAAGCCTTCTACCAACATTTCGGATTTCAGCCGCTGCCTGGCTCTCCCAACAGACTGGTTCTGCCGGTCAAGACGGCTGCGGCGCTCTTCGATACTAAGTGAATTCGATCGAACTTCTATCGGGTATAAATTCCAGACCCGACCCCGCGCTCCTGTTGATCTGACGCGCGGCCTCTACCGGATACACCAAACGGTGTATTCTTACCATATCACTATCGATCAAGATGAGGTACGGGCAATGACTGCCACTGCAACCTTGTCCAGCAAGTTCCAGATTTCCATCCCCAAGTCCGTGCGCGAAGCGCAGCACTGGCAGGCCGGGCAAGAGTTCGTGTTCATTCCCAAAGGCAAGGGTGTGTTGATCATGCCGGTGCCTGAACTGGTCGACCTGGCCGGAATCGCCAAAGGCGCCAACAAGGACGGCTACCGCGATCGCACGGATCGCTACTGATGGCCATCATGCGCCTGTGCGTGGTCGACACCTCTGCATGGATCGAGTGGTTCCTCGGCAGCGCGCTGGGGCAGCAGATCCGCAAACACTTCCCGGACAGGCCGTGCTGCCTCGTCCCCACCATCGTGCAGCTCGAACTCTCGAAGTGGCTGCTACGCGAAGTCGGCGAAGAAGCCGCCGATCAGGTCATCGCCTACACTCAAAAATGCCTCGTGGTGCCGCTCGACACCACCATTGCCCTGCTCGCCGCCGATCTGCATCGCGAATACAAGCTCGCCACCGCAGACGCCATCGTCTACGCCTCGGCGCGACATCAAGGCGCAGAACTCCTGACCTGCGACGCGCATTTTGAGGGCTTGCCGGACGTTTTGCTGTTTCCCAAGGGGTAAGCGCTCGGGCCGCCGGGCGTCACGAGAAGATCGTCGAGAGTGAAGATCCCCCGCTCCAGAATCATCACGACACTGAGTGGCCTGCGGGCGTCGAGGGACACTCAGCAATTCACAGCGGCTCAGGTGTGGGTATAAATTCTAGACGCGACCCCGCGTACGCCTCCGTACCCTCATCCGTCTTCGCGGCATGCGGGACCCCACACCCTGGCCGACAAAAAAGTCGAAGCATTCCTAAGCTGGCTGGAAAGCGGAGTCCAACACATTGACAAGATGCGGTTGCATGCCCCGCCAAGGGGTGTCGTTCGGGCGTGACCACTCGGCGGTCAGCCGCCACTCTCAGGTGCGCGCCCTGAGGGCGCTTACCTTAGCTACAGGTGACGCCTCAGACTATCTCCGCCCTCAACACCCTCGCCGCCTCCACCATATTCGTCAGCGCCGGAATCACCTCATTCCACTGCCGCGTCTTCAGCCCGCAATCCGGATTCACCCACAACCGCTCAGCCGGGATGCGTTCGGCGGCTTTCTTCATCAACTGAACCATGTGCTGCTGGTCCGGGATGTTGGGCGAGTGAATGTCGTACACGCCGGGGCCGATTTCGTTGGGGTAGTTGAAGTGGTCGAAGGCGTCGAGCAGTTCCATGTCGGAGCGCGAGGTTTCGATGGTGATGACGTCGGCGTCCATGTCGGCGATCGACGCGATGATGTCGTTGAACTCCGAGTAGCACATGTGGGTGTGGATCTGCGTTTCGTCCTGTACGCCGTTGGCGGTGATGCGGAAGGCGGTGACGGCCCAGTCGAGGTAGTGCTGCCACTGTGCGCGGCGCAGCGGCAGGCCTTCGCGGAGCGCCGCTTCGTCGATCTGGATGACGCGCACGCCGGCTTTTTCCAGATCGAGCACTTCTTCGCGGATGGCGAGCGCGAGCTGATAGCAGGTGGTGGCGCGCGGCTGGTCGTCACGCACGAAGGACCAGTTGAGGATGGTCACCGGGCCGGTGAGCATGCCTTTCATGGGCTTGTCGGTGAGCGACTGCGCGTACTGGATCCACTCAACGGTCATCGCCTTCGGGCGGCTGATGTCGCCGAACAGAATGGGCGGCTTGACGCAACGTGAGCCGTAGCTCTGCACCCAGCCGAACTGGCTGAAGGCGTAGCCGTCGAGCTGTTCGCCGAAGTATTCGACCATGTCGTTGCGCTCGGCTTCGCCGTGCACCAGCACATCCAGCCCCAGTGCCTCCTGCTCGCGCACGCTGCGGGCGATCTCGCTCTCCATCGCCGCGCGGTAGGTGGCATCACTGATCTCACCGGTCTTGAACTGGCTGCGCGCCTTGCGGATGTCGGGCGTTTGCGGGAAGGAGCCGATAGTGGTGGTCGGGAACTTCGGCAGCTTCAGATGCGCGGCCTGCTTGCCGGCACGGGCGGCATAGGGGCTCTTGCGCTGGCCGAGCTGAGCGGTGAGTTTTTGCAGCGCGGCTTTGACGGCCGGGTTGTGCACACACGGCGATGCGCGGCGGGCCTCGATGGCGGCGCGGTTGGCGTCGAGTTCGGCCTGTACGGAAGTGCGGCCGAAGTTGAGCGCGAAGGCGAGCACGCGCAGTTCTTCGAGCTTCTGGCGGGCGAAGGCCAGCCACGAGCGCACATCCGGCTCCAGGCGCTGTTCGCTCTCCAGATCCACCGGCACGTGCAGCAGCGAGCACGACGGGGCGATCCACAAGCGGTCTTTCAGGCGCTCGTGCAACGGCTCCAGCCATTCGAGCACGGCGGCCAGATCCGTCTTCCAGATGTTGCGCCCGTCGATCACGCCCAGCGACACCACCTTGCTGGCGGGCAGCAGGTTGAGCAGGCTCGCCACCTCGTCCCGCGCCCGTACGGCGTCCAGATGCACGCCGGCCACCGGCAGGTTGGCGGCCAGATGCAGGTTCTCCTGCAGGGTGCCGAAGTAGGTCGCGAGCAGCAGCTTCACGCGGCAGGCTTTGAGCTCGTGATAGGCGAAGTTGAAGGCGTGCTTCCAGTCGGCGTCGAGTTCGGTGACCAGCACCGGCTCGTCGATCTGCACCCATTCGGCGCCCTCGTCGGCCAGACGGTCGAGCAATTGCGCATACACCGGCAACAGGCGCGCGAGCAGGTCGAGCTTGTTGGAATCGTCCTTGGCCTTGCCGAGCCACAGATAGGTGAGCGGGCCGATGATGACCGGCTTGGGCTCGACGCCGAGCGCGCGGGCCTCGCGCAGTTGTTCGACGATGCGCGAGGCATCGAGCGTGAAGGTGGTGTCGGCAGCGAATTCGGGGACGATGTAGTGGTAGTTGGTATCGAACCACTTGGTCATCTCGCCGGCCGCCACGCCACCGCAGCAGCCGGCATGCTCTTCGGCCGATTGCGCGGATCTGCCGCGTGCTACGCGAAAGTAGTTGTCGAGCGCGTCACCGTGAAACCCGCGCACGCGCTCGGGCAGGTTGCCGAGGGTGAAGCTCATGTCGAGCACCTGATCGTAGAACGCGAAGTCGCCTACCGGAACGAGGTCGAGTTGCGACTGCTCGGCCCAATGGCGGGCGCGCAGATGGGCGCCGAGCGCTTTCAGCTCGTCGCGGGTGGACTGGCCTTTCCAGTACGATTCAACAGCAAATTTGAGTTCGCGCTTCGCGCCGATGCGCGGGAAGCCGAGGTTGTGGGTGATCGCCATTTTGCTTGCCTTGCCTAGTTCGGAAAGTCGCCATGCTAGAGCGCGCAATGCATGAATAAAAATGGTACTTTTTCATGTATTGATTAGCCCTGCTCATCCTCACGCTGTCGCCGCGCAGTGCCTGTGGCCTGGCCACTCCGCAATCTGCCCCACGATGAAAGGCCCGCGCATGAAATCCACCTTCTCCAAACGACTTGCGCCCGTGATGATCGCGGCCCTTGCCGCAATGGCGCTCGCGGCCTGTCAGCACGTGCCCCAACAGGCGGAAGAGCCGACACCGCAAGACATGCTGGACGAGGCGCGCCAGGTGCTGGCCGAGCACCCGCATTCGCTCACGCCGACGCCGGGCGCGCTGCCGCTGTTCGAGGTGTTGCAGGCCCGGCCGCTGGATGCGGCCTACCGCGCCGGCATGATCGAGCACGGCGTGCGCCGGCACGTGGATTCGCCACACACGCTGTTCCAGCTCGCCACCAGCATCGGTGGCGAGCAAGTGTTCCGTCCGCCGCCGAGCGACGAGTGGCTGAAACAGCAGGCCGACCCGCTCACTGACGCCATGCAGCGCCTCGGCGATAACGCCAGCCCGGATGAGGTCTTGCCGCCCGACACCGCCGCGCTTCCGGCGTCGCTTCGCGGGGAGCTGGCGCTGCTGCTCGACAGCGTCGGCCGCGCGGAACGCTTTCGCCAACGCGCCTTCGCCGCCCTGCCGCCGGAACTGACGCCAGAGCGCCTGCTGCGGCAGGTCGTGGACGGACGACTGGCCGAGTTCGAGACGCCGGATGTCCGCGAGTGGGTGCCGCAAGTGGAATACGCGGCGCTGGCCGCCGGCATGCAGGACCTGGCCGCCGCCACCGAGCGCATGGTGCACGCCCTGCGCACGACGCCGGATCTGCCCGCATTGCGCTGGGACGCCGACACCGCGCTCGGGCGAATCGTCATCGACACGCGCGAGCACGACCACCACCACGCCTTGGCGGACAGCCTGCTGATCATCGACCTCGGCGGCAATGACCGTTACACGGGCTTTGCCGCCGACAACCGCCGCATCTCGCTGGTGATCGATGTCGCCGGCGACGACTGCCACGAAGGCTCGGCCGGCGCGGTGCTGGGCTACGCCGTGGTGTGGGATGCGGCTGGCAACGACCGGCACGGCCCCTGCTCCGACCCCGACGCCCTCGCACCCCGTCTGGCACAGGGCGCCGCACTGTTCGGCGCCGCGCTGCTGGTGGACGAGGACGGCGACGACGACTACCGCGCCAGCACCCATGCGCAAGCCTGGGCGCTGGCCGGCCAGGCCTTGCTGGTGGACCACCGGGGCGACGACCGCCACCATGCGCTGGCCTTCGCGCAGGGTTCGGCCGGGCCGCGGGGGGTAGCCATGCTGATCGACGCCCACGGCAACGACAGCTACACGCTGGCCGCCGAGCCGCTGGTGCGCCCGTCCTCGCAACTGCGCGAGCGCAACGTGTCCATGGGTCAGGGCGCCAGCCTGGGGCTGCGCGCGGAATTCACCGACGGGCGCTCGTTGCCCGGCGGCTTCGGTGCGCTGATCGACCTCGACGGCGACGACCGCTATACCGCGCAGGTGTTCGCGCAGGGCGCCGGCTACCAGCAAGGCATCGGCGTGCTCATCGACGGCGGCGGTGACGACGAGTACCAGGCTGCCTGGTACGGCCTGGCCGCAGCGGCGCACCAGGGTATCGGCATCTTCATCGACCGCGGCAACGGCGACGATCGCTACCGGGTCAGCCACTCCACTTCACTCGCGACCGCGCACGACCGCTCGATCGCCTTCTTCGTCGACGAGGGTGGCGACGACCACTACCGCCACGGCCGGCTCGGCTTCGGCGCCGCGCACGACAACGGCGTGGCGGTGTTCGCCGAACTCGGCGGCGACGACGACTACCAGCTCGGCGCCGGAAGCTGCATGGCCTTTGGCGCGGCCCACATCAACCACTGGGGCACGCTGCGCGAATCGCTGCCGAACATCGGCCTGTTCATGGACCTGGGCGGCACAGACCGCTACCCCGCCTACTGCACCGATGCCGGCGACGACCGCACATGGCGCTGGCGGCGTGCCCATCCTGAACACGACCTGCCCTCCAAGCACGGCCACGCGCTGGACGGCGAGCATGCCGCGCCCTTTCACAGCCGCCCACGCAGCGCGCCACCCAACCCCGTCGCCGACTGAGGCCGCAACCCCATGGCCATACTCGAACGTGCCCACCTCACCATCCTGCGGGCCGTGGCCCGCCACGGTTCGCTCACCGCCGCGGCCGATCACCTGCATCTGACGCAGTCGGCGCTGAGCCACACCATGCGCAAGCTCGAAGACCAGCTTGGCGTGGCCGTCTGGCACCGCGAGGGCCGCAGCCTGCGCCCGACGCAGGCCGGCGAATACCTGCTGGCCGTGGCCGAGCGCCTGCTGCCGCAACTGGAGTACGCCGAGGAACGCCTGCATCAGTTCGCGAGCGGCGAGCGCGGGGCGCTGCGTATCGGCATGGAATGCCACCCCTGCTACCAGTGGCTGCTGAAGATCGTCTCACCGTATCTGGCGGCATGGCCGGAGGTGGATGTGGACGTGAAGCAGAAATTCCAGTTCGGCGGCATCGGCGCGCTGTTCGGCCATGAGATCGACATGCTGGTCACGCCCGATCCGCTGTTCAAGCCGGGACTGCACTTCGAACCGGTGTTCGACTACGAGCAGGTGCTGGTCGTGGGGCCGCAACACGCGCTGCGCGGCGCGGCCTACGCGCGCCCCGAACAGCTCACCGACGAGACGCTGATCACCTACCCGGTGGACACCGACCGGCTCGACATCTACACGCAGTTCCTCACCCCGGCCGGCATCGCGCCGCGCCGCCACAAGCCGATCGAGACCACCGACATCATGCTGCAGATGGTCGCCAGCGGCCGCGGCGTGGCCGCGCTGCCACGCTGGCTGGTGGAGGAATACGCCCACCGACTCGACATCGTCCCGGTGCGCCTGGGGCGGCAGGGCATCGCCAAGCAGATCTTCCTGGGTATTCGTGCGGCCGATGTCGACATCGACTACCTGCACGCCTTTGTGGAGCTGGCGCGTACGTACCGCGATCCCCCGTAGCGGTGAACCCACTCGCCCGTTCGGTTTCGGACGGGCGGAGGCGCGGCTCGGTTGGCATAGTTCGTCCCCCGATGCCGCACACCTACGCCAAACGCAAGGATGAAGACAGCCCAACCAGGCACGTCAGCAGCAGCACCAGACCGAGCGCGCGATAAAAGCGCGACGCGTCCGCTGCGAGTAGCCAGTCATGTAGTTTCTCGCCAGCAAACTGACCACCCAGTACGCATGGCAACAGCCACAGGTGATGCATGAGCTGCAGGTCGACGCCTGCAGCAACGAACGAAACGAGCTTGATCGACACCAGGATCAACCAGGTGGCGATCATCGTATCGCGCAAGCGCTCGCGCTCGACATGGCTGGCGAACACGGCAACCATCAAGGGCCCGCCGATCATCGAACTGCCGCTGAAGTAGCCGCCCAGCATCAGCAGCGCCGAATCACTCGCCGGTGTGCTGCTGCGTACGGGCCGATTGAACACGTAACCCAGTGCGTAGGCGATGACGATCAAGTAGACGATTGCGCTCATCACGCGCGGCGGCAAGGTGAGCAGCCCGAGTACGCCGAGCAACGACAACGGAAGAATCCACGGCAGCGCCCGACGCAAATATGCCCAGTCGGCGCCGCCGATATGCTGACCCGCAGTTCCCTGGATCCGGCCACGCAATGGCACCCATATGCCGAAGAGAATCTGGTGTACGGCGATCAGGGGCAGGAAGACCAACAGATCGTTGACGATCAGCAGCAGGAACGGCAACACCAGCACGGCGCCGCCGAAGCCGAGCCCGGAACGGACGAAGCCGCTCCAGGCAAACAGCAAGGCGATGGCGACATACTGCAGGGCAGACAGGTTTTCCATTGGCAGCGCGCGCTCCGGGCGAACGCTCGCCGAGCCCGCATCGGCTCGGCGAGCGTTCGCCCGGACGGGCTTCAGTCGAAGTTCGGCTGTACGCCCGGCGGCACCGAGAAGCCCAGGTCGCCACGCGCGATCACGGCCTCGCGACCGCCGTTGGCCGCGAGCAGTTCGCGCTGACGCGCGTGTGCCCTGCGGTCGACCTCGGCCGGATCCAGCATCTCGGCAAGTCGGCGGCGCCCTTCGGCGAGCGCCTCGGCGTGGGCCGGATCACCCGCCAGATCCTCGAGTTCCTCGGGGTCGGTCCGCAGGTCGAACAACTGATCCGGGTGCGCAACGTAGTGCACGTACTTGTAGTTGCGGTAGCGCACCATGAAGATGCCGGCCGTGGACCCCATGCCGTGGTATTCGCTGAGCACGGTGCGTTCCGGATCGGGCGCGGCCTGGATCGCCATCAGCGAGGTGCCGGGTTGGTCGTCCGGGATCAGGCCGGCCTCGCCAACAGACTCGAGAATGAACGGGTGCACGTCCACATGGCTCACCGCGGCGTCCACGACGCGGCCTTGCGGAATGCCCTCGCCGGCGATGATCAACGGCACGGCGGCCGCCTCCTCGTACATCGTGGACTTGCCCCACACGCCGCGCGAACCGAGGTTGTCGCCGTGGTCGCTGGTGTACATCACGCGCGTGTCGGCGAGCAGGCCAGTCTCTTCGAGCGTGTGCATGACCTTGCCGATCTGCTCGTCGAGAAAGGTACACAGGCCGTAGTATCCGGCCACCGCGCGGCGCACCTTGTCGTCGCTGTCGAAGTACTTGTCGTAGGCGAAGCAATCGCCATATTCGCGCAGATACGGATGATCGGGACGCTGCTCGGGCGCATAGAGCTTGGGCATCGGCAGGCGCGGATCGTCGTAGTAGCGGTAGAAGTATTCCGACGGCGCGGTCAGCGGGAAATGCGGCGAGACCAGCGACACGAACAGCACCCACGGCTTGTCGCGATGCTGCGCGGCTTCTTCGCGCAACCAGATCTGGGCCTGTTCGGTGATGTCGCGGTCGTAGCGGGTGTACAGCGACTCTCCCGGTCCAGCCATGCCGGCCATCTTCCAGGCGCCCTTGCGCTCGGGCATTTCGTCGCGCACCAGACCCATGAGATCGCCCTTGCCGTCGATCACGTGCATCGGAATGCGCTCCTCGGAGAAGCCGTTGTCATCCTCGGTGGAACGAAAGTGCAGCTTGCCGATGGACATCACCCAGTGGCCGCGATCACGCAGCAAGTGGTGCCAGGACGGCACCGAGCCGTCGTAGGGGTCGGCGTTGTCCCAGAAACCGACCTGGTGGCTGTACTTGCCGGTGGCGAATCCGGCGCGCGCCGGAATGCACACCGGGTTGGTGCAGTAGGCGCTGGCAAAGCGCGTGCCGCGCGCGGCCAAGGCGTCGATGTTGGGTGTGTGGACGATCTCGTTGCCATAGCAACCGACCGTGCGGATGTTGTGTTCGTCCGAAATGAAGACGACGAGATTCTGAGCTTTCATGCCACGGGTTCCATGTCGGGAAGATGTACGCCGGAAGAGGGCGGGGACACGCCCCGCCACTCCTCTCAGTCGAGATACTTGGTCTTGATTTCGCGGAAATTCGCCAGCTCGGTGCGCATCAGCGCGTCGGCCTCCTCGCTCGACATCCATACCGGTGCGAAGCCGAACTTCTCGCCGAACTTGCGGTAGTGCTCGGTGGCAACCGCCTTCTCTGCGATGCGCTCAATCTCGGCGAGCGTCTCGGCGGGCAGGCCCTTGGGTGCCATCAGAATGCGCACCACGCCGAAGTCGGCCGGGATGTCGTGGTCGCGCAGGGTCTTGGTGCCCCGCAAGGGCTCATGGTGGATGCGCTCGAGCGAGCCCCCCACGGTAAGCACGTTGATCAGCCCTTCCCGGACCTCGCCGAGCATCACGGGAGCGTGGATCACGCCGGCATCCACTTCGTTGGCGAGCAGCGCGCGTCGCACGTCGGCGCCTCCGCCGTAGGGAATGATGCGGATGTCGATGTCTCCCATGCTGCGGATCGCCGCCGCCATCAGCGTGTGCGCGTTGGCCGTCCCGCCGACCGCCACGGTCAGCTGGCCCGGCGATTTGCGCGCTGCGTCGCGGAAGTCCTCGTAGCTCTTATAGCCACGCTCGGCATTGGCAACCAGCCACGTCGGGCTGTCATAGACGCCGCCGATGTAGACGAAGTCGTCCAGATCGTAGGGCTGCGAACGGAAGGTCAGCGTCGAGTTCATGTCCGAGCTGCCGTTGAGCACCAGGGTGTAGCCGTCCGCCCGCGCTCCCGCGGCACGCGCGCTACCGGTGGCACTGGACGCGCCAGTGATGTTGTCGATCACCACCGACTGCCCGGTGACTTCGGAAAAGCCCTCGGCGAAGGCGCGGGCGATTGCGTCGGTGCCGCCGCCAGCGGCCCACGGCACGACGATGTGCACGGTCTTGGCAGGATACTCAGCCGCCGCGATCGCCGAGAATGTCATCAGGGTCGCAATGGTGAACGCGCGGGCGGTCATACGCAGTTCTTTGAATCTGCTCATGTCAGTTGCCTCCATGGGGTACGGACTGCTTGCGGGGTGCCGCAAGATGCTTCGACAGGTGCCGCCACAGTTCCCAGGCGATCAACCCGACGATCAGGGCCGCGATCAGCATTCGCGGCACGGTGTCGACGAACACGCCCCAGTCGTTCTGCGACAGCGACAGGGCGAGTCTTGCGTTCTGTTCGATGATCGGGCCGAGGATGATCCCCAGCACGACGGTCACAGTGGGAAAGCCGTGCGACTCCAGCAGCCAGCCAAGCACGCCGCAGCCCAGGGCCACCCACACCGGGAAAAAGTCATTCATGCTGGCGAAGGCGCCGAGCGTGGCGAGCACTAGGATGAACGGGAACAGCCAGCCCCGGTCCTTGCCGAGCACGCGCACAAACAGCGCGATCGATGGCCAGGCAATCAGGAACATGCACACGGTCGCCACCAGCAGCGAGGCCAGCAGGCCCCACACCAGCACCGGCTCGTCGCGCATCAGGGTCACGCCCGGTGCGACGCCGTGCAGGATCAGCGCACCCAGCATCACGGCCGTCGTGCCGTCGCCCGGAATGCCCAGGGTGAGCATGGGCACCATGGTTCCGCCACAGGCAGCGTTGTTGTTCGCTTCCGGCGCGAGAATTCCGTCCGGCTCGCCGGTGCCGAAGGCTTCCGGGTTCTTCGACTGGTTGCGCACCGTGCCGTAGGCCATCCAGGGTGACGCTTCCGCACCCACACCCGGAATCGCGCCGATGCCCACACCGTAGGCGCCACCGATGACGATGGCCCGCCAGCGCCCGAACACATCGCGCAGCTTGGGCAACACCAATCGGACCTTTTTCGTCACCGCCGCGGTGGACGTGCCGATCAGCGCGGTGTCGCTGAGCACCACCGCAAAGCCGAAGAAGCCCACCAGCGCTGCGGCGAAAGGGATGCCCGACTGCAACTGGTAACTGCCAAAGGTGAATCGCTCGGTGCCGTCGACCGGATCGATGCCCACGGTCGAGATCAGCAGGCCCAGCATGATGCCGATCATCCCGCGCAGCATCGAGGCGCGGATGAAGGCCGTCACCATGATCAGCCCGAGCACCCCGATCAACGCGATGTCGGCGCTCGAGGCCTTCATCGCCACGGTGGCGAGCAGCGGTACGCAGGTGATTGCGATGAGCCAGCCGAAGATGCCGCCGAAGGTCGAACCCATGACCGCGTAGCCGAGCGCCAACCCGGCCTCGCCGCGCTGCGCCATGGGATAGCCGTCGAGCGCCGTGCACGCGCCGGCCGGCGTACCCGGCGTGCGCAGCAGGATTGCAGAGAACGAGCCGCCCAGCTTGGTGCCGACATAGACGCCCATCATCATCATCAGCGCCGGCAGGGTCGGAAACGAATAGGTCAGCGGCAGCAGCACGATGATGGCCATCGGCGAACTCAGACCCGGCAGTGCGCCGACGAAAATGCCCAGTGCCGTACCGACCGCGATCATCGCGATGCTGGTCGGCTCCAGCGTTGCAGCGAAACCCAGGAGGAGATCAGAGAACATGGCTCAGCCCCTCAGCGCAGCGGCAGGTGGATAATTTCGATGAACAGCCAGTGCAGCGCCGCGGCTCCGCCGACCCCCAACAGCGTCACCCGCCACCACGGACGGCGTCCGTAGAAGAGCATGCACAGGATCAGGAATACGGCCGTGGCCACGAAGAACGGCACCCACGCCAGCGCCACCGTGTAGGCCCCCACCAGCAGCACGGTACCGACGATCAACACGGCCGCACGCAGACGGTCCGCAGGCTGTGCGGGCGCGTCCTCGGTGCTTTGCGATTCACGACCAAGTAGCCTGCGCATCAGTGTGCTTGCGATCATCAACGCACTCAGACCGATCAGCAGACTTGCGTAGATGATTGGTAAGGTCTGGGATTCGAGAATCCCGCGCGAGGCCAGCGCGGTCTTCTCGACCTGGCTGATGATGCCGATCGCACCTGCGCCGACAATGATGAATGCGCTCCCCAGCAACAAATCGCCAGCGATTCGTGGCATTGCAGTCCCCTGTTGGTGTGGTTCTCTCTCGTTCTTGTCGGCCTGCTCGTTGCGCCGGCGGCCGTTTGTGTTTTAAACACTATAGCTATATAGTTTTAACTGTCAACGTTCTCTCCGCAGCAACCGCGACCGGCGGCCAACGCGACACGAGGAGTGAAGATGTCCGACCCCGAACTGAGCGAAGTGCTGCGGCGCTACGCGCCCGACGATCTGGCCGGCCTGCCCAAGTACGCACGCTTGCGCGAGACGCTGATGCGCGCCATTGACGACGGCTACTGGAAACCGCTCGATCAGTTGCCCAAGGAAATGGCGCTGGCGGAGAACTCGCCCTACAGCCTCGGCACCGTGCAGAAGGCCTTGCGGGATCTGGTGCAGAGCGGCGTCGTCGTGCGCCGCCAGGGGCACGGCACCTTCGTCGCCCAGCGCGAAGGCGTGATGGCGGGACCCCGCCACCTGCTGTTCGAGGACGACGCCGGCGAGCCGCTCGCGCTGTTCCCGCGGCTGGTTGCCCAGGAGCGGGACGACGGCGCCACGGTGGACTGGCGACGCCATCTGGGCGAGTCGGTTCGCGAGGTCGTGCGCCTGGACCGCATCTTCTCGGTCGCGCACCAGTTCGAATGCTGCAGCCGCTTCTACATCGACGCGACGCGCTACCCCGTCTTCGCCAGCGCGCAGATGGAAGGCTTCCAGACAATGAACTTCAAGGACATCCTGCGCCGCGAATACAATGTCGTGATCGAGCGCAGCAGCCGAACCGTGCGCGTCACGACACTGCCGCAAGACGTCGGCGCCATGCTCTCCGCCGAGCCCGGCATCACCGGCGCCATCATCGACTTCGTCACCTTCGCTGGCGACGGCCAGGCGGTCTACTACCAGCAGGCCTTCGTCCCGCCCAACCCCTACGCGCTGCGCATAGAGTCGCGCTGAAACCCACCGCGTCATCGCCGCCCGCAGGCGGCGATGACGCTATCAGCGGGTGAGGCCGAGCAGATCCGGCACCAGGGTGGTGATCGGCGCATAGAACGCGATCAACATCAGCACGCCAAAGATCACCACGTAGAACGGCAGCAGCGCACGGATGATTCGCCCGAGCGAAAGCCCGCTGATCGCCGAACCGACGAACAGGCAAACCCCGACCGGCGGTGATACGTGACCAAAGGCCAGCGCCGTCACGGAGACGATGCCGAAGTGCAGCGGATCGATGCCCATCTGCATCGCCACCGGAAAAAGGATGGGCACGGCAATGATCAACGCCTCGGTGGGAGCCAGGAAACACCCGAGGAAGATCATCATCGCCACATACACGGCGAGAAAGGCGAACGGCGTAAGCCCCATCGCGCCGAGCAGTTCGGCGATCTGGAACGGAACGCGATCGAAGGCCATCAGCCAGGCGTACAGCGCCGCCATCGCAATGATCAGCAGCACCACGCCGGTAAGCTTCACCGTTTCGAACAGAATCGTCGGCACGATTGACCACTTCAGGTCACGGTAGTAATACATCGAAACCAGGAAGCCGTAGACCGATGCGAGTGCAGCGGTTTCGGTCGCCGTGGCCACACCGCCGACGATGCCGCCGATGATCATCACCGGCATGGCCAGCGCCGGAAGCGCCGTCGCGACGATATGGACCTTCTCCGACCAGGATGTCTGCGGTGCGATCGGATAGCCCTTGCGCACCGAGATGACCCAACCGAGCAGGATCATCGACGCGCCGATCAGCAACCCCGGCAGGTAGCCCGCAGCGAAGATGCTCGCGATCGAGGTTTCCGTAACCCAGCAATAGACGATCATGATGATGCTGGGTGGGATGATCGCCCCCAGCGGCGACGAGATGACCGTGATCGCGGTCGCGAAGGCCTTGTCGTAACCCTGCTTTTCCATCGACGGAATCATCACGCTGCCGACCGCCGAGGTATCGGCCGCGGCAGAGCCCGAGATGCCTCCGAACAGCATGCTGGCGAGCACGTTGGCCGAGCCCAGCCCGCCCCGACTGCGGCCGACGAGGATGTTCGCCACGCTCACCAGACGATCGCCCATGCCGCCGTAGCTGAGCACGTTGCCGGCAAGAATGAACAGCGGAATGCACACCAGCACCGACGCATCCACGATGGCCGGCAGCACCCGCTGGGCGATCACGATGACCGACAGGTCGCTCACCATGATGGCCGCAAGTGCGGCAACTCCGAGGCTGAAGGTAATCGGAATGCCGATCACGATGCAGATCAAGAAGGTCGCGAACAGCGCCAATGTCATGACCGGCTCCCTTTCCAGGCGGCCGCGACATGGGCCAGTTCGTAATGGATCATCAGCACTGCACTGAAGGGCAGCGCCGCGTAGAAGAAGCTCATCGGCATCTCCAGCGCGGCCGATAGCTGATCGTGCACGAGCGCCGTCATCTTCCATCCGGCATACACGAGCACGGCGAGAAATCCGGCCACCACCACACCGATGGCGGCGATCCACACGCGCCGAAGTGCGGGCGGACACAACTCGACAAGGAAGGTCAGGCCGATATGCCCGCGATGCTTGAGCGCCACCGCGGCGCCCAGAAAGCACAGCCAGGTAAATGCCAGAGAAATGATTTCGTCACTCCACGTGAGGGGTTGCTCCAGCACGTAGCGCGTGAACACCTGTACCGACATCAACAGGGCGATCACGACAAGCAGCGCCCCGCACACGGCTTCGACCGCAAGCAGCCGTTTCCACATCGTATGCACTCCTTGGGCCGGGGCATCTGCGCGCTCGCAGGCACCCCGGTGTGAGTCGAAGTCGCGTCTCAGTCCTTGCGGATCTGCTCGACGAGGCTGTAGGCCTCATCGCCGAACTCCTTGCGGAACTTCTCGTAGACGGGTGCGACGGCCTCGCGCAGCGGCCCGATGTCGGGACGCGTGACCTGCACACCATGGCTGGCGAGCGTGTCATTCATCTTGCGATCCTCGTCGAGGATGATCTGGCGCTCGAAAGTGGAAGACGCGTCGGCCGCCTGCATGACCCACTCGCGTTGCTGCTCGCTGAGCTTCTTCCAGCGCGACTCGGCGATGTGCAACGGCTGGATCGAATAGACATAATTCACCATCGCCACGTGCGGCGCCGACTCATAGAATTTCTTCGACACATAGGTGTTGATGGCGCCTTCCGCACCGTCCACGAGACCGGTCTGCAGGGCAGAATAGACTTCGCCGAAAGGCAACGGCGTGGGGATCGCACCGAGCGACTTCCACGTCGCGAGGTAGTACGGGTCCTCCATGGTGCGCACCTTCTTGCCCTGGAAGTCGGGCAGGTTCTCGACCTCGCTGCGACCGTAGTAGCTGCGCGCCCCGCCAATCCAGTATGCGACCGGTCGGATGCCCTTGCCGATCAGCTTCTCGCCCAGCGAACCGCGGATCTCCGGGTCGTCCATGACACGGAATGCGTCCTCGTAGCTGTCGAACAGGAAGGGCAGGGAGAACACCTGGTAGTTGGTGCTGAACTTGCTCGTCAGCGCCGACGTGACGGTGACCAGATCGAGCGAACCGATCTGCAGTGCCTCGAGCAGGTCACGCTCGTTGCCCATCACGCCGTTCGGAAAGATCTGCACCTCCATCTTGCCGCCGGACACCTCCTTCAGGGTTTCGGCGAACTTCACCGAGCCCTTGTGGAAGGCATGCGTCTCGGGCTGCACGTGGGCGAGCTTGAGCGTGACCTCGGGGTTGGCCTGGGCCACGCCGGTGAAGGTCGCCGCGGCGGTAACGAGGCACGCCGCCAGGGTCTTGATGCGAGTCCGGATTTTCATTGTCTTGTCTCCTCTCAATTGAACATCTTTGTGACGATGTTTCTGGCGCCGTCGAGATGCTCCCTGAGCATCGCGACAGCGCCGTTGGTATCGCCGGCCTTGAGCAGCTCGACCAGCCGGCGATGTTCCTGCGAACCGTGTTCCGCCCATTCCGGGTCTTCCAGCGAATACAGCCGGAAACGGGTGATCGAGTCGTAGACGGAATCGATGAACTGCCGCAGACGGCGGTTGTTCAATACCGACACGAAGATCATGTGGAACTCGGTGTTGATCTCGCGCAGGGCACGCGTGTCACGACGTTCGAGGGCCGCCTCCTGGCGTGCGATGCACGCTTCGAGACGTTCGATGAGATCTGTGCGATCCGGCGTGATGCGCCGGAGTGCCTCGGATTCGACGATGAAACGGATGTCGTAGATCTCGTCGATGTCCTCGGCGCTGGGCACGGAGACGATGACCTTGCGACCGGGCAACATGGTCACGAGGTTTTCCTGCTCCAGAACCCTCAGCGCTTCCCGCACCGGTGTACGACTCACGGACAGCTGGGTCGCAATGCGGTTTTCGCTGAGCAGTTCGCCCGGTTTCAGCACGCCGTCGAGAATCGCCTGCTTGAGCCGCGTGAGCACGGCCACACGCAGCGGCACGTACGCGTCGAAATCCTCCAGCGGAGCAAGGTTCATCGGCGTATCGGCAGTCGTCTCGGCACTCATTCTGAATTTCCTCGTCGGTCGTGGGTGAAGACCCGGGCGGGTCCAAGCATAACCAAGAACCCGCCCGCGCCTTCAGGCGATTCAGGCAAACCGGTCGCCGAGGAACACACCCTGCTCTAGCAACGTTTTCTGCAACGCGCCCACGTCCAGCTCCGGAATGCCTGTACCGGCCGCGGCCGCCTGCGCCGCGGCGACGCCGGCGGCCTGCCCCGACACCAGACACGGCGCCATGTTGCGCGTCGCGCCGAAGGCCATGTGCGTGGCCGAAAGGCAGCGCCCGGCCACGATCACGTTGTCGAGGTCACGCGGCACCAGCGAGCGGAACGGAATGTCGAAGGCCCCGTCGTCGCCGATCGGGAAGAAGCTCGCCTGGCCGGTATCCGGATCGTGGATATCGATCGGGAAGCACACCTGGCCGATGGTGTCGTCGAACTTGCGCCCTTCCAGGGCATCGTCGTCGGTGATCTGGTAGAGCCCCTCGATCACGCGTGTCTGGCGCACCTGGGCGAAGCCCGCCGGCACCAGATAGGCGTTCTCGAAACCCGGCACATGCTGCTTGAGGAAGCCGCCGATGCGCTCGGCCTGACGGGTCAGTTCGACCGCGGCACGCGAGAGCTGGATCGGGTCGGTGCCGTCGATGCCGAATACGGCCGAGGTATTCACGTTCACCTGGTCGGGCCACACGGTGTTGAAGAACACCATGTGGTCATCGTTCGGGAAGATGCCCTGCTCGCGGATGACATCGTTCCAGCGGCTGAACGAGCCGCGGAAATAGACCGGGATCGGCTCGGGAAAATCAGGGCGCGTCGCCATCGCCGGTTCGGACACACCGATTGCATCGGCGATGCGGCGCGTATCGACACTGTGAAAGTGCAGCAGCATCGATACCGGCTGCATCTTGCCGGTCGCCTTCTCACCCTTCTGCACCGCGCCGCCGGCGTAGCTCACCAGGTCGGCATCGCCGCTGGCATCGAGATAGGCGCGTGCGCGGATCTTGCGGATCCCACCCTTGACGGCGGCATGCACCTCGGTGATCTCGCGACCTTGCGTCTCGACGCCCACGACGTTGACGCCATAGAGGATCTGCACGCCCGCCTCGGCCAGCATTTCGGTCGACATGATGCGGAAGTACTCGCCATCGACCGGCGTGATCGAATGGCAGAACCCGTCGGGGAACGGAATGTGGCCGACCGCACCGCCGCGTTCGATCATCCGGTCGACCACTTCCTGCGCAATGCCGAACACGACCTGCCGGCCATTCTTGGTGATGTAGTTATGCAGGCACAAGCCGGTCGTCGCGTTGCCGCCGACGAAGGGGCGCGCCTCCAGCAAGATCGTTCGGGCGCCGCTACGTGCGGCCGCGGTCGCCGCCGCCACGCCCGTTACACCGCCGCCGACCACCAGCACATCGCAATCCAGATCGCTCATCGATCACTCCTGTCGAATCCGTCAAAGGTCAGGGAGTGCAGAAACACACGCATCCCTGTGTGCCTGTATACAAGTGTATCGAAATGAGATTGTCAACCGTTGCTTGCGAGAAGGTCAGTGCCTGGTACTTGCTGGGAAACGACGGAGCGATGCTCTTCGATTGGCGACGGACGGGCCGGAGGGGCTTCAACTCCGGTTCCGCGTCGACTTCAATGGAGGCCCTCCGACCGATGAATCTCGGCATACGGAGGCTCGGGCCTTCACCGCCCCCACCACCCGTGGCGGCGAACGAAGTCAACAAAGCTGGGAGTCGCCCGTGGCGCCGGACATCGACCAACCGCAAGCGGGACGCTCACGCACAGCAGCCGTCGGCTACACCAGAGAAGCCGAGGGGATCAGAATTCAGTCGGCGGTGACAACTGGGCCCGTGCGTCCGGCCGGGCCGGTACCGATCACGATGCAGTCTTGAATTCAATCTCTGGCAATGCCTGCTTCCGACGCGATGTAAGGCAGGAACACAGGGGATGAATGCGGCGCGGTCGTCAGCCTCGCAATGTGAACAGTGCGTTGCGCAGGCTTCGTCGGCCTGCTCGGCAGTCACGTGGCGCCGCTTGAAGAAGAGGCGAGGAAGATCGCGTCCGGCAGGCAACGGCCGGTGGCGCGCGACCGCGCCGACCCGCAAGCGCAACGCCCGGGGTCGGCGAACTGACGTCACGGCCCGCCTTGGTCAGAAGGCCGAGGCCCCGGGCGTGCTCTGCGCCTTACTACGGCGCAAACACGATCTCGACACGACGGTTCATCTGGCGGCCGGTGGGGTTGTCGTTGCTGGCGACCGGGTTGTCTTGACCAAACGCCCGTGTGCGCAAGCGATTCGCGGGTACGCCCTGCCGCTGCAGTGCTGTCATCACGGCATTGGCACGCCCCTCGGACAAAGCCTGGTTGGCAGCGGCAGCGCCGACGTTGTCGGTGTGACCTTCGATCATGGCGGTCCGTTCGGGGTTGCGCTTGAAGAAGTCGGCCAGCTTCGCAATGTTGTTTGCGCTGGCGGGCTCAAGTTGCGACTGTCCGGTGCGGAACAGGAGGTCGCCCAGCGTAACGACCATGCCGCGCGGTGTCTCCTTTGCGTTGAGTTCCCTGAGCTCCGCTTCCAGGCTGCGGATGCGTGCGTCCCCACGCTGCACTTCCTGTTGCGACTGCGCGAGTTGGCGTTGCGCGGCGTCGGTCTCCGCCGTGCTTCTGCTCAGGAGGACCGCGTCGCGCTGGGCGTCCTGTTGTGACTGCGCGAGTTGGACTTGCGCATCCTGTTGCGACTGCGCGAATCGTCGTTGCGCTGCATCAGCCTCGGCTTCGCGCGCGCTCAGACGCGTCGCTTCGTTGCGCACGTCCTGCTGCGACTGCGCGAGTTGCACTTGCGCGTCCTGTTGCGTCTGCGCGCGCTGACGTTGCACGGCGTCAGCCTCGGCCGTGCGCGTGTTCAGACGCATTTCTTCGCTGCGCACGTCCTGTTGCGACTGCGCGAGTTGGCGCTGCGCGGCGTCAGCGTCGGCCGTACGAGCGTTCAGGCGCATCGCTTCGTTGCGCACGTCCTGTTGCGACTGCGCGAGTTGCACTTGCGCGTCCTGTTGCGTCTGAGCGCGCTGACGTTGCACGGCGTCAGCCTCGGCCGTGCGCGTGTTCAGGCGCATTGCTTCGTTGCGCACATCCTGTTGCGACTGCGCGAGTTGGCGTTGCGCGGCTTCAGCTTCGGCCGTGCGCATCGCTTCGTTTCGCGCGTCCTGTTGCGCCTGCGCGCGTTGGCGTTGCGCGGCTTCGGCCTCGGCCGCGCGCGCGCTTCGTTGCATCGCGTCACGCTCGGCGGAAGCGCCGGCGGTGATGGCCTGAGACGCACGGGCCGATGCGGTCTGTTCTGCAATGACTACGCGCTGTGACGTCATGTAGGCGAGATGATCAATTGTGGTAATGGGGCTTTCGCCGGCCAACGCCTCCTCTGCCACGCGCAGCGATTCGCCTGCAGCTTTGAGTTCGTCGGGGGCCAGCGCGTTGATCTGCTGGTTGGCCTGCGCCGTAGCGTAGCGGTCGCGGGCATGGTCGAGCGCGCTGTTGCGTTCGGGAACGGAACTGCATGCGGCCAGCGCGGCGGTCAGCGTGGTGACTACGAGGGTGCGTGTTTTCATGTTCTGAACTCCTGATCCGTTCAACGGACAGTCTTGCGGTTGATTTCTTCGCGCAATGCGCGCGCGGCGTCCTGTGATTCCGTGGCGGCCGTGAGGGCGCGCTCCGACTGGGCGTGCAGCATCGCAACGCGGGAGTCGACTTCAGCCTGCTCGGCAAGCTGCCCTGCCCGTTCGTATTCTTCGTCGGACATCGCCTGACGTGCGCTGGCGAGCTTGGCGGTGGCGATTTGCAGTTCGCGCGGGGCGCCTTCGCTGGTGTTGGTGGTGCTGGCGGTCTGGACCGCGGATTCGGCCACAGCCATTTTCGCGACTGGGCGTGGTGTGCTGGCACAGCCGCTCACGGCAAGCAGTGCAGCCGCCGCAAGGGCGAGCATCAGCGTAGTGTTCCGGGTGGGGATGAAGGGCAGGGTGTTCATCATTGTTCCTTTGGAATTCGACTTATAGCCCCGAAGAGCGGAGACGCGATGCGACAAACGCATCACCTCGAGTCCAGTATGGGTTGGCTTTCTGCGCTCGTCTGGGTGCTGGCGCACATACGCGCACAAGCCCCTGGCAGCGTCATCGGGCTGTCGGCATTCACTCCATCGCAAAGAATCATGTCGAATGCATGGGCGTGAAGGAATACACGCGCCTTGTGCGCACTGGGAGCCGCCACAAGGTCGAGAGTGGTCACGTCGCCTACGCCATGTTCGCCAGTCTGTTCGGGCGACATGCATGAAGTGAGCTACATCCACATCGAGGGCGTGCGCGAGCCCGCCCTTGCCTATGGCGGGCTCACTCAGGAGTACAGATATCACCACTCAGGCGTAAGACTGACTGCCTCTTCCCGCTGCAGACGCGGTCGATTAAAGCGAAGGGGCAAAGGCCGACTGGACCGGAAACAGAAGTACCGGCAGGGGTGAACGAATGGCGGCCTGACGCTGACGCAGTCCTGAAAGGCCGCGTCCGCGTCAGGCCGCTACCGACTCGAAGCATTCATGAGATACAGACTTAACCTGCGCTGACGTGAATCAGCCCTCAACTCCCCCGGAGCCCGGTTGATGATCCGAAGCTAGGTGCTGATCGGTCCAACCGCAAGTTGCGCCATGGACCGTTCCTACCCGCAATCCGGTCATCCAGCGGGCCGGCCACCCCTCCGAGTGACAAACGCGCTGCCGCCGACGAGCAGCAACAATGCAAGCATGGCCCACGCCGACAGCGTGGGCACGGCTACGGGCGGCACACGCACGTGCAGACGGAAGGTGGTGTCGAAGTTCGGCGCAGCTGTGCCCGATGGACCGATATGGGCGCCCAGCGCATACGTGTCGACCTGGGAAATACAGAGTCCAACGTTGCCGGCGGGAATCTCGATCCACCATGTGTATGTCTCGCCGGCCTGCAGGGCGAGCGGGACATCAATGACGAAACTGCGAAAGTCCGTACCGTCCGCGCTGGCCGTAAACGAGATCGCCTGAGAATGAAGAATCGGCCCGCCAAAACCCTCGCCCTCACCGAAATAGAGCGTGGCGTTGGCGTGAGACTGGTCGGACACGATTTCCAGTTCGGTAATGAGCCCCGAAGCACCCGACAGGACGAACGACTGCCCACCCAAACTGCCGCCGGCATACCCGTTGCATACCTGATTTTCAATAAGGTATGAAGACGCGAACGCCGGAGCGGAAAACACGAACAGACACCAGCACCACAAAATCGAAAACCGCATCAGACCTCCACCCGCAAAAGAAAAGGCCGGACAGCCCCTGTCCGGCCTGCACACCCGAAATGCACGTACGTTACAGCGCTCGATTCACGGCCAGCCCCACGTGCAATGCGCATGCCCTAAAACGAGTTCCACGGCGCTCCTCGGACCGCCTGAACATATCACATGCTGGTGACAATACCCCTTGGGACAACCCGCGTCGCAACGACCTGGCACTCAGACGAGGATGCCATCGAGCATCAGGAAGCCGGGAACCCAGCCCGTGAGGATGCCGGTGACCACGGTCACTTGCCCGGTCAGGCGTACGATCGGCTTCTGCATACCGAGCAGCAGAAAGAACAGAAACCACAGCACGGTCCAGGCCGCCCAGCAGAAGGCCAACCAGATACCGAGGGTCGATCCTGCGTCGGAAAATGCGCCGATCGTGACCGGGATCAGTGTGATGGCTACGAAGAAGCTGAACCACCCCAGCCCGCGCCCATCGGCGCCGTTGAAGCGATTGAGCGCCACCCAGAGATAGGTGAACGTGAAGAGCAAGGTCAAGGCCGCTGCGCGTATCGACGCCGGATCGCCTTCGATGAAGGCTAGGTGCAGGGCGACGAGCAGGGTTAGTCCGCCCACGAAGATGTTGATGACCGCGATCTCCCGGTCGCCGATCCGGCCGAGCAGCCAAAGCCCGTTCAGGAACAGAACGGCGCCAACATAGAGCAGAGCGAGTCCGAGCAGCATGATGATCCTCCCGTCGCCAGTGTTCGGCTGAAGATGGATTGATCATATGCAGAGGGCAAAGCCGGCGAATCACCCTGTTCGAGGAAATTCCCCTCACCTGTTCGGATGAGAGAGACCTCACCGGACGGGGTGAATCGGCCTCTTCGACATTCAGTCGATGTCGACGCAGATGCGAGAGTGCAGGTGCACCAGTTCCATCTGACTGTGCGTGTCGGTCTTCTGAAAGATCTGCTTGAGGTGACTGCGTACCGTGTTCTCGGACACATGCAGGATGCGTGCTGCGCTGGCGAGGCTGTGCCCCGTAAACAGCAAGCTGCTCAAGCGCGCCTGGGCGGGAGTGAAGTCGAACTGCTGGGCGAAGGAACAATGATCATGGCGACTGTGCTGGTTGCGGGCAGAGACGGCGATCAGATCGCACCATTCGCCGCGCTCCGCGGTAAAACTGCGACCGGCCGCGTAGACCGAGACCACCGTCGGATGCGCGCCAGACGACGTGCTGATGCTCAACACCTGGGGCGAATGTGACTCACCCGTGCAGGCACGCGCCGCGACTGCTCGGACGGCCTCGTGCAGTGCGAGATTGTCTACCGAGGTAAGTGCACTCAGGCAGTTGTGCGGCGCGATCAGCCCCGAATCCTGCTCAAGCAGCAGGCCGGCTGCCCGGTTCTGAAAGACGATGCGGCATTGAGCGTCGGTGAGAAAGGTCGCAACTGCGGTCTGCTCGATAACTTCCGTCAGCGCGAGGCCGAAATCGTATGCCTCGCGCTGCTTCCAGCCATTCTCCAGCGCCAAGGACAAGTGCGCGAGGACGTCGCCGAGGCGCGCGCGCTCGTCGGCCGTGAAATCCGGCTGATCTTCGCTGCGATGCGCCGCGATGTAGTAGATGAGATCGCCGCGCCGCGCCGCGACCCCGCAAAGGCGATGCAGCAAGCCGTTGGGTTGCATCAGCTTGCGATAAAAATCGGTGCGCTTTAGCTCCTGCGTACCGAGAAGGTCGGTGCCTCGTAACACGGAGCCGGTCGCATATTCTTCGCTGGAAAGAAACCAGGGGTTACGTGCAGCGTGCTCGGCATAGGTTTCGCGAAGGTCGGGATCCTCGGGCGCATGATGGAGGATTTCACCGTGGCCACTGAGAAAGTGATGTCGGGCGATGGTCGTCCAACGACTGTCCAACCAGTCGCGCAGATGACGCAGAGTCTCGCCCCATGCGGAGTCGTCGTGAGTCGTCGCGTGGATGCTGTAGAGCAAGGCGCTGATGCGCGCCTGATCGCCAGTTTGGGCGGGCACGGCTTTCTCCTCCTCCTGTTTCCGCTGCTACCGGGCGCGGTTTGGGCTTCTTCGAGCCGATCGCCGCAAGCATAGCCTCCTCACTATAGGACGTTCTCGCCGGATGAAAAGGTCCGCGACCAGCGCGCGGCCCCGTGGGGGGTGCGCGCCTTGCACCGGGAAGCCGTTTGGGCGAATAATCGGCGAGCCCGTCCTGTATGTCATCTTCAAGGGCGGTGCGCCGCGCGCGGAGCGAATTGCCTGTGAGACGCATCAAGCGGGAGTATCAATCCTGGGTCGCAAACGAGACGCTGGAGGACTATGCGCTTCGTTATGCGGCGCGTTCCTACAGGCGCTGGCACCCGTTCGTCCTCGCCAATACCGCGATCGGCGGCATCTCGTTTCTGGCGCTTGAGGCGATTGGCGGCGCGCTCACGATCAGCTACGGTTTCCAGAATGCGTTCCCGGCGATTGTGATCGTCAGCCTGCTGATCTTTCTCATCAGCACGCCAATCGCGTATTACTGCGCCGAGGCCAACGTCGACATCGACCTGCTCACGCGCGGTGCGGGCTTCGGCTACATCGGCTCCACCATCACCTCGCTGATCTACGCATCGTTCACGTTCATCTTCTTCGCGCTCGAAGCGGCGATCATGGCCCAGGCGCTCGAGCTGGTCACCGGACTGAACATCACCATCGGCTATCTGATCTGCTCTCTGGTGATCATCCCGATGGTTTTTTTCGGCGTCACCCTGATCAACCGCTTCCAGATGCTCACGCAGTTGCTGTGGATCGCACTGCTCATCACCCCGTTCGCGTTCGTCCTCTACAAGGACCCGGGGGTCATCGACGCCTGGACCTCCTACGTGGGTCCGCAAGAAGGTTTCAATCCGCTCTTCTTCGGAGCTGCAACCGGGGTCTTGCTTTCGCTGGTCGTCCAGATCGGGGAACAGACCGACTATCTGCGCTTTCTGCCCGACCGGGAGAGGAGCAATCGATTTGCATGGTGGGCCGCGCTGATCGGCACGGGACCGGGCTGGATCGTTCTGGGCGGGCTCAAGATCCTTGCCGGCAGCCTGCTGGCCGTGCTGTGTCTGCGGGCCGGAGCGTCGTTGAGCGAGGCGGTGTCACCGATCCAGATGTACATCGTCGCCTACGAACACGTTTTCGACGAACGCTGGCTGGTACTTGGCTTCGCGCTGATATTCGTGCTTGTCTCGCAGGTCAAGATCAACGTCACCAACGCGTACGCGGGCTCGCTCGCGTGGTCCAATGCCTTCGCCAGACTGGCGCAATATCACCCCGGACGGGTGGTGTGGCTGGTGTTCAACGTGCTCATCGCACTGCTGCTGACGTTGATGGGCATCCTCGCCACACTGGAAGCCGTCCTGACGGTCTATTCCAACGTCGCGACAGCCTGGATCGGAGCCCTTGTGGCCGACCTTGTCGTGCTCAAGCCGCTGGGCATCAGCCCTCGCTACGTGGAGTTCAAGCGCGCCTACCTGCACAATTTCAACCCGGTGGGCTGTGGCGCGATGCTCATCGCCTCGGTGCTGTCGATCGTCGCCTACACGGGTGCGTTCGGTGCGGTACTCGAGGCCTACGCGGCTTTCCTCGCCTTCGGGCTGGCCTTTGTCAGTGCGATCCTGATCGCGCTGCTCACGGGCGGACGCTACTACCTTGCGCGCATCGATTCCGACTATCGGGCGAAGACCCCGGCCGGCAGCGACGGCACGGTGCCGACGGAACGCTGTTCGGTCTGTGAGCGCGATTACGAGCCACGCGACATGGCCTACTGCACCTTTTATCGCGGCCCGATCTGTTCGCTTTGCTGCGGCCTGGAGGCGCATTGTCACGACTTCTGCAAGCAGCCGGCCGTCGCCTCCGAGCCATCCCACGTCGCGCCCGGATCGGCACACTTCGCCCCCCATTTCGGCCGCCGCATCGGGCGCTTCTTTGCGTTGTTCGGGATCGTCGCAGCGGCGATGGCCGCCGTGTTTCTGCTTGCCTATCGTCTGCTCGATGTCGAGGATCTCGCCTTCGGTCAGGAACTGGGTGAGATTCTCGTGCGCATCTACCTGGCGACACTGATCCTCATCGCGGTCGGGATCTGGTGGATCGTACTGTCCCACGAGAGCCGGGAACTGGCCGAAGGAGAGTTGCTTCAGTCTCTGCATCAACTTGAGCTGGCCCGCTCGGAACTCGTAGAGTCCGAAAGAATGGCTTCGCTGGGGGGTTTGGTTGCCGGCGTGGCCCATGAAATCAACACGCCGGTCGGGATCGCCGTGAGCGCCGCATCCTACCTGCGCGAGCGCTCCGAGGAACTGCGCGCCCGATTCGAGCGGGGAGACCTGACGGAGGAGGAGTTGCGCGCGTACATTGATGAGGCGCTCGAATCCGCACGATTGCTCGCTTCCAACGCCGATCGGGCGGCACGTCTGGTCAAGAGTTTCAAGCAGGTCGCGGTCGACCAGAGCAGCGAGCAGCGGCGACGTTTCGACCTCGCGCACTACATGGAAGAGACACTGCGCAATCTGAAACCGGCCCTGCAGCATCGACCGCTTCAAACTCATCTGGACTGTCCAGCCGGAATCGAGATGGACACCTATCCCGGACCACTGGCTCAGGTGCTGACCAACCTCGTCATCAACGCATCTCAGAACGATTTCGCGGAGAACGAGAGTGGCAACATCACGTTGTCGGCCCGCCTGGACGGGGACGACGAGGTGCTCATTTCGTGCGCCGACAACGGCCAGGGCGTTCCCGAACAGATACGCGAACACATCTTCGAGCCCTTTTTCACGACCCGTCGTGGATCCGGTGGCAGCGGCCTGGGCCTGTATCTGGCCTACACCCTGGTCACGCAGCAGCTCGAAGGCACGATCGGGGTGCACAATGTAACGACCGGCGGGGCAGTGTTCTGGCTGCGCCTGCCGCGCGTTCATCCGGGCGGATCCAGCCTCGCTGATGCGATGCGCCATAGAACAGACGGACAGTTCAATGAACCACAACAAGGATGAGTCCGAATCGCGCGATCGTGGCGCCTGCGCTGTCCCCGCAGATGCGTGGCGGGTGCTGGTCGTGGACGATGAACCGGAAGTCTTCGCCATCACTCGCCTGGTGCTCGGGCGCATGCAGTTTCGAGCGCGGCCCGTTCTGGTCGAAGGCGTAGCCAGTGCGGCAGAGGCGCACGGTTACCTCGAACGGCATCCCGATACGGCAATCGTCCTGTTGGACCTGGTGATGGAGACCGATGACGCCGGGCTGCGCCTGGTTCGCCACATTCGTGAGCATGCGGGCCTGAGGCAACTGCAGATTCTCGTCCGCACGGGGCACCCCGCAGTTGCGCCCGAGGCCGACGTCATCGCCGCCTACGACATCAACGGCTACTACCTGAAGACCGAACTGACCGCCCAGCGACTGCGCTCGGCGATCACGTTCGCGCTGCGCAACCTGGAGGCTGCCGGCATCGCCCCCGCTTCGGCATCCGCAAAGCTGGTGAGCGGAGTCGAGGACGAGACGATACGGCGAGCGCTCGACGAGCTCGCTCAGGCCATCGAACAGCCGCCGGTGATCGAGCCGCGCGTGCATCTGGCTTCAGGACAGATCTCGACGTACGAGGTGAGCATCGGGCCGCTGCCAGGGATCGCACCCGAAGCGTTTTCGAGTGCATTGGCACGGCTTCCAGAAAGCGCGCGTCTCGCCTGGGATCGGCGCGTTGTGGCCATGCTTCCCGATCTGTTCGCCACGCTGACTGAAAATGCCACGGCAACGCGTCTCGCGTTCCGCATGCTCTCGCTCGGGATGGGGGGCGAGGACGGACCACAGATGTTCGAGCGCCTGCTTGATCGAACCGGCCTACCGCCGAGCCGTTTCGAGCTGTGCGTGCCCGAACGCGGACTGGCCGGGTGGTCTGAACGATGTGCTGCGCTGCGCAAGCGCGGCGTGATCCTGACACTGGACGGAGTCGGCCTGGGTGCAATGTCATTGCCCGACATCCAGCGTTTGCGCCCCGATATCGTTGCCTTGCACCCGGAGATCGTCTGCGGAGTCAGCGATGACGTCGAACGAGCGGCAATCGTGCGCAGTGTGGTTGCGCTGACCCACACACTGGGAGCGCAATCGCTCGCGCGCGGAGTCGCCTCAAACGCGGACATCCAGTTCTGCAAATGGGAGGGCTGCGAATTCGTCCAGGGACCTGCGGTATCGCCACTCGTCGAGTACGGCGGACCCGCACCGTCGCCGCGTTTGCACTGAGTTCATCGCGGTGTCCAAGCGCGGTCGTCGCGCGCCTGAATTCACCCATTCGGGTGAGAGCAAATCCTCGATGGGGGTGATTCCCCGACCTTGACCGTTGCCTAAGATGGTTTTGCGATCGACATGGCTGCATGAAGTGGCCGGCGATCTCAATTTCATGACATTGGCCAAGGAGGAGACCACCATGGCAGAGACTCTCGTAAAGGTAGATCTGAACCAGTCGCCCTACGACAACGACATGGTTCATAACCGCTGGCACCCCGACATTCCGATGGCCTGCTGGGTCAAGCCGGGTGACGACTTCATCCTCGAGACCTACGACTGGACGGGCGGCGCGATCAAGAACGACGATGACGCCTCGGACGTGCGCGACGTCGACCTCACGACCGTGCACTTCCTGTCCGGGCCGGTCGGGGTGGAAGGGGCGGAACCGGGGGATCTGCTCGTCGTCGATCTGCTCGATGTCGGTGCCAAGGAAGAAAGCATGTGGGGCTTCAACGGCTTCTTCTCCCAGAAGAACGGCGGCGGCTTCCTGACCGAACATTTCCCCGAGGCACAGAAGAGCATCTGGGATTTCCACGGGCTGTACACCACCAGCCGCCACGTGCCCGGGGTTAGCTTTGCGGGCCTGATCCATCCCGGCCTGATCGGCTGCCTCCCCGACCGCAAGATGCTCGACATGTGGAATACCCGTGAGAAGGCACTGATCGACACCGATCCTGATCGCGTGCCGCCGCTCGCCGCACCGCCCAGCGCACCCACCGCGCACATGGGCAAGATGAGCGCTGACACACGCGACAAGGCCGCTGCCGAGGGCGCGCGCACCGTACCGCCACGCGAACACGGCGGCAACTGCGACATCAAGGATCTGTCGCGCGGATCGCGCATCTTCTTCCCGGTGTACGTCAAGGGTGGTGGCCTCTCGGTAGGAGACCTGCACTTCTCCCAAGGTGACGGCGAAATCACCTTCTGCGGTGCAATCGAGATGGCCGGATGGGTCCACATGCGCGTGTCGCTGATCAAGGGCGGGGTTGCGAAGTACGGAATCAAGAACCCCATCTTCAAGCCGAGTCCGATCACCCCGAACTACAACGACTACCTGATCTTCGAGGGCATCTCGGTGGACGAGCGCGGCAAGCAGCACTATTTGGACGTCCACATTGCCTACCGGCAGGCCTGCCTGAACGCAATCGAGTACCTCAAGAAGTTCGGCTATACCGGCGCCCAGGGCTACGCGATTCTGGGTACGGCGCCGGTACAGGGACACATCAGTGGCGTGGTCGACATCCCCAACGCTTGCGCGACACTGTGGCTTCCGACCGAGATCTTCGAGTTCGACATCAACCCGAGTGCGCAGGGGCCGGTCAAGCACATCGCCGGCGGGGTGGACGTACCGCTCGCCCCTGATCTTTGACTGTCTGAGCAAGATCCGGAAGGCATCGCGACCTGGGTCGCGATGCCTTGTTCGAGCAGATTTACGGAGGTCCCCTGGAAATGCCCGTCTACGAATTCCTGTGCGATGCATGCGGCGACTTCACTGCCGTACGTCGTGTGAGCGAGCGCGATGCCGTATGCACCTGCCCGCAATGCGGCCAACCAGCGGCACGGGTACTGCTCACCGCGCCGAAGCTGAGCGTCACGTCTTCGGCCCAACGGGCCGCGCACACGACCAACGAACGCTCAGCACACCAGCCACTGACCTCGACCGAGTACAAGGAGCGTCACCGTCACGGCCCCGGCTGCGGTTGCTGCAACGGTGCGAAGAATCGCAAGACGAACGTATCTGCCGATGGTGCGAAGAGCTTCCCAGGGACGCGCCCGTGGATGATCAGTCATTGAGCCACGCAACCGATCCACCGCGAAGCCTCCTGCTCTGACCTTGAGAGTCATTCGGTCCGGACTTCACAACGCGATCTGGCTCTTGTCCTCATCGCGGCGGTAACGCGCACGGTACGGTCTTTGAGGAATTGATCGAAGAGCGCGAGGCCGAGCCTGCTCGCAAACTTGCGTGCGACGATGTCGCGTGATCCGGTGCCCTGCCTTCTGGATGAGACTTGTTCGTGACGAAAATCCGTTTCACGACTCTTCACGGGATAGGTTGGTTGGCGCACTCGCAAGAACTCGAACCTGGAACGCAGCCTTCGTGGGGCTGAACGCTATCCGGTTTATCATGAGCGCAAACGAATGAACAGAATCCGCCGCCCGTGAGAGGGGCGCTGAAGGGAAGGTCGCAAAGACGACCCACCCCATTCAGCCGGGGAGGTCATGAGCGCACGTGCCGAGAGTTTCGCCAGTGACGCCTATCCGAGCGCATTGCGCGCGCGCGCATGGTCGGAGGTGCTCGCGCTCCTGTATCTGAAGACCTGCTCCGATTGCTCCGCGGCACGCCTGGTCGGCTTCGCCACGGTGCGCGATTCGCCAGCCGGTGCGCGCTTTGGCCATCTCAAGGGCGGGGCGCAGACACTCGTGTCGCTGGAAGCACAGGTGCGAGACGGAGCGATCGTCGTTTTCGTCTGTCACCACGGCGAGGGGCGCGTCACGACCAGCGACCGAGAGGAGGCGATCGCCGTCGGCGACGGCTTCGTGATGGATGCGCGCAGCGACTGGCGCATCGAATTCGACGCCGACTTCGCTGCGACGGTGGTGGTGCTGGGCGATGCCGGTTTCGCCAGACGGGTGCTGAACACACGCCGCTCCAATTTCAACTGCATCAGCCGATCGGCCGCGCTGGGTGCAGTTGCGACCGATCTCGTGCGCTCGGCAGGTGAGCGTCTGGAAGCGCTGGAATCGGGTGATCTCGGGCAGATCGAGGCTGCGCTGACCGGCATGATGCTGCCCGCTCTTGCGCATGAGACGGACGATGTTGCGGAGAGCGCCTCCACTTCGGTGCAACTGGCCCATCTTCGCCGCGTCTGCCAGTTGATCGATTCGCACCTGACGGAGGCCGATCTCGACCTTGCGCACATTGCGCACGAAGCCCGGTTGTCGCCACGCTATGTTCAACGCCTGTTCGCAGGGGCGGGTACCACCTTTGGCGGGCATGTGCGCAAGCGGCGACTGTATCGATGCCGCAACGATTTGCGTGACCCGGCACTGTCGCACTTTGCGATCGGTGAATTGTGTTTCCGGTGGGGATTTGGCGATGCGGCCAATTTCACCCGGGCATTTGTGCGCGAATTCGGCTACACGCCCAGCGCGTGCCGGGCAGCATCACAGGAGTCGAAGCCGGTGCGCCTGCGCGGACGCCCGGACTCCGCCGGGGTGCCTTCGCTCAGTGCGCATCCGGGTGACACGACCCTCAGGAGAGAGATCGATGCGCAGTACCGCGATGACGACGGTGCCGCGCATCACTACCTGCACGCCACGTCCGAGACCGTTCACTGGGGGTATTTCAATCGTTTCCTTGAGCCGGTCGCACGCGTGCGTTCGGGAGATCGAATCACGATCGAGGCGCTGACCCAGCACGCCACCGATGATGTCGAACGCATGGTGCGTGATGATCCGGGCGCCGAGAGCGTTTTCCGCTGGGACGCCAGCGGCAAGGCGGTCGATCGACGCGGTGCCGGGCCGCTCGATGCGTCGATCTTCGGGCGCGGTGCGGGCGAGGGTTTCGGCGTGCATGTGTGCACCGGGCCGGTATTCGTTGAGGAGGCGGAACCGGGTGACGTACTCGAGGTGCGCGTTGTGGACATCCGTCAGCGTCCGAGCCACAACCCGGAGTTCGCCGGACGCAGCTTTGGCAGCAACGCTGCGACCTGGTGGGGTTACCACTACCACGATCTGCTCACCGAGCCACGACCCCGCGAGGTCGTGACCATCTACGAACTGCACGCAACCGGCTTCGACAATTTCGCGCGCGCCGTGTACAGCTTCCGCTGGACTCCACAGACCGACCCCTCGGGCGTGCGTCACGACACCATCGACTACCCCGGCGTGCCGGTCGATCACGCCACCATCCACAAATGCCATGGCGTGCTCGACGGCGTGCGCATACCGCTGCGCCCGCATTTCGGCGTGCTGGCAGTCGCACCGCGGCATGAGGTCGACGTCGACTCCATACCGCCGGGTTGCTTCGGGGGCAATCTCGACAACTGGCGGGCCGCTCCCGGCGCCTCGCTGTTCCTGCCGGTTGGGGTGCGCGGTGCGCTGTTTTCCGTCGGCGACCCGCATGCCTCGCAGGGTGACTCGGAACTGTGCGGTACGGCCATCGAATGTTCGCTCACGGGCGACTTCGACCTGATCGTGCACAAGGCCTGCGCGCTCGAAGGTCACTATCTCGCCGACCTCGATCACCCGTTTCTGGAGACCCCCGACGAATGGGTGATCCAGGGCTTGAGCCACCCCAACCACCTGGTCGAACTGGGCCCGGCCGCACAGACGGAAGTGTACAAGCGCGCGTCACTCGATCTGGCGATGCGCGACGCCTTTCGCAAGACGCGGCGTTTCCTGATGACCGCGCACGGATTGAGCGAGGACGAGGCGATTTCGCTATTGTCCGTCGCGGTCGATTTCGGGGTGACGCAGGTGGTCAACGGCAACCTTGGCGTGCACGCGATCGTGCGCAAGTCGATTCTGCGCGAACGCGAAGGATTACGCTGCGACGGAGTGCGGGCCCGACGGGCTTGATACAGCCGTCGGACCCGCCGCGGCGCCAACTCAGGCGCGTGCCGGGAAAATCTGCTTCGGAACGATGGCGTGTACGCCCCAGTTGCCGTCCACGACCTGCGTGATGCCGAAGTCGACGGCGATCGATAGCAGCGACACGGCTTCGTCTTCGCTCAGGTTCTGCGTGCGCATCAGGAAGTGGCGCATCTTGTGGAAGGCGTCACGCAAGGCCAGATCCACCGAAGACTTGGCGAAGATCTCGTTCTGCGCGTCGGCGCCCAGATCGCGCAGGTAGTTCGGATAGCTGAATCCGTGCAGTACCCACTGCTCGCGCGTCTCCAACAGGGGATAGGCGAGTTCGGCCAGCGGCGAATCGTCCAGTGTCGCCTTCTTGTGCAGGATGAACTGGAACACGCCCGTCAGCGAGCATTCGATCGCCGTGCCGCAAAGTTCCGAGTCGCCCTGCGAGGCATGCGGGTCACCCACCGAGAACAGCCCGCCAGGGACGGACACCGGGTAGTACATGGTTGCGCCCTTGCCCATGCGCCAGTTGTCGATGTTGCCGCCCGTGTAGCTGGGCGGGATCGAATTGACCATGTCGGCCTCGACCGGCGCCAGCCCCATGGTGCCGAAGTGAGGACGCACCGGGATGCGGATGTCCTTGAGGATGTCGTGTCTGGGCTGAATCGACTTCGGATCGACCGGAACGCCGGGATAGTCGATGATCGGATGGATGACGCCGGACGGATCGGTCTGCGGCGTCCAGCGGTAGTTGTAGGCGGCACGCGCCCAGTTGCGCTCCCCGCGCGCATCAACCTCATAGATGGTGATGACCTCGCGTTTGGTGGGCTCCTCGATCAGGTCTCCGTAGTGGAACCCCCAATTGGCTGCGGCGTTCGAACCGAAGGTGCGTCCCTTGAATTGCGGATTGCCGGATTCGCGCGGCCACACATCAAGGATTCGCACTTCGAGGACGTCACCCGGCTCCGCCCCCCGTATCGCGATCGGGCCGGTACAGATATGCACACCCTGGCCGCCACCGGCCCCGAGCGGATGATCCATGGGGCCGGCGCCGCGCCGGTCGACTGCCTTGCCGTTGGCGTCCCAGCGAAACACGCTCTCGGCGCCGGGATCTCCTTTGATCATGCGCTCGACATCGTCGCCGCAATGGTGAGTGAGCGTCTCGATGGTCGCGAAGTCACCCGACTCCAGTTCGACTGTCGGCTTGAGCGACTTGCTGAAGTAGCCCCAATGCACCGTGTCGGCGGTGGCCGGGATGTGGTAATGCGTGGCCAACGCCTTCTCGGTGCGCACGGGGCCGCCACCGGCGAAGGACGAGGCTGCGTGCGCGGACGAGCCGAACGCCCCGAGCGACAGCGCCGTGCCGCTGACGAGTACGTCCTTCATGAAACCGCGCCGTGCCTCGGTGAACTGCTCGACCGCTTGCGCGTCCTGATGCCCATGCGAACAACCTGGCCCGCAACGATGTTCTGACGACATGATGCTTCCTCCCAGTTGGCTGAAACCTCGCCGGCGCACACGTTTGCGCGCCGGTCCCGCCGCAAGTACCGGAAGTCGCCCTGAAGGCGTCCGGTTCATGCAGCTGGAATCAGTGTGGATGGGGAGCAGGTGTGTCGCTTGTCACCAAGCGAACAATCGCTGGTCGAGAGCGTTGCGTGGCATCACTGAAGTGCTCACATAGTCGCGGGAGAATCCGCTACCCCGCTAGGAGACACTTGATCGCATTCTGATAGGCGGCACGTACCGGTTCCACCATCGCATCGTCCCGGCAGAGCTTGCTCATGTCGTTGCTTCGTCAGCCTCACCATCTGATGGACACCCGATAGGTAGAACTTTCTGGCATGTCTTATCAGTAAGGAGGTTCCCGATGAAGAAGTCACGATTCACCGAAAGTCACATCGTCTCGGTTCTGAAGCAGATCGTGAACGTGGCTGTTCTGCGCAATTAAAGTCGAAAACGTCGCTTCAGCGCCGACAAGGGCTCCCTCACCACCCCGCACAGCTCGCGTCACGTTCAAAGTCGAAAACGAGAACACATAGTTCAACGGCTTCGTAAGACGTTTGCCCAATAAAGTCGAAAACACCCCACCACCTTTCGAGGGAGCGATGTGTATCGGATGGCAAAGCGTTCGCCTGGGCTCACTGTTTGATCAGCCAATCCGATACTGCGGACGCCGGCATCGGACGCGAGATGAAGAATCCTTTAGCACCCTCGGAACCCAGCCAGCCCTTTTGCTTGCATCGACCTGCTAAATCAGCCGGGCCGGCCATGTCCCTTCGTCGACCATTTCATGAGCAACCTCGATGACGAGCCTGTGGACCGCGCGCATTGCGCGCGAGCGCACACGTTTGGTGGAAGATGCGACGTACACGCTCCACGAGAGCGGTGGGTCTACGATAGGTGTCGCAACCACGCTCCCCTCTGCCAGTTCACGGCGCATCGTCACACGCGGCAATACACTGCAGAAATCACCGTTGATCAATTCCATGATGCTGCTCATCGAATCGATCTCGAACTTGACGTTCAGCGGCACGCCGCGCCGCGTAGCCTGTTCGTAGAGAAGCTTGGTGAGGACGTTCGGATAGCACGGCAACACCAGTGGGAACTCGGCGAGCAGCGGAAACGGCACAACCTCGCGGTTCATGATCTTGTCCTTGCTTTTCGACATCAGAAACAGGTCCTCGGTGAGCACCGGGGTCAGCTCTGTAGTGTCGTCGAGCGGCAGCATCGCCGGGTTGTACAACACAGCCAGATCAAGCGCGCCTTGCTGTAGCGACTGGCCCAGGCTGCTACTCATAGCCTCCACGACTTGAAGGGTGATCGACGGGTACCGCTCGTGCACACGCGGGACGATCCGAGTGGTAAGCGCGCGAGCTGCGGTCGTTGGTACGCCAAGTCGCACTTCCCCGGACGGATTCGACGTCAGGTCCCGAACAAGGGTCGGCGTGCGATCGATCTCGTTGAGAATCGACCGGAAGTGGCTCAGCAACATGGCCCCCAGGTCGTTGGGCAAGACCCCTCTCGAATGCCTCACCACCAGCTCGACGCCTAATTCCTCCTCCAAAAGTCTCAGGTGCTGGCTCAACGCCGGCTGCGCAACTCCAAGCTCGGCAGCAGCTTTCGACAGGCTGCCGCATTCAATGATGCGAACGAAATATCGCACTTGTTTGAGATTCACCAAGCCCCCTGTTCAGCACCCTGAAGTTGGTCATAGTTTCCGCACGAAACTTATACCAGAACAAACCAGGCCAGACGCTGCAGGCTGTTGCGCAAACTTTTCCGCCACCAAAAATAAAGTCCAAAACTGGGCGCAAGCGCTCAATTCTGGTGCAAGTCCCTCACGATCGTCTATCTGAAGCCACTTCGGGCACCGACCAGCCGCACCAACCTGAGCCATCGTTTTTTTATATGGCAGATAGCCTAAAACTGTATTTGTTTTATGGTTTTTTGTCTGCATTAATGACGTTGTCCGATCGATACGGGTGTCCGGCAGTGCCGGATCGCTCGGGCCGAGTCGGCATGCCGGAAGTCGCTTCGCGGCGGCCAATAAAGGCGCATCCGTCGCGTGGAACGTTCCTGAATTCAACTTTCCGAGGACGTCAAATGAAAAAAGGATTGCTTGCTTCATTGCTGTTGGCCGCAGGCCTGGTGGCTGGTACCGCCCAGGCAGAGCAGATCAACCTGCGGGTTGGGTCGGGTCACCCGATCGGATTGCTCTCATACACCGAGACCGCGCATCACTTCTTCGTACCGCAGCTCAAGAAGCGCATCGCAGAAAGGACCGACCACAGTCTGAAGGTGATGGAACTGCATGCCGGGCAAGTAGCGAAGGTCACCGAGGTATTGCGCGCCACGCGTAGCGGTCTGCTCGACATCGGTTTCGTGAGCATGATCTTCGAACCGTCCGAGTTGCTGGCGCACAACTTCCCGCTGTTCCTGCCCTTCGGCAGCCCGGATTCCAAGGTTGCCAGCGAGGCGGCCCGCGCGACCTATGCCGCCTTTCCCGTGCTGACCGAAGTGTTTGAAAAAAAGCACAACCAGAAGCTGCTGGCAATCAGCTGTCTGGCCAACTACGGCCTGGGTACGAACTTCGATTGGAGCCACTTCTCGGATCTGCAGGGCCGCAAGATTGCCGGGGCGGGCGTGAATCTGGACTGGATCTCGGGAGCCACGCCGGTTGCGTCGAACCTGAACGAGGCATACCAGGCGATTCAGACCGGCGTGTATCAGGGCTACATCAGCACCGCCACATGGTGGACCACGTTCAAGCTCAATGAGGTCGCCAAACACTTCACCAAGACCGACTTCGGTGCGATGCCGGTCAACGCGGTGACGATCAATCTGCAGACCTGGAACAAGCTGCCCAAAGACGCGCAGGACATCCTCCAGGAAGTCGCGCGCGACTATGAGGACGCCACCGCTGAAGTGTGCGCCGCCGCAGACCGCGACGGGCTCCAGAAGGCCGCCGAATCGGGTGTCACGGTCAAGGAAATCAGTCCCAAGGCCCGGCGCGAGTGGGCCGAGGCCGTGAAGGACTTTCCCAACCGGATGGCCCAGGAAGTGAACAAGCAGGGGATGCCCGGCAGCGCAATCCTGCGCACCTATGTCGAAGAACTGGCCAAGCGCGGCTACCAGTTCCCCTATCCCTACGTCATCGACTGATACGCCAAGCACACCTGGCCGTCGCGGCCAGGTGTGCCCTTGATTCGCAACGATCTGAAAACAGGCAATTCCATGCGAACCGATACCTACAGGCCACGTGGCTGGCTTGGCGCAGTCGATGGCGTGCTCGGGGTGATCAGCAAGACGCTGACCGTACTCGCAGCACTGCTCATGGTGTTGATTGCGCTGCTGATCTCGGCCGACGTGTTCGGACGTGGCTTATTCAGCAAGCCCATCATCGGCGTCGCCGAACTGGTGGTGAACACCCTTGTAATCATCGCTTTCCTGCAACTGCCCTTTACGGTGCGTATCGGCGGCATGTTGCGTACCGAGATCATGGACATGGTCCCCAACGAGCTGTTCAAGCGCTCGTTGTGGCTGACGGGCCACCTGCTCGGAGCGTTCTTCTTTGCGGTCCTGGCATGGGCGGAGTGGGGAAACATGGTCACCTCGTTCATCAATAACGAATTCGAGGGGCATGTCACCTTCGCGGTGCCGGTCTTCCCCAGCCGGCTTGCGATCGTGGTCGGCTCCGGACTGGCGTCTGTGGCCTACCTGGTGCTGGCCGCACTGATGCTCGGAGGCATGTTTGCTTCCCGTTCGTCGCCAGCGAAATCCTCGGAGGTGCAGCATGGGTAGCCCCGAGTACGCTGCGATCATCATCGCGGTCCTCATGCTGAGCGTGATCCTGGGGATTCCGGTGGTGCTCTCGCTGGGCCTGACGAGCTTCTTCGGTCTGGCCTGGTTGATGGGGTCGTTCGAGTTCGGCAGTTCTCTGCTTGCCAGCAGTGCCTTTGGCGCGATCCGCGCGTACGAATTTGCCACCATTCCCCTGTTCGTGCTGATGGGCGAGATTCTCGCCCGCTCGGGTGCGGCGAGCGACCTGTTCAAGCTCATCAACCGTTCCCTGCGCCTGCTACCCGGCCGTCTTGCCTTGGCCACGGTCGGTGGCAACGCGGTGTTCGGCGCAGTCACCGGCGTCTCGATCGCATCTGCGGCAGCATTCTCACGCATCGCCTATCCGGAGATGGTTCGTGCCAAATACGACAAGGGTCTGGCACTTGGGTCGATTGCAGGTAGCGCTTCGCTGGGGATGCTGCTCCCGCCAAGCGTGCTGCTGATCATCTGGGGCGTGATGGCCGAACAGTCGATCGGCAAGCTGTTCATCGCAGGCGTCGTACCCGGCCTGCTACTGGCCTTTCTTTTCTTCCTGTTCTTGCTTGCATACGCCTGCCTGCGTCCGCGCCTGTTTGGCGCGGGCAAAGAGGAAGAGCTCGAGCCGGAACCGGTCGACGCACGCAATCTGGTCGGCGCCCTGGGTGTATCGCTGATGGTCCTGATGGTGTTTGGCGGCATCTGGTTCGGGCTGTTCACTCCGACCGAGGCAGCCGGCATGGGGGTCCTGGGTGCGGTAGCTGTCGGGCTCGCCAAACGCATGCGCGTGAACGACTTCTGGCACTCCATCCTCGATGCCGGACGCATTTCTGCCCCATTGCTGTTCCTGCTGATCACTGCCCAGATGTACTCGCGACTGCTGGCGCTGGGGGGCATCGGCGGCATGATCGGCGATCTCTTTCTGGGCGTCGGCGACGTCTACGCTGTGCTCGCGATCATGGTGATGATCTGGCTGCTGTTGGGCATGTTCCTCGATAGCACCTCGATCATCCTCCTTACCGTGCCGATCTTCGCGCCCATCGCCGGCACCTTCGGGCTTGAACCGCTGGCCTTCGCGATCGTCGGCATTCTGGTGATCGAAGCAGGTCTGCTCACACCACCGCTGGGGCTGTGCGTCTACACCGTCAAAGGGTGCGTCACCGACCCAGAGGCCACTCTGGGGCGCATCTTCCGTGGCTCGATCCCGTATTGGCTGATCCTGCTCCTCGTCGCCTTGCTGGTCATTCTCTTTCCCGAGCTCGCCAACTGGCTGCCCGAGAAAATGATGTAGCCGTTACGCGGCCGCATTCGTGCTCACCCGTTCGAAAAAGGAACCACAGATGTCCATCATTGACCTGACCCTGAAGATCGAAGACAACATGCCGGCGCACAAGCTGTTCCAGCGCCCGGTGATTACCGCGCACTTCACGCACGAGTCCTCCAAGCGCTTCAACTTGGGGGTTCCGGGCGACCAGATGACCTTCGCCACCACCCACCTGTCGATGCTCGACCACATTGCGACCCACGTGGATGCCTTCTATCACGTGGGTCCCAACGGGGCGACCATCGATGAGATGCCGCTCGACATGTTCATGGGCAAGGCGGTGTGCCTCGACCTGCGCCACATTCCCGATTTGGGAGATATCGACGTATCAGACCTGGAAGAAGCGGAAGCCAAGGCCGGGATCAAGATCGACGGTCATATCGTCCTGATGTGCACGGGACTGCATCGCAAGTACTACCCCGACGTCAAGGTGGTGTGGTCGAACCCCGGCCTCACCGAGGCCGCAACCCACTGGCTCGCTGACCGCGGCTCCAAGCTGCATGGCGTCGAAGGGCCTTCCACCGACAAACCCTCGCATAACGAATTTCCCAGTCACCGTGTGTGCCGCGACCGCGGCATCACACACTACGAGTGGCTGGTGAATCTCGAGGAGCTGATCGGCAAGGGCGAATTCATGTTCTACGGTCCGCCCCTGAAGATCGACCACGGCAGCGGCTCGCCGGTGCGTGCCTGGGCAGTCGTCGACTGACCTGCTTGACGGGCCGCGGTAAAACCGCGGCCCTCGTGCCCTGGAGGAATCTCATGGATCAACGTATCCCCATTACCCTGCTTACCGGCTTTCTCGGTGCCGGCAAGACGACCTGCCTGAACCGTGTGCTATCCGATCCGGACGCGGGACGCATCGCAGTCATCGTTAACGAATTCGGTGAGATCGGTATCGACGGCGACTTGGTGTCACGCGCGTCGGAGGACATGCTCGAACTCAAGAATGGCTGCATCTGTTGTGCCAGCAAGGATGACTTGGTCAAGACCATCTACGAGCTGTTCATGCGCCGTGTAGGCGCGCTGGAACCCAAGATCGAGTTTGATCGGCTGCTGATCGAGACAACCGGTATCGCCGACCCCACGCCACTGGCGCAGGTGTTTTATACCGACATGCAACTCAATCTCAGCTACCGCCTGGACGCGATCGTCACCATGGTCGACCTCAAACATGTGGTGCGTCAGCTCGCGACCTCATCCGAGGCGCGCAAGCAGGTGGCGATGGCCGACAAGATCATCTTCAACAAGCGCGACCTGGTCGATGACGAGGGCTATGCGGAGGCGTTGGCAGCCGTGCGTGGACTCAATCCCGGCTGCCCGGTCGAGACCACCGCCCATGCCGAGCTAAGCGCTTCTCAGGTGATGAACCTCGGCCTGTTTGATCCGAATACACGCGCCAGCGCAGTAGCGGAGTGGATTGGCGAGACCACGCCCGACGCCTGCACGCACGATGGCTGCAGCAGCCACTGCGATCACGACCACCACAGTCGTCACTCAGGCCAGCACGGCGATATCGTGTCGGTCTCCTTCCGTGGAGCCCACGCGCTCGACTACCAAGCGCTGATGAACACGCTGTCGGAGTTTCTGGAGCAGCACGGAGAGAATCTTTTCCGGGTCAAAGGACTGGTTCGCTTCGGCATCGATCCGCGTCCAGTGATCGTGCAGGGCGTGCAGCAGGTGTTCAGCCCACTGACCTACGCCGAAGCTTGGCCTCATGAGGTCGACGACAGTCGTCTGGTGTTGATCGGGCGCGGGCTGCAGCGTGACGACATCCTGCAGCGTCTGGCCGAGTGCAGGGCGCCCGAGCATGCAGAGCTTGACCGCGCGCTGGGCGCCATCTGAGGAAAACCCCATGAGCCGTGAATTCGATTTCATGTCGGCGCTGGATCTGCGCGACGCGATCGCGAGCAAGCAGATTTCACCGGTTGATGTAGTGCGGCGCGCCCTTGAGCGCATGGACGAGACCGAGCCGCATCTGAACGCCTTCGCCGAACGAGCGCCCGAGATGGCTCTTGCAGCGGCGCACGCGGCGGAGCGCGCAGTCATGGAGGGGGCACCTCTGGGGCTGCTGCACGGTCTGCCCATCTCGGTCAAAGACCTCATCGCAGTCGCCGATTTGCCGTGCGCATTCGGTTCGCGAACCCAGGCCGGCAAAGTCGCCGCGGCCGACGCACCGGCAAGCGAACGAGTCCGATCAGCCGGCGCCTGCATCCTGGGCAAGACCACCACCAGCGAGTTCGGCTGCAAGGCCGTTGGCGACTCCCCACTGACCGGCGTCACACGGAACCCGTGGAGCCTCACGCGCACACCAGGTGGCTCCAGTGCCGGGGCTGCGGCCAGCGTGGCGGCGGGAGTCAGCGCGTTGGCACTGGGCACCGACGGCGGTGGCTCGCTGCGCATCCCCGCATCAATGACCAACCTTTTCGGTCTGAAGGCCAACTTCGGCCGAGTGCCGGTGTTTCCGACCTCGGCCACCCCCACTTTGGCGCACGTTGGTCCGCTGACGCGCACCGTGCGTGATGCGGCGCTCTTGTTGCAGGCGGTAGCGGGTTACGACGCACGCGATCCATTCTCGGTAGCCGCGCCGATACCTGATTTCCTCGCCGCGTGCGAACTGCCGGTGGCGGGAATGCGTATCGCGTGGTCGCCCACGCTCGGCTACGCTCATCCGCAACCCGAGGTGCTCGCCATCGCTGAGCGCGCCGCGCTGACGTTCGAGCAAATGGGCTGCATTGTCGAACGTGTTGATCACATCATGGAGGATCCGGGTGATCTGTGGATGGCCGAGTTCTACGCCGGCGTCGGTACTCGCCTGCGTGATGTACTCGTTGAGCAGCGGGGGATGCTCGATCCTGCGGTAGCGAGCGTTCTAGACGGGGCGCTCGACCAACGACTTGAGGACTATTACGCCAAGGTCTTCGCGCGATACGACTTTCGCGAGCGGATGCGGCGGTTCTTCATGGATTACGATCTGCTACTCACGCCCACTCTACCGGTCCCAGCGCCCCTATGCGGCGTGGAAGTGCCGCCCGAAACAACCGACCGCAACATAGTGTCGTGGGTGTACTACACCTACCCGTTCAACCTGACCGGCCAACCCGCGGCGTCGATTCCCTGCGGCATGACAGCCGAGGGCTTGCCTGTGGGGCTTCAAATGGTGACGCGAAATCTCGGCGAAATTGATTTGCTGCGTGCTGCGGCCGCATTCGAGGAAGCACAGCCGTGGCCAGTTTGGGAACCGAGGGGATTGGTGACGGCGGCCTAATCGAAAAGCCATTACAAGCTGAGTGTGGTGGGACGTCGCTTCGACGAGATGTAGCAAGATCCGCCAACCACAGCCGCCGGGAAGAGCATCCAGACCTTCGCAAGTTTGGGTAGCGTAACGAGCGTATTCCCTCTACTCGGCATAGGCATTGAAGTGTCGGGTTAATCAGTCGTATCTTGCCGCTTCCCGGCCGACTCTTGGCCCCGCTCTGGCGGGGATCCGAGACCCTCGGTCTCGAGCCCCGCGGGAACAAGATCAAGCCAAGTGGCAAGATTATCAAGGCGGCGGTGCGCTCACATCGCAGGTGCCACCGGGCGCTACGATCACCCCGGGGTCGCAGGTCGTACCTGGTGCCTGCGCGTACAGGTCGGGGGAGATCGACAGAATCTGCAATGGTACCGAGGTCGTGTTCTCTACCGGCATCGACGAAAAGCTCGGGGCGGGGAAGACTAGCGTGCCGCCTTGAGGCTGATCCATGACCGGGGCAGGAACGGCCCGCGCCGTCCCGACAATCCGATAGCCCTCCGCGCCAAGCAGTCCTGCTGCGCACACCCCCAAGGCCAGAAGAAATCTCGCTCCGCCCGTGCGCCGGAGCGTGGCATACGCAGCAAGCGCAATCAGCACAGACATGCCGATCATCCCCCATTGAGAGAGGGTGGGTACGGCCGTGGGCTCAATCGGCCCGTATGTGATCGTAACCTCCTGCGCGGCAGCCAGCCCGGGCAAAAGCGTCAGCGCCGCAGCGACGACGGAACGCTTCGTCCAATTCGTTGTTTTCAATTTTCCAGTCTCTGCATTTCAAATGGCCTCGGATTATGCCTTGGAAAAAGCGTACCGACTTGACAGACTCGTGACGAACCCGTGCAGACGCAACATCGCGGCGACTCCATTAGCTTCACGTTTCACCGCACGGGAGCACGAGTCCACCGTGCTCGTAACACTTCTTCGAGATCGGCCAGCGGCACCGGACGACCGAACAAATACCCCTGGAAGTATTCGCAACCGATGCGTTCTAGCACCTCGCGCTGCGACTCGGTCTCGACCCCTTCGGCAATCACGTCCAACCCGATCGCGCTCGCCAGCGAGATGACCGAGTGGGCGATGGCCACATCGTTCGGATTGTCGAGGAGGTCGCGCACGAAGCTCTGGTCGATCTTGATCTGGTCAAGCGGCAGGTTTTTGAGGTAGGACAGTGACGAGTAGCCGGTCCCGAAGTCGTCCAGCGAGAGCTTCAGGCCCAGTGCCTTGAGTTGGCGCAGCTTGTCGGCGACGTCGGCGAGGTCGTCGGCCAGCACGCTCTCGGTGATCTCCAGTTTGAGCAGTGAAGGCTCCACACCGCTTTGCTCAAGAATCTGTGCCAGGCGTTCGATGAGCGCGTCGTTGCGAAACTGCACAACACTGACGTTCACGGAAAGCGTCAGGTCGGCAGTGCGCGCGTGTTTTCGCCAACGGGCCAGCAAAGCACAGGCGGCCTCCAGGACCTCGAAGCCGATGGGAACGATCAGCCCCGTATCTTCGGCCAGCGGGATGAAGGTCGCCGGAGAGATCAGGCCGCGATCGGGGTGCTCCCAGCGCAGCAAGATCTCGGCCCCGATGGGTCGTCCGGCTGCGTCGACCTGCAACTGGAAGTAGGGGATCAACTCACGGTTGCGCATCGCACCGCGCAAATCGCTCTCGAGCTTGACGCGCTCCTCGACCGCGATCTGCATCTGCGGATCGAAGAAGCGGATGGTGTTGTCGCCACTGGTCTTGGCTTCGTACATCGCCAGATCGGCCTGTTTGAGGATCAGTTCGAGCGAGTCCGCGGTCTCGTCGATGAGCGTCACGCCGATGCTGCCGCTGCTGTAGTGCTCGACGCCTTCAAGCAGGAAGGGCCGGGTCAGCGCGCGTTGCACCTTCTCGGCGACGAGCTCAGCCTGGTGGATTGCATCGGCTGGTTCGGGACTCAGGTCATGCACGAGCACGACGAATTCATCCCCGCCGATGCGTGCCACGGTATCGCCGCCACGCACGCACTCGCTCAGACGCTGCGCGATCTGCTTGAGCAATTCGTCGCCCTTGTCGTGGCCGGCGCTGTCGTTGAGCATCTTGAAGTTGTCGAGATCGATGAACAGCAACGCAGCGTGCGCGTGTCTGCGGCGGATCGCGGCGATCACCTGCCCGAGGCGATCGATCAGCAGGCGGCGGTTGGGCAGCCCGGTGAGCGCATCGTAGAAGGCAAGCTGGTTGATCTGCGCCTCGGCCGCCCGTCGCTTGGTGATATCGCGCATCATGCCGACGAAATAGATCATGCCGTCGCGCATGTACTCCGAGATGCGCAGTTCCATCGGGAAGATGTTGCCGTTGCTGCGCCGCCCTTCCAGTTCCCGACTCGCTCCGATGACCTTCGCCTGATGGGTCTTGAGGTAGTTGGCGATGTACTCGTCGTGGTGTGAGCGATGCGGCTCGGGCATGAGCATGGAGACATTCTTGCCCAGCACCTCGGATGCGGAGTACGCAAAGATGCGCTCGGCCGCAGGGTTGAAGGACTCGATGTGGCCGTAGGCGTCGATCGTGACGATGGCGTCGAGGATGTTGTCGACGACCGCGCGCATCTGCTTGGACCGGTCGCTGAGCGCGCGCTTGGTCGAAACCTCCGTGGTGATGTCGGAGATCGAGAGTACGAAGCGCAAGCCCTCCTCATCGCCGGATTCGAGCCGCGTGCCATTGACCGACAGGATGACGCGCTCGCCGTCGGGGAATTCCATGACGTGACGGAAGTCACGGATCGCTTTGTCCGCGCGCAACAACTGCGCATGCGGCAGATCCTCGGGCGACAGCACGCGACCTTCCAGGTCCGTGATGCGACACCGATCACACGCATAGCTGCGGCCCACCACCGGGCTGCGGTCGGGCGAGAGAATGCGCGAGGCGGCATCGTTGGCGAAGACGATGGTGCCGTGCTCGTCGAGCACGGTGATGGTCGACACGTTGGTCTTGAGAATCTGGGAGAGCAGTCGCTGCTCGGCGGCCAGGCGCTGTTCAAGTTCGCGCCGCTCGGTGATGTCGATGTGCGTGCCGAGCATCAGCCCCGGTGCGCCGTTCTCGAGGCGCGAGACGAGGTTGCCGCGGGTGTTGATCCACACCCAGTGCCCCGCCTTGTGGCGCATCCGGATGTCTTCGTCGTAGTAGTCCAACTCGCCGGAAAAGTGGCGATGCAGACACTGCTGGCAATGCGCGAGATCATCCGGGTGCGTGAGTCGCTCCCAGGTCTGAAAGGTGATCTCGCCCAGTTCCGCGCAGGTGTAGCCGACCAGTTCGATCCACGTGTCGTTGACCTCGAACGCATCGGTGGTGACATTCCACTGCCAGATGCCGATCCGGTTGGCATCGGCCACTGCGCTCAGCAGCTGCCCGGAGCGTCCCAGTCGCTCCTCGGCCTCCTTCTCGTGCGTGATGTCGGTCTCGATGGCGATGTAGCCCTGAAGCGTCCCCGCCGCATCGCGTAGCGGGCTGCACGAGATGCGGATCCAATAGGGGCGAGCCTCGCGCGTGTAGTTGATCAGTTCGACCTCGAAGGCACGCTGCGCGCGCAAGGCCTCGCGCATCTGCATGACCACCGCCGGGTCGGTGTCAGCCCCTTGCAGAACCTCGCCGGGAATCTTGCCGCGCATCTCGTCCAGCGTGTAGCCGGTGATGCGCGTGAAGGATTCGTTGAGCCACTCCACCCGCCCCTGCGCGTCGGTGATCATGACCCCGTTGGTTGTCTGACGCGCGACTTCGGCCAGACGCTGGTGTTCGGCGGCACGCTCGCGCTCGAGCGTGACGTTGCGCGCGATGACCAGTACGTCCTCGTCGTCGAGCGGACACAGACGCGCCTCGAAGGCGCGCACGCCCTCAGGAAAGGGCAGTTCGTACTCGAAGCGCGTCTCCGCGCCCGTACGAAAGGCTTCGTTCAGGTGCGAACACATCCGGTTGGCGAGTGCGGTCGGCAGGATCTCGCCCAAGTGACGCCCGAGAACCTCTTCACGTGGTCGCAGCAGATCCTCGTGATGCAGACATTCGATGAAGGTCCCGCTGCGACTGATCACGAAGACCATGTCGGGGAAGGCGCCGAGTAGCGCGTGCGAGCGTCGCTGGCTCGCGGCCAACTCGTGGCGCAGACGCTCGCCGCGCAGATCGTTGATCTCCTGCTCGACCATCGCGGCGTAGTCGCGCAGGTGTTCGCGTTCGCGCGCGCACAGGTGGCGGGGCCTCTTGTCGATCAGGCACAGTGTGCCGATCTTGTAGCCGTCGGCCGTCGACAGCGGCACGCCGGCGTAGAAGCGGACGTACGGCGGACCGGTGACGAGCGGATTGTCGGCGAAGCGCGGATCGGCCGTCGCGTCGGAGACCTCGAAGAGGTCATCACCGTGGATGGCGTGTCCGCAAAAAGACACTTCGCGGGGTGTCTGCTCCGAATCCAGCCCGCAGCGGGACTTGAACCACTGGCGTGTCGCATCGATCAGCGAGACGAGGCAGATCGAGACACCGAAATGCGAGCGCGCGAGCCGCGTGATGCGATCGAACCGCTCTTCGGGCGAGGTGTCGAGCAGGCTCAGGTTGTGGAGCGCGGCGAGGCGCTCGTCTTCATCATCCGTCGGTTCGGGTGGCTGCATCGATTACGCTCCAGGCTCGTCCGTTGGATGTTCCACCCGGACGGCGACCTTGCGCGCAAGGGAGCTATACCTTCACGCGAGCCAGCGTCTCATTCAATCCGGTCGCTACATCGGCTAGCGTACCGGAGGATTGGGCAACGTGCATGACGGCTTCCGCGCTGTCCTCGGATCTCTGCGCGATCTGTTCGACGTTGTGCGCAATCTCGTTCGCGGCGCTCGACTGCTCGCGGGTGGCCAGTTCGATGCCGTCGATCAGTTGCAGCGTCTGTTCGGCCGAGGTCTTGATCTCGGCCAGCGCCCTGGCCGTCGACAGCACGCTCTCGACGCTGACCTCTACCTGCTCCTCGCCGCGCTCGACCGCCGTGACGGCAGCACGGGTTTCCGCAGCCAGTGCCTCGATGATGCCGGTGATCTCGGTCGTCGACTGGCTGGTGCGTTCAGCCAGCTTGCGTACCTCGTCGGCGACGACGGCGAATCCGCGGCCCGATTCGCCGGCTCGCGCGGCCTCGATGGCGGCGTTCAGGGCGAGCAGATTGGTCTGTGCCGCGATCTCCGAGATCACCGCGACGATCTTGCCGATTTCCTGCGAGGAATGGGACAACTGCTCCATGGTTTGAGTCGTGTCTCGAACGTTGGCCGCCAGTTCGCGGATCTGCGCGGCTGCGCGTTCGGCCGTCTCGATGCCTTCCTCCGCATCGTGCGCGCTTTTTCGGGCGGATACGGCGGTGTCCTTGACGTTGTTGGCCACCTCGTTGATGGCGACGGTCACCTGCTCCACGGCGGCTGCGGTGGAGGCTGCGGCCTCGCTGGTGGCGCCAGCACTCTGCGAGATGCCGTCGATGGCCTGCGAGAGCGCACCCGACTGGGTCTGGGTCTGGCTTGCGGCGCCTTGGACATTGATCATGATGGCTTGAAGGTTGGCCATCATGGCGTTGTAGGCATCGGAAATCTCGCCGATCTCGTCGCGCCGCATGCACGGCACCACACGGCGCAGGTCCCCGTCATGCTGGGTATCGTTCATCGTGTCGCGCAACGTGCGCAGATCGCGCATCGCCGTCGGGACGAGGCCCAGCGACACGTAGCCAAGGATCATCAGCGCAGCGACGAAGGTCGCCAGCAACGCCCAGCCCTGGGTCGCGTGCAGGAACTGCGCAAAGCCGCCCATCCCTTCGACGCCTTCGAGGAACAGCCCCAGGATGAGCACGGCGACGGCGCCGAGCGCGACCTGCAACTTCATGCGCAGGCTCAATCCGCCGATGCGCCCCGCCAGGCCCTTGCGCACCACGCGTCCGCGCTCGACGGTCAGCGTGCGTCCCTCGCGCACCTTGCGGTAGGCCGATTCCAGTTTGGGTTTCAGATCGGCCGGCACGGTGCGGCGCACCGATTCGTAGCCGGTGATCTTGCCGTTCTCGCGCACCGGCGAGGCGAATGCATGCACCCAGTAGAAGCCGCCGTCCTTGCGCCGGTTCTTGACGTAGCCGGCCCAGGGGTTGCCTGCCTTCAGTGCGCCCCACAGGTCGGCGAAGGCGGCCGTGGGCATATCAGGGTGACGCACGAGGTTGTGTGGCGAGCCGAGCAACTCCTCGCGGGAGAAGCCGGAAAGTTCGACGAACAGATCGTTGGCCGCGACGATGGTGCCGGACAGATCCGTGCGGCTGTAGATGAAGCGTCCCTCGGGAACGGGAGTTTCGACGTTGGTGACAGGCTGATTGTTGCGCATCGGCGACTCCCGGAAAGTTTGTGCGGCTCAGGTCGGACAACCGCAAGGCCGCCTCTACGCTTGTTATCGGCGTGTCGAATCGATTCTTTAGCCCGCGCCATTACCTTCCCGACGCGCCATGACGGCGCATGCACCCTTCGCGAACCCCACGCGCAACGCTTCGGTCTGCTCCTCGAACAAGCACTCCCAATGTGGCCTGCTGCCGGTTTCTCGGACATCTTGACGGGAGATTGTCGCCGCCGCCAAGCCGTGCCACGCGACGCTAGGTTCTGTTCACATATAGCGATATGAAATCACCGCACACACAACGCGCACGAATGCCAGATAGCTGCGGGCGAGTTTGTCGTAACGCGTGGCGATCCGTCGAAAATGCTTGATGCGATTGAAGAAGCGCTCGATCAGGTTGCGTTCGCGGTAGGCGCTGCGGTCGTACTGCCTGGGTTCGATGCGGTTGGAGCGCGGCGGAATGACCGCTTGCGCACCGGACGCTTCGACGCTCGTTACCAACGCGTTGGCATCGTAGCCTTTGTCGGCCACAAGGCTGGCGCAGGGCAGCTCGGCAATGAGCTCGTTCGCAC
>JACESY010000010.1 GCA_013911595.1 Azoarcus sp.
GTGCACGCCGTGCGCGCCCAGGTCCAGATCGAGCACGCCGGGGTCGTCGCCGACCAGCATCGCCACCGCCGCGACGCCCTGCGAGGGCTCGGCATAGGTCAGCTTGACCGAAGGCCGCGCGACGTCGGTGGCGATGATCAGCGCCTTGCCGCCGGGCGACAGGCCCGCGGCGATCTGGCCAACCGCCATCTGCAGCGCTGCCGTGCCGCCGTAGCAGGCCTGTTTGAGCTCGAACACGCGGCAGTTGGCCGGCAGCTCGAGATACTTGTGCACGTAAGTGGCCACACTCTTGCCGAAATCCACGCCCGACTCGGTGGCCGTGATCAGCAGTTCGATGCGCTCACGCCCGGCCGCTCCGATGCGCTCGAGCACCGGCCGCGCGGCGTTGACCGCGTTGCTTACCGGGTCCTCGCATGGCAGGCCCACCGCCTTGCGCCGCATCATCAGGTTGTCCAGGCGCGCCGTATCGAGGCCGCGCGCGGTGAACATGTCGTGCACGTCGACCGCGGCACGCCCGCCGTAGACATTGAGGTACTCGATGCCGACCGGCCCGTTCATACCCCCGCCTCCGTCAGCGCCACGGCGGCGTTGAAACCGCCGAAGCCGAAGGCCGTCTTGAGCACCGCCGGCAGCGCGACATCGACCCCGCCGGCCGGCACGTAGCGCGGCCCGTCGACCTGCGGACGCGTCAGCCCGCGATTGCCGTGGGCATGGCCGGTCACCATCTGCAGCACGCAGCACACCGTCTCGAACACGCCGGCCGCCGACAGTGCATGGCCGAACAGACTCTTGGGCGCGTTGACCCAGGGACGCGCGTCGAACAGCGCGGCAATCGCCTCGGCCTCCACGCGGTCGCCCAGCGGCGTGCCGGTGGCGTGGGCCGAGACCAGCGCGACCCGTTCGGGGGCGAGTCCGGCCATGTCGAGCGCGCCGCGCATCACCACGCCTTCTGCATCGATGTCGGGAGACGGCTGGGCGCTGGCGTGCATGCGCGTGGCCCAGCCGGCCAGGTACGCCAGCGGTGTCGCGCCACGTGCGCTGGCCGCGTCAGCGCGTTCGAGCACCAGCGCGGCGGCCAAACCGGCCGGCACGAAGCCGGTGCTCGCGGCATCGAACGGGACGCTCCCGGCCTCGCCGTCGGACGTGCCATCGGCAAGCGCACCCAGGGCGCGATAGGCGCCGGCCTCGAGCGCGCCGGGCAGGCTCGGCACGCCCAGCACCAGCACCGCGTCGGCCTCACCGGTGCACAGCAGGCGTGCGGCGTCGATCAGCGCGAACAGGCCGCCGGCCTGGGCCGCGCCGACCACCGCGGCCGCGCCGCGCAGCCCGAGCAGTTCGGACACCAGCGAGACCGCGTAGCTGTCCTGCGCGACGAGCATCAGGGCCGGGTCGACGAAGGCCGGATCGGCCAGGAAAGCAGGCTGTGCGCGCAGCAATTCGGCCGCGCCGGCATGCTGGGCGGAGGCGACCAGCGCGCAGTCCCGCCCCGGCGCGCCGGCCTGCGACCACGCATCGAGCGCGGCCAGCAGCGTGGCCTGTGCGCTCGCCGGGGCACGGCGCAGCGCGCGGTGGGCGGCGCGTGCCGCATCCGCGTCGAGGGCCTCGAGCCAGCGCGCGATGTCGGCAGCCGGATCGCCCAGCGCGACCATCGGCACGGCTTCGTCGAGCGGCGGCAGTTCCAGGGCTTCAAACACTGCGCCACGATCCTCGCGCAGCGCGGCGGCCAGCGCCTCCCGCCCGGAAAGACCGCCACCCCACACGCCCAGCCCGGTAATGACCGGCGACGCGGCGCCGTAGGGTGCCGACCGCGTGCGCATCAGGTGCGCGACTCCAGCACTGCCGCAATGGCGCCCAGGTCGGCCGCGCCGGCAAAGGCGGTCATCGGCACGCGCACGCGCAGCTCGGACATCGCGAGCATGATCACCTCGGCGCGCTCCATAGAGTCGAGGCCCAGCTCGCGCAGGCTGTCCGCGGGGGTCAGCACAGCGGTGTCAAGGTCCGGGCGCACATCGGCGACCGCGCGGCAGAGGGTGGAGAGAATGCTATCTGGCGACATGGGTGGCGGCTGGCAGATGTTGCGTGAGTCGTTGTTCGAGGAGGCCGGCGGCGCCATCAAGCAGGCGCTGGCCGATGTCGGCGACGTGGCGCGCGCGCCATGAATCGAGCGGCGTGCCCTGCACCCAGGCGTTGAAGGCGCCCAGCGCCGGCCCGGAATGGATCTGAAAATTCACCTTGTGCTCGACGCGCCCGGCCAGGGCAGCTTCCGATGTCTCGTGAAAATAGCGCCGGAACACCAGCGCCATGCGGTATTTGGACGAGGCCTCGGCACGCGCCAGGGCCTCGGCGTCGTGCGCGGCGAGCCACTCGCGGGTCTGCTGCCATACGGTGTCCAGCGGCCGGCCGAAGAAGCGCTCGGCGATCTGGCGGCGCACGTCCTCGGGAATCGCCTCGAGCGAATCGTAGTGGCGATACAGATCGTACAGGCGTCGCGCCCGCGCCGGGAAGAACAGCCCCTTGCGCACCACCTGCACCTGGGCACCGAGCTCGAACATGTCGCCGGCGGGCGCGTAGGCGAAGTCGTTGAGGCCGACACCCTGCAGGATGTCCTTGACCGCATCGCTGGTGCCGGCCTCGACCGTGCATTGGTTGATCGAGCCGGTACACACGAAGTCCGCGCCCAGCATCAGCGCAGCGAACACCGCCTCGGGCGTGCCAATGCCACCGGCCGCGCCGACGCGCACGTCTTGCGCACCGGGCGAGCGTGCGCGCAGCGCGAGCATCGCCGGCAGCGTCGCGAACGGCGAACCGCCGTCGGTGTGGCCGCCGCTGTCGGCCTCGGCGCACAGATCGCTGGCGACCGGCACGCGGCGCGCGCACCAGGCCTCCTCCTCGCTCAGCAGGCCGCGCTCGACCAGCGCGTCGACCACCTCGTCCGGCGCCGGGCGCAGAAAGGCGCCGGCAACCTCGGTGCGCGAGACCTTGGCGACGACGCGACGCGCCAGTTCCACCCCGCCATCCGGACGACGGCGTGCTCCGGCGTAGCGAAAGCGCACGACTGCCGGGCTGAGCGCGACGAAGGCCGAGGCCTCGAGCGTATGCACGCCCTCGGCGAGATAGGCCTCGACCGCAGCCATCTCGGCTTCCGGCCGATCCGGATCGGCGAGCAGGTTCACGCCCCACGGCGCATCGGCCGGCAGCGCCGCGCGGATACTTGCGATCGCGGCACGCGTATCGGCCAGCGGCACGCCGCCGACGCCGAGAAAACCCAGCATGCCGGCACGCCCCAGCGCGATGACCATCTGCGGCGAGGCGATGGCCTTGTACATCGACCCGGCGAAGTAGGCGTAGCGCGTGTTGTGAGCGCGACGGAAGGCCTCGCTGCCGAGGCGCTCGGCCGCCGAGGCCGGCCGACGGGTCTCGCGGCGCGATTCGATCGACACCACCGGCGGCGGCACCGAGACCGGTTCGGGCGCAGGTGGCGGGAGCTTCCCGATCTGGCCCATCAGCTTGGTCAGCACGCCGCCGGGGCCGACCTCGACGAAATCGGTGTGGCCGGCGCCGCGCAGGAACTGCATGGCGTCGACCCAGCGCACCGAGGACGTGATCTGGCGCAGCAGCAGATCGCGGATACCGTCGGCGTCGGCCGGATAGGGACGCGCACTGGCGTTGGCGAGGACGGTGCAGCGCGGTGCGGCAAAATCGAAACCTGCGAGGAAGGTGGCGAAGGCTTCCCGGGCCGGCGCCATCAGGCGCGAATGGAAGGCCGCCGAGACCTTCAGCGGCACCACCATGAAGCCCGCGTCCTGGCAGGCCAGCGCAGCCGCATCGAGCGCGGCCGCCGGCCCGGAGAGCACGATCTGGGTGGGCGCATTGAAATTGGCGACATCCACCCCGTCGTGGCCACCCGCGTCGAGCACGCGGCGCAATGCCTCGGCATCGGCGCCGACCACGGCAGCCATGCCGCCTTCGCGCGCCTCGTTCATGAGCCGGCCGCGCTCGCGCACCAGATGCACGCCGGTGGCGAAATCGAACACGCCGGCCGCGTACAGCGCGGCGTATTCGCCCAGGCTGTGGCCGGCCACCGCGCTCGGCGCCGGCTCGCCGTCGTCGAGGCGGCGCTGCGCTTCGAGCGCACATACCGCGAACAGCGCGGGCTGGGTGTGATCGGTGCGATCGAGCAGCCCGTCCGTATCCTGCTCGCACAGCGCGCGCAGCGAATAGCCGAGGATGGCGTCGGCCTCGGCGACGCGCTGCGCATATCGGTCGAACAGCGTCGCACCCATGCCGCGCTGCTGCGAACCCTGTCCGGGAAAAAGCCAAACCGTCATCGCGTCGTCTCCGTGCCGCCTAGTGCCGTGTCGCGGCTCCGAGCCACGCACGCACTGCCTGCACGTCCCAGGCGGCGGCGGACTTCGCCGGCAAGACCAGCGCGAACACGTGACCGTGCGCCGACAACGCCTCCGCACGCAGATGGGCAAAGGCGGCGAAACCGATGCGCAGCAGGCCGTTCTCGCGCGTTGCGTGATCGACGGCAAGTGCCGGAAAGTCGATCGCCAACCCGCCGCGCAAGACCTTGGACAGCGCCTCGCGCGCGGCCCACAGCAGCGTCAGCGCCTCGACGCCGTGCGCGTCGGCCGCGCGCAGCGCGGCCAGCTCGGCCGGCGCGACATATTCGGCGAGGACGCGCTCGTTAGCCACGTCGATGCGCTCGATGTCGACACCCAGCGGGTGGGATTCGGGAAAGGCCACGGCGACGGCCAGGGTGTCGGTGTGACTGAGGCTGACGCCGACGTTGGGCGCCGGCCCGCGCACCACGGGCTGCTCGAAGGCGCCGGGCACGATCTCGAAGGCGGCCGGCGCGAAACGTCCGTCGCACAGTCCTGCGAGCGCATCGCGGGCCGCGGCGCGCCCGCGCAGAAAACTCGCGCGGCGACGCGGATGGGCAGCGCGTGCGAGACGCGCACGCTCGATCGCACCGAGCGACGCCGGCAATTCGCGCTCGAGCACGTCGAGCGGCGCATCGCACGCGGCAAGCATGCAGGCATGGGCGGCTTCGCCCGGATCCAGCGTGAGTGCCACGCGCGAAGCGCGGGCCGGAGCATCCACAATGTCGCTCATGCGCGCGCCCTGCTGTCGCCGCGCGCGGCCTGACCGGTCTGCACCTGCCACAGGCCGGCATACACGCCCTTCTTCGCAAGCAGCGATTTGTGACGACCGGACTCGACGATGCGACCGTTGGCCATCACGTGGATGCAGTCGGCGTTGCGCACCGTGGACAGGCGATGGGCGATGAGCAGCGTGGTGCGCTCGCCCGAGATGCGCTCGATGGAACGCTGGATGGCGGCCTCGGTTTCGTTGTCGACGGCCGAGGTGGCTTCGTCGAGAACCAGGATGGGCGGATCCTTGAGGATCGCGCGCGCGATCGAGATGCGCTGGCGCTGGCCGCCGGAAAGGCGCTTGCCGCGCTCGCCGACCTGACTGCGATAGCCGTCGGGCAGGCCGAGGATGAACTCGTGCGCCTCGGCCGCGCGCGCGGCCTCGACGACCTCGTCGAAGCTGGCATCGGGGCGACCATAGAGAATGTTGTCGTACACGGAGCCGTCGAACAGGAACACGTCCTGGCTGACAAAACCGATGTTGCGGCGCAGAGAGGCGAGATCGAACTCGCGCAGGTCGTGACCGTCGACGAACACCCCGCCGGCATCGACGTCGTAGAAGCGCATAAGCAGCTTCATGATGGTGCTCTTGCCCGAACCGGTGGCGCCGACGAAGGCCACCGTGCCGCGCGCCGGGATCTCGAGATCGAAGTCCGTGAGCACCGGATGGCTGGCATCGTAGCCGAAACCCACGCCGCGAAAATCGATCGCGCCACGCACCGCCTCGCGCGGCATCGGGCGCTCGCCCGAGACGATGCGCGGGCGACGCTCGAGTACGTCGAGGATGCTGCGCGAGGCGCCCATTGCGGCGCGGTACTGGTCGTAGCTCTCGCCCATGCCTTCCATGCGCACCAGCAGCTTGGGCACGAAGAACAGCACCAGCGTGAACATCGCCGGCGTGATCGACTTGCGTGCGACGAGGAAGCCGCCGATGACCATCGACACCGCGAAGGACACCGAGATGAGCAGACGCATCAGGTCGGTGTAGCGCGAACTGACCTCGACTGCGTTGCTCGACGTGTCGCGCACCTCGGCACTCATGTCGCGCATGCGCTCGGCCTCGCGCGCCTCGGAGGTAAAGCTCTTGATCGTCGCGATATCGGACAGGTTGTTGCCCAGCAGCTTGTTGAGGCGCCCCTCGGCGGCCTGCATGTCCGCATAGGGCGGTTCGGTCTTGCGCTGCACGTAGCGCGAACCGGCGATGATCACCGGCAGCGGCGCGAGCACGCTGAGCGCCAGCGCCGGCGAGGCGGCGGCCAGCGTGACGACGATGACCACCGCCGAGATCGCACGTTGCAGGATGTCGTCGGCGCCCGATTCGAGGAAGTTCTTGACCCGGGAGGTGTTGTCCCAGATCAGGTTCATCATCTCGCCGGTGCTCTGCTTCTCGATGTCGCCCATGTCCAGTTCCTGCACGTGGGCGTAGGTCGCCGAGCGGATGTCATGCTCGGCCTGGCGGGCGATCTTGCGCCACTGGCGACGGCGTTTGCGCTCGATCAGCAGTTCGGCGGCGAAGGCCGCGCCGGTCAACGCGCCGAGCGTGACCACCTGCGAACGCATGCTGCCCGCGCCGAGCGCCTTGAGAAAGCCGAACTGCTTGCCGTTGACGACGTTGACGATGCCCACCAGCCCCAGCTCGGGCAGGAAGTTGACGGCGTTGTTGGCAGCCGACCACAGCGGCGCGGCAGTCAGCCCGCGGCGGTCGCGCGGCATGCGGCGCATCAGTTCGAGAATGGGGTTGGGCCCCGGACGCGGCGTATCGCTCGGGGCGCTGGCGGATGCGGCGGGCTGGTCGGCCTCACCCAGCGCCTCTTCACTCAGCAGGCGCAGCAGGCTCGCGCGCAGACGGGGCTCGAGATCGGGATCGTGGCCCGCTTCGCACTCGATGAAGATGCGTCCGGTGGCCGGATTCGCCGCTGCGCTGCGCACGCCGTCGCAGGCGCTGAGCATCATGCCGAGACGGGCCGCGGCGACCGGCCGACCCACCAGGTGCCGGCTCTCCCAGCGCTGCCGCCCTGCGGCGCGCGCGCGCAGGCGCAGATGAAGGCGGTGTTCGAGCCCCGCGCGCATCGCCGCCTATCGTTCCGGCGATGCGCTTCCCGGAGGCGCGGCCTCGGCCGTCCCGCCGGAGTCGGCCGTCGCGGCCGACGCCTGCGAGCGCGCATGCTCGCGGATCTCGACCTCGACGTCATCGACATCCTCGCGGGCGTAGTCCCAGGCCAGGCGAAGCCGACGAAAGAAGTTGGCGACACCGCTGTCGATGGCTTCGAGACGATTGGTGGCCGCCAGCAACATCAGGGCAATGGCCAGGATCAGGAAAAACCAGAGCATCGATGACCTCGCAACGACGACGACCGCGGCGACGCTCCGCGCACCGCCGCGAAAAATGGAATCAGGACTTGCCGGACTTCGGCGTGCTTGCCGCAGGCGCGGCTTGCGGAGCCTCGGCGAGCACCTCTTCGGCCTCTAGCGCATCGTTCGTCTTTGAACCGCGACGCTTCCACAGAGGGGCGATGTGGTCCCACAGATACTTGTCGCTGACCGACTTGGAGTACGAATCGGCGGCAATCAGCACGATGCCGGCGGGGCCGGCCAGGGCGCGTGCGCCGAATCCGAGCAGCGCGTGCACCGCGCCGTTGGCGAGCTTGCCGTCCATCATGAGCGAGGCACCGGGAAGCACCGATTCGCCGACCAGTTTGGCGGCGTTGGTGATCCTGTCGGCGTTGCTCGCGGGGGTGTCCTGCTGCTCCTGCATCGCTTCCTGCATGGTCGTCTCCAGACTGTCCCGATCAAGGCCTGCCGGCGCGCCAGGCGCGCCACAGCGCTACTTCGAATGAATACCCGGGCAATCTTACACGCATGTAAATGAATGTATAGTGACGCGGACTTCACGCAATCGGGGCCGAGGCTTGAGATTCCTGCAACTGCTTCTGGGGAGCGACGCGCGTCTGCGCCCGCGACTGATCGCGTGGATGCTGGCGGCCAGCCTGAGCACCATGGCGGCGATCGCCCTGATCAGCGAAATGGTCGGCCAGGGCGCCGGCCAGCCGGTACGGCTGCAACAGCTGGGCCTGTTCCTGTTCATTTCGGCGCTGATCGTGTTCAGCCAGTATTCGGCGCTGAACCTGACCACCGAACTGGTCGAGCGCACGCTCGACCGTCTGCAGGGCGAATTGGCCGGCGTATTCCGTCGCGCAGATCTGGCCGCCGTCGAACGCATCGGCACGGCGCGCATCTACGGCGTCCTGAGCCGCACGACGACGGTCCTGGGGGAGGCCGGCGCACCGGCGATCCATGGCCTGATCACCGGCGGCGTGATGATCTGCCTGGGCGCCTACGTGCTGTACCTGTCGCCGTTCGCCTTCATCGTCATGGTGATGCTTGCAGTCGGCACGGTGTATCTGTTCCGCCACTACATGCGCCCGGCCGAGGACGAACAGCAGCGCGCGCGCGAGGCCGAGCAGCGCTACATGGAGCTGTTCGTGCAACTGCTCGACGGTTTCAAGGAGATCAAGCTCAACTGGCGCCGCGGAGACGACTTGCAGCGCGGCTTCATGGCCGCCGCGAGCGCCGAGACGCGGCGGCGCAAGCATGACGCGATGAAACGCGCCAACCGTGCCTACTCGGTCGGCTTCGCCGGTTTCTACCTGCTGCTCGCCACCGTCGTGTTCGCGCTGCCGCAGTATTTCAGCAGCCATGAGTCGGCCACCAAGATCACCTACGTGACGATCTTCCTGCTCGCCACCGTCAACGTGCTGATGCGCGCGCTGCCGATGCTCGCCCGCGCCAACGCTGCACTGGGCGAGCTTGACCGGCTGGAAGATCAGCTCGCCGCCGAGGGCGTGGACGCGGTCGACGCCGAGCACGCCTGGCCGCGCCGCTTCGACGAATTGCGCCTGCACGGCATCGTGCACGGGGACGAAGGCCCCTTCGACCTGAATTTGCGCCCGGGCGAGTTGGTCGTCGTGCGCGGCCCCAACGGCAGTGGCAAAACAGCCTTGCTGCGCCTGCTCACCGGCCTGTATGTATCCACGCACGGGCACGTCGAATGGGACGGTCGTCGTGTCGAGGCGGCCGACCTACCCGGCTACCGGGCTCTTTTCGCGGCAGTGTTCGAAGACAGCCACGTCTTCGACCGGCCCTATGGGCTCGACGACGACGCTCGTGCGCGCCTGCCCGGCCTGCTGCGCGAACTGGGCATCGACGAGGCGGCCTCGCAGCGCCCGCCGCACCAGATCGCACCGGCCTCATCGGCACTGCGTCGGCGGGTCGCGCTGGCGATGGCGCTGCTCGACGCACGCCCTGTCCTGATCCTCGACGATACGCTGGCCGGGCAGGATGCCGGCTTCGTTGCATACTTTCGCGACCACCTGCTACCTGCGCTGCGCGCCCGCAATGTCTGCGTGGTGATCGCGACCGCCGACGACACGCTGCTGCGCGACGAGGCCGACCGTGAAGTACGGCCCGGCCGGCAGCTTCCGCTGACCATCGAATGACGAGCACGAAACCCATGAGCACCGCATCCGAAGCCTCCCGCGCCCGCGTGCGCAAGTTCCGCGTCCTGCTGGTGGGCGCGATCATGCTCATCGGCTTCGTGCTGCTGGTGTTCTACCGCTACATCTTCGTCACCATCCTGCCGGGTCACGTCGGCGTGCTCTACAGCTGGCTACTGGGCGGCACGCGGGTAGAGAAAACCCACGGTGAGGGGCTGGCCTTCAAGCTGCCGTGGAACCGCATCTTCATCGTCGAGACACGCGTCAAGCGGCGCGACGACACGGTGCTGGCACTGAGCGCGGAGAGCATGGACCTGACGGTCGAAATGTCCACGCTGTACCGCGTCTTCCCCGACCAGGCCGGCCGCATGCTGCAGGAACTGGGGCCGGACTACGAGACACGCGTGATCCGGCCGCTCGCCGTGGGCGCGGTGCGCGAGGCCGTCGCCCGCTACGACTCGATGGAGCTGTACTCGAATCATTTCGACGCGCTCGAAAAGGACGTACACGAAATGATGCTCGAATCCCCCTACGCACACCTGATCGACTTCCAGAAGGTGGTCATCCGCGAAGTCGTGCTGCCGCGCATCGTGATGGACGCGGTACAGGACAAGCTTGCGCAGGAGCAGCGCGCCGCTTCCTACACCTTCCGGCTGGAACAGGAACGCCAGGAGGCCGAACGCCGTCGCATCGAGGCGATCGGCATTCAGAACTTCTATTCCATCGTGTCGGGCGCACTGACCGAGAACCTGCTCACCTGGCGCGGCATCGAGGCCACCGTGGAACTGGCCCGCTCGCCCAACAGCAAGGTGGTCATCGTCGGCAGTGGCAAGGACCAGTTGCCGCTGATTCTCGGCAGCGACATCCACGACATGCCCCCCGCCACACCGGTGCCGGGGGTGCGCTCGGAAGACGTGCCACTGCCCGAAGTGCGCAACCTGCCGCGCATGTTCCCCCAGTCGTCGGGTACGCGCGGCATGTCCGAGCTCGCACCGGGCAAGTCGCCCAACCCCCTGCCCGAGCCGAACGACGGTGACGCCGCAAACGAAGCGGGCGGGCCACAGGACGCCGCCGCTCCCGCAGACCGCCCTCGGAGCGGGGCGCGAACGTCCGACGACGAGCGTGACGCACAGACGCCGCCGGAAGCGGCCGAGGGCCTCGCCCCGGCCGCCGACGAAAGCGGTCTGCGCGGCGAGCCGCCGGCAACGGGCTTTCGCAGCCTGCCCCGCGACCTCGTGCTCCCGCAGAGCACGCGCGCGCCCTATGGTGCCAAACCGGAGTAACACGTCATGCTGGCCTTCTTCCTGCTGATCTATCTCGCGCTGTGCTTCGTGGTCGGCTTTCTCGGCACCGAGCGACGCAGCGGCTATCTGGGCACCACCGCACTGGCGGTGATCTTCACACCCTTCCTGGTCTATCTGGGCCTGTTCCTGTTCGAGCAGGATCGCCCGCGCCCGCTGGCACGGCAAACACCGGAGGATGTGCGCCGTCCGTAACGAGGCACACGAGAAGCGGGTACCTGCAAGCCGCCGGACCATCGAGTCCCGGCGCAGCTCTGTGCGCTGGCGCACCTACGCAGCGACGCTTATGGTCTACGCTTGCAGAAGCGGATGGCATTCCATCGGCAAGACTCGACGCGGACTCAACGCGTCACTGGAAAAAGCCCAGGATGAACGCGCCGTCGCCTCCCCCCGTGGATGACCCGAAGCACAACCGTATCCTCGCCGCACTGCCGGACTTCGACTACTTTCGCCTGGTAGACGACCTCGAGCGCGTGCCGCTCAAGCTCGGGCAGGTGCTGTTCGAACCGGGGGACCGCTTCGATCACGTGTATTTTCCCGTGTCCGGCATCGTCTCGATGGTATTCACCACCCAGGACGGCGCATCGGCCGAACTGGCATTGACCGGCAATGACGGCCTGGTCGGCTCCACGCTGATCCTGGGCGGGGAAACCACGACACACAAGGCGGTGGTGCAGGCCGAGGGCTTCGCCTATCGGCTGCGTGCCGAATTCGTCGCCTGGGAACTCGAACAGGGCGGTGCCCTGCTGCAACTGGCACTGGCCTACGTGCAGGCACTGATGGTGCAGATGGCACAGGGCGTCGTCTGCAACCGGCACCATTCGGTCGACCAGCAACTGTGTCGCTGGCTGTTGCTCAGCCTGGACCAGTTGCCGGGCAACCAGCTCGAGATGACGCAGGAGCTGATCGCCAACATGCTCGGCGTGCGCAGGGAAGGCGTCACCGAAGCCGCCGGCAAGCTGCAGGACGCCGGACTCATCCAGTACCGCCGCGGGCACATCACGATTCTCGATCGGCCGGGCCTCGAGCAACGGGTGTGCGAGTGCTACCAGGTCGTGCGCACGGAGTACCAACGACTCTTCAAGATGAAACCGCCTACGCCGATCAAGGGGCGCGTACGCCCCAATCCGGCCACCGTGCGCCAGCGTGCGGAACGAAGGCTGCGGGAGGTGGGCCAGCCGACGCTGCCCAATGCCGCCCATGATGCCGAGCGTCTGCTGCACGAACTGCAGGTGCATCAGATCGAACTCGAGATGCACAACGAAGAACTTCGTCACGCCTATGACGAAGCCAACGAATTGCGCGCGCGCTATGCCGACATCTACGATTTTGCGCCGGTCCCGTACCTGACGCTGGACGCCCAGGGTGCGATCATCGACCTCAATCTGGCCGCGGCCATCGTGCTCGGCATCAAACGCTCGCAGAAGAGCCGTCACCGGCTGGGCGCATCGCTGACCGAGGCGTCCCTGCCGGCCTTCAATCAGTTTCTCGGCAGCGTGCTCAACGAAAGAAGCAAGGGTTACTGCGAAGTCGTCCTGATCGCGACCCGGCAGCAGCCGGAAACCCTGGTGAAGCTGGAAGGCGTGCCGGACGAAGACGGTCAGGAATGTCGCGCCGTGATGATGACTCTTCGATCGGATCTGCCTGGCCACGCCGATCGACGCCGACACGACCAGGAGGGCATCTGAGCTCCCAGCCCGATCGCGTCGGCCACCGAATGGAATCTCCCATGGATGAAGCAGCAAGCGAATCGACGACGCCATCCGTCGTTGGCGATGACCTCGCGCACACGTTGCCCGACGACACATTCCCGGTGGTCGGGATCGGTGCGTCCGCCGGCGGGCTCGAGGCACTGGAGCAGTTCCTGGCGGGCGTGCCCGCGAACAGCGGCATGGCCTATGTCGTGGTCCAGCACCTTGATCCGACACACAAGGGCATGATGCCCGAGCTGCTGCAGCGCGCCACGAAGCTGTCGGTGGTACAGGCGAGAAGCGATCTCAGGGTGAGGCCGGACCATGTCTATGTGCTCCCCCCCGATCGCGACATGTCCATCGAGCATGGCGCACTCCAGCTCTTCAAGCCCGGCGCACCCCGTGGTCAGCGTCTGCCGATCGATTTCTTCCTGCGCTCGCTGGCGATGGATCTGCGCCAGCACGCGGTCGGCGTCGTGCTGTCCGGAATGGGCTCGGATGGCACGGCAGGCCTGCGTGCGATCAAGGAGAACGCCGGACTGACCCTGGCACAGGACCCCGCGGAGGCCGGCTTTTCGTCGATGCCGCAAAGCGGCATCGATGCCAACATGGTGGACATCGTGGCTCCGGCCAAGGCGCTGGCCAAGCGCATCATCGACTGCCTGCAGCGAGGCACGACATCCGAGGCGAGCACCGAAGTCGACGACGGCCAGCTCAAGAGCGGGCTGGAGCAGGTGCTGCTCCTGATTCGCAGCCATACTGGCCAGGACTTCTCGCACTACAAGAAGAGCACGCTCTATCGTCGCATCGAACGGCGCATGGGCATCCACCAGATCCGGCGCATTGCCGATTACGTGCGCCTGCTGCGGGAGAATCCGCAGGAACTCGACCTGCTGTTCCGGGAGTTCCTGATCGGGGTGACCAGCTTCTTCCGCGACCCGGCCGCCTGGGACAGCCTGCGTGACCTCGCCTTTGCGGAGATCTTCGAGCGCAACCCGTCGGGTCATGCCTTGCGGGCCTGGGTGCCGGGTTGCTCGACCGGGGAGGAAGCCTATTCGCTGGCGATCGTCTTCAAGGAAGCGCTGGAAGCCCACAAGCCAAAGGGGCGCTTCTCGCTGCAGATCTTCGGCACCGATCTGGCACAGGACGCGATCGATCAGGCACGCCAGGGTCGCTATTCGGGCGGCATCCGCGCGGAAGTTTCGGCCGAGCGGCTGGAGCGATTCTTCGTGCCTGTCGATGACAGCTACCAGGTCTGCAAGGAAGTGCGCGAAATGATCATCTTCGCGCCGCAGAACATGGTCCAGGACCCGCCCTTCACCAAGCTGGACCTGTTGTCGTGCCGAAACGTGCTGATCTACTTCGGGTCCGATCTGCAGAAGAGAATGCTGGCCTTGTTCCATTACAGCCTGACGCCGGGGGGCGTGCTGTTCCTGGGCAATTCCGAGACCACGGGCTCCGAGACCAGTCTGTTTGCCCCGATCGAACCCAGTGCGCGCATCTACCGCCGCCTCGACAGCGCGCCTCACGCCCTTGATGTCGACTTTCCCAGTCGCCCCAGCACCCCGCAGGACGCAGCGAACGCATTTCCGGCATTGCCACCCGTAGCCAACCTGCAGACGCTCGCCGATCAGCTGTTGCTGCACCAGTTCGCGTCGCCCGCCGTGCTGATCAACGAGCGCGGCGACATCATCTACATCAACGGGCGCACCGGACGCTACCTGGAGCCGGCAGCCGGCAAGGCGAACTGGAATGTCTATGCGATGGCGCGCAATGGCTTGCGCCAGGCCCTTGGCGACGCCCTGGAGCAAGTGATACGCGAGCGCGGTCGGGTCGAATGCAACGACATCGCGGTAGACGACGACGGGAAGGCGCGCCGGATCGATCTCACCGTGCAATACATCAAGGACCCCGAGCCGCTGGCCGGCATGATCATGGTCGTCTTCGCCGAACTGCGCGCCAAGCCCTCGCCGAAGCGTCGCGCGAAGGCGGGAACCGGCTCCCCGAAGGAAGCGGAACTCGAAGAGGCGCTGAGGAAGGCGCAGGACGAAGTCCGCAGGCTGCGCGACCGGATGCAGACTTCGGGCGAAGAGCTCAAGTCGATCAACGAGGAGATGCAGTCGACCAACGAGGAATTGCAGTCGACCAATGAAGAACTGACCACATCCAAGGAAGAGATGCAGTCGCTCAATGAGGAATTGCAGACGGTCAACGTCGAACTGCAGTCCAAGGTGGACGATCTGTCGCGCGTCAACGACGACATGCAGAACCTGCTCAACAGCACCGAGGTCGCCACCGTCTTTCTCGACGACCATCTGCACGTGCGCAGATTCACGCCACAAGCGGCAAACATCATCAAACTCATCGAGGCGGACGCAGGACGCCCGTTGTCCGATCTGGCGAGCGATCTGGACTATGCCGAACTCCAGGACGACGCACGGGAAGTCCTGCGCTCGCTGATCTTCTCGGAGAAAACAGTGGCAACCGACGATGGCCGCTGGTTCAGGGTCCGCATCATGCCGTATCGCACGATGGAGAACGTCATCAACGGCGTGGTCATCACCTTCATCGACATCAGCGTGGCCAAGCGTCTCGAGGACGAGCTGCGCGCGACCGTCGCACGCGCCAAAGACGGGGCCTAGGACAACCCGCAGCGACCGGGCGCTGGACTACAAAACGAAAAGACGTACCTGATTGCGACCTGCCGACTTGGCCTGGTAGAGCGCGAAATCCGCCTGTTTGACCAGGTCCTGAGCCCCCTCCTCCGGACCGAACATGCGCACGCCGACACTCGTGGTGCATTGAAACACCCCGGTTCCGATCGCAACCGGGTGTGCAATCTTGCGGTTGAGCTTGTTGGCGACCTGCGTGGCCAGCCGTGCCGCCGGGCGCTCGGACGTTCCCAGCCCCTCCAGAATCATCACGAACTCATCTCCGCCAAGGCGTGCCACCGTATCGCCCTCGCGCAGGCTGCTGCGCAAACGATGCGCGACCTCCGTCAACAGCCGATCGCCGGCATCATGCCCGCAGGTATCGTTGAGCATCTTGAAATTGTCGAGGTCGAGGAATAGCACCGCGCCATACATCCCGTTGCGCCTGCCCGCCGACACCGCGTGCGCAAGGCGGTCCTGAAACAGGTGGCGGTTGGGTAGCTCGGTGAGCGAATCGTAGTTCGCCATACGCTGCATCTCGGCGGCCGCGGCGTTGCGTTCGGTGTTGTCGAACAGCGCGATGCGCATCAACGGGTCGCTGTTGCTGCGCGCGGTCGTCATGCAGTGCATTTGAGCGGGGAACTCCAAGCCGTTGCCGTCTTTGAGCAACAGTTCGAAATCCGGCATCGACGCGCCTGCCGCCTGCCACGCGGCGTCAGCCTGTCTGTGCCAACGATCAGCATCGCGCGGTGCGACGAAGCGCTCGATGCGTTGCTTCATCAACTCGGAGCGGGGCACCGACAGTGCCCGGGCCGCAACGAAGTTGGCCTCCGTGATGCGCCCGTCACGCGATAGCGTGAGATAGGCGACCGGCGCGAAATCGAAGAGGTCGACATAGCGATCGCGCGCCACTTCGAGCGCGCTCTGGGCTTTCCTGAGCGCCTCGTTCTGCATCTCGAGTTCGAGCTGATGCAACTGCAGCTCCTGCAGCAGCGCCCTGTCGAGCGGGCTTGCCTCGTCGAGCGAGCGGCCGGTGTGACGAGCCGGCACCTTGCCAGCGCTGCGCGTCTGCCCCTCGTCGCTGAGATCGTCGCTCATCTGCCGCACTCCCGCTGCCGGTCAACATTTCCAGGGGTGGGTCGCGGACACCCCGTTCAGAGCCCGCGCACCGGGACATCGACATTCAGTCGAAGGAAATCCCGGGACGGCGTGCCGGCCAACCCGGGATCATCCCGGCCAGGCGCGCGCGATGACATGCCGCAGAGGCCCCTCAATGAGTTCAGCATATTCTGCGCAAGCGGCAGACGCGTCGGTGCGCTATCCAACATAAGTCACGTATGCGATATGCCTGAACGGAGCGTTGCCCCCCTGCGGGCGTTGCGCCCGCCCGTCTACGAACAGCGCCGTGCACACGCCCTTGTGTGTGCAAACGAACGGACGTGATCACGACCTCCGGCCATGCTGACGGCGGGTAACAAGGGCTGTGGTCGGCGTCACTTTCGGCAACGCAGCCAGGCAAGACCGGGACGATCATCGTCCTCCCAGGAAGCGGATCCGGCCTCGCAGAAATCTACGGAGAACGACATGGGCTCGACGGCCTCGATGCCCGACCCTGCACTGCTTGCTCGCCTGGACGCCTGGTGGCGTGCCGCCAACTATCTGTCGGTCGGGCAGATCTACCTGCTGGACAACCCGTTGCTAAAGGAGCCCTTGCAGCGCTCGCACATCAAGCCGCGCCTGCTGGGCCACTGGGGCACGACGCCGGGGCTGAACTTCATCTACGTCCACATGAACCGGGCCATCCGGCAACTGGATCTGTCGATGATCTTCATCGCCGGCCCCGGCCACGGCGGTCCGGCCGTGGTCGCCAACACCTGGCTCGAAGGCAGCTACAGCGAGCTGTACTCCGATATTCCGCAGAACGAGGACGGCATGCGCCGCCTGTTTCGCCAGTTCTCGTTTCCAGGGGGCATTCCCAGCCACGCCGCGCCGGAGACGCCCGGCTCCATCCACGAGGGCGGCGAGCTGGGATACGCGCTGCTGCACGCCTATGGCGCCGTATTCGACAACCCCGATCTGATTGCCTGCTGCGTGATCGGAGATGGCGAAGCCGAAACCGGCCCCCTGGCCACGTCCTGGCATTCAAACAAGTTCCTCAACCCGCGCAGCGACGGCGCGGTGCTGCCGATCCTGCACCTCAATGGCTACAAGATCGCCAGCCCGGCGATCCTCGCGCGCATCGGTCATGCCGAACTCGAAGCCCTTCTCACCGGCTATGGCTACGCGCCCCACTTCGTCGAAGGCGACGATCCCGAACTCATGCACGCGCGCATGGCCGAGGCGACCGATGCGGCAATCGCCGGGATCCGGGAGATTCAGCGGGCGGCCCGGGTCGAGGGTGAGTCGATCCGTCCGAAGTGGCCGATGATCGTGCTGCGCTCGCCCAAGGGCTGGACCGGTCCGAAGGAAGTCGATGGCAAGCGCAGCGAGGGCTTCTGGCGCTCGCATCAGGTGCCGTTGGGCGACATGGACAATCCGCAACACGTGCACCTGCTCGACCAATGGATGCGCAGCTACCGGCCCGAGACGCTGTTCGAATCCGACGGCATCCTGCGGGCCGAGTTGGCCTCACTCGCACCTGCCGGCGCGCGCCGCATGGGTGCCAACCCCCATGCCAACGGCGGGATGCTGCTGCGCGACCTGCGGCTGCCGGACTTTCGCGACTACGCGGTCGCCGTGCCCACGCCCGGCGGCGTGCGTGCAGAAGCAACCCGCAGCATGGGGGCGTATCTGCGCGACGTGATGCGCAGGAACATGGACAACTTCCGCGTGTTCGGCCCCGACGAGACCGCCTCCAACCGCCTCGGAGCACTGTTCGAGGCGACCGACCGGACGTGGATGGACGAGCGTTTCGACTACGACGAACACCTCGCACCGGACGGCCGGGTCATGGAGATCCTGTCCGAACATGCCTGCGAGGGCTGGCTGGAGGGCTATCTGCTCACCGGTCGGCACGGCCTGTTCTCATGCTACGAGGCCTTCATCCACATCATCGACTCGATGTTCAACCAGCACGCCAAGTGGCTCAAGGTATGCGCCGCAATCCCGTGGCGACGATCCATCGCCTCGCTCAACATCCTGCTCACCTCGCACGTATGGCGCCAGGACCACAACGGCTTCTCGCACCAGGACCCCGGCTTCATCGACCACGTCGTGAACAAAAAAGCCGACATCATTCGCGTGTATCTGCCGCCGGATGCCAACACCCTGCTGGTGGTCACCGACCGGTGCCTGCGAAGCCGTGACCTGATCAACGTCATCGTCGCGGGCAAGCAGCCCGAACGCCAGTGGCTGGACATGGACGCCGCGATCGACCATGCCGGCGCAGGGATCGGCCTGTGGGAGTGGGCCTGCAGTGATCAAACGGGCGAGCCGGACATCGTGCTGGCCGCCGCCGGCGACGTTCCCACGCTGGAGATGCTCGCAGCCATCGACATCCTGCGCACGCTCACGCCCGAGTTGCGAATCCGCTTCATCAACGTCGTCGACCTGATGACGCTGCAGCCGCAGGAAGAGCATCCGCATGGCCTGTCCAACACGGAATTCGTATCGCTGTTCCGCCCCGACACGCCCATTCTGTTTGCCTACCACGGCTACCCGTGGCTCATTCACCGGCTCACCTACCGGCGCAGCAACCACGGCAATCTGCATGTTCGCGGCTATAAGGAAGAAGGCACCACCACCACGCCATTCGACATGGTGGTGCTCAATACGCTGGATCGCTTCCATCTGGTGATGGATGTCGCCACCTGGGTGCAGAAGTTGCAGCCTCGGGCCGCGCACATCAAGCAGATCATGCGTACCAGACTCAACCAGCACACCCGCTACATCCACGAGCACGGCGAGGACATGCCCGAAATCCGGGACTGGGAATGGCCGGCGCGGCCACCCGGGGCCTGAGCATTGAAACCCACGTCACAACTCCTCGGGCTGTGGAACAGGCTCACGGCCCAACGCGGCGCTCTCGCGTACCGGGGCGACTCGACTGACGACGAGTTGCCGCTGCGCTCCGAGTTGTTCAGCGCCGATCAGATGGCGCAGCATGGCAGGACGCTGGCCGCTTCGCACACCGTGGTGCGCGAATACGCACCGGATCGGCTGCTGGCACGCCTGGCAGCGAACGAGTCGGCACTGGTCGATGTGTCCGGCCGACTGACGGCGGCGGTCACCGACAATCGCCGGACTCCCCCGGCCGGCGAATGGCTGCTCGACAACTTCTACCTGATCGAAGGGCAGATCAACACCGCCAAGCGGCACTTGCCAAAGGGATACAGCCGCGAACTCCCGCGGCTCGCGCGGGGTCCGGCTGCGGGCCACCCCCGTGTCTATGACATCGCGCTGGAAGTCATTGCCCACGGGGATGGCCGCGTCGACACCGACAGTCTGAGTCTCTTCATCGCGTCCTATCAGACCGTCACCCCGCTGCTGCTCGGCGAACTGTGGGCGATCCCGATCATGCTGCGCCTGGCGCTGATCGAGAACCTGCGCCGCGTCGGCCTTCGCGTCGCACGGGCGTGGGACGCGCACGAACAGGCCGACGCCTGGGCCGACCGGATGATCGAAACCGCCGAGCGGGATTCGAAGAGCCTGATCGTGGTGATCGCCGACATGGCGCGATCGAACCCGCCGATGGTCAGCGCCTTCGTCGCGGAACTGGCACGCCGACTGCAAGGACGCGGGCCGGCACTGGCGCTGGCGCTGTCCTGGATCGAGCAGCATTTGGCCGAAACAGGACGGACGATCGAACACATGGTGCAGTCGGAGAGCCAGCGCCAGGCCGCCGATCAGGTGTCGATCAGCAACAGTATCGGCAGCCTGCGCGCGCTCGGCGCAATCGACTGGCGCGCGTTCGTCGAGAGCATGAGCATTGTCGAGCAGACCCTGCGCGAGGACCCCGGTGGAGTCTATGGCCGCATGGATTTTGCGACGCGCGATCGCTACCGCCATGCCACCGAACGGATCGCGAAGTGCGGCCGCCTTTCCGAGTTCGAAGTGGCGCGCGAGGCGGTCAAGCTGGCACGTGCTGGCGCAGACGGCAAATCAGACGAGCGCGAAGCACACGTCGGCTATTACCTGATCGACCAGGGTCTGCCGGCTCTCGAGGGGGTGGCCAACGTTCGTGCGAGCGGCCTCGATGTCTTGTCAAAGCTGGCCAGGCGCAGTCCCCTGTTGCCCTATGCGGGCACGATCGCACTGATCACGGCAAGCCTGGCCACGGCCTTACTGACGCTCGCGCGGATCGGACACTTGCCGCTGTGGGCATCCGTGCCGATCGGCATGTTGACGCTACTGGCGGCCAGTCAGTTGGCGGTGGCACTGGTCAACTGGATCGCCACCTTGCTGGTGACCCCGCACCCCGTGCCCCGGATGGATTTCTCGGCCGGCATTCCCCCGCGCTCGCGCACCCTGGTGGTGGTTCCCACGATGCTCTCGAACACAGCGGCCATCGAGCGACTGATCGAGACGCTGGAGGTGCGCTTCCTGGCAAACCGCGATGAAAGCCTGCACTTCGGCCTGGTGACCGACTTCCTGGATGCACCGCAGGCGTCCTTACCCGAAGACGCAGCGTTGGTGCAACTGGCGCATGCGCGCATCGATGCGCTCAACAGCAAGTACGCAGACAGCACGGGGCTGATCGGCAAGGACCGCTTCTTCCTGTTCCACCGACCGCGACGATGGAACCCTGACGAGCGGATCTGGATGGGGCATGAGCGCAAGCGCGGCAAGCTGGAAGACCTGATCGCGCTGCTGCACGCGTGTGCGCGTGGCATCCATGAGCCCGCCAACGACGCTTTTGCACTGGTGGTCGGTGACACCGCGGCGCTGTCCGAGGTGGCGTTCATCATCACCCTGGACACCGACACGCAGCTGCCACGCGACGTTGCGCATCAACTGGTGGGGACCATGGCGCATCCGCTCAATCGTCCGCACTACGATCCGGTCAAGCGTCGCGTCACGCACGGCTACGGCATCCTGCAGCCACGCGTGGCGATCAGTCTGCCCAGCAGCAACCGCTCCCGTTATGCGCGCCTGCACGGCGGGGAGCCGGGCATCGACCCGTACACGCGCACCGTGTCGGACGTCTATCAGGACGTGTTCGGCGAAGGCTCGTTCATCGGCAAGGGAATCTTCCACGTCGACACCTTCGAGCAGGCTCTGGGCGAACGCCTGCCCGAGAACCGCATCCTCAGCCACGATCTGCTGGAAGGCTGCTACGCACGCTCAGGGCTGCTCAGCGACGTTTGTCTGTACGAGGACATTCCGGCGCGCTTCAGCGATGACGTCAGCCGCCGCCATCGCTGGATTCGTGGAGACTGGCAGGTGGCCTCGTGGCTGCTGCGTCGCGTGCCTTGCGGATGTGCCGACGATTGCGCATCGTCCGACACGAATCACCGCAAGAACCCGCTCTCGGCACTGTCGCAATGGAAGCTGACGGATAACCTGCGGCGCAGTCTCGTGCCCTCGGCGCTCACCCTGTTGCTGATCCTCGGATGGACCGTCCTGCCCTCAGCCGGGCTGTGGACCGTCGCCGTACTTGGCGTATTGCTGGGCCCTGCCCTGTGTCTGACACTGGTCGACCTGCTCCGCAAGTCCGAGGATGTGCTGTTGCGACAGCACCTCGCCGCGGTTTTCCACTCGACTGCGCGTCGCATCCTGCAAGTCGGGTTCGAACTGGCCTGTCTGCCCTACGAGGCCTGGTTCAGTGTGGACGCGATCGTACGCACCCACTGGCGCATGTTCGTGACGCACCGACGACTGCTCGAATGGAAACCGTCGAGCGAGATCGAGTGCACCCCGGGGCGGTCGGGCAGCGACGAGCTCGCCACCTCGTTGCGCACGATGTGGATCGGGCCGCTCATCGCACTCGCGCTGACCCTCCACCTGGCGCTCGCGAATCCGGCCACCCTGGCCGTGGCCGGGCCGATCCTGTTGCTGTGGTTCGTCTCTCCGCTCATCGCGTGGTGGATAAGTCGCCCGCTGGTGCGTCGCAAGGCAAGCCTGAGTGGTAACCAGACGCGCTTTCTGCGTGCGCTGTCGCGACGCACCTGGGCCTTCTTCGATCGCTTCGTCGGCCCGGATGACCACTGGCTGCCGCCCGACAACTATCAGGAGTACCGCGTTTCCGCGATCGCGCATCGCACCTCTCCGACCAACATGGGCCTGGCGCTGCTGGCGAATCTGGCCGCCCATGATTTCGGCTTCATCCCGGCCGGAAAGCTGATCGAGCGCACCGCCGGCACACTCGACACGATGGCCGCGCTCGAGCGCTACCGGGGCCACTTCTACAACTGGTACGACACGCTCACGCTGGAGGTAATGGCACCGCGGTATGTGTCGACCGTGGACAGTGGTAACCTCGCCGGCCATCTGCTGACCTTGCGCGCCGGCCTGCTCGCGCTGGCCGACGACAGGATGCTGGGGGCACAGTTGCTGCAGGGCCTTCACGACAGCCTCGATGTTCTCGCGGGCACGGCGAGCACTGACGACCTTGTCGAAGCCGTGGCGCGGCTGCGTGCGGAGCTGGAACATGTTTGCGATGACCCCGCAGCCCCTCTTGCGCTGAATCGCTCGTCGCTCTCCGACCTGACGAATGCCGCCGCCGTTCTTGCAGACCGGCTCGCAACACGCCGCGATGACAACGACGATGCCCCATCCCCGAGCGACATCGAATACTGGACGGACGCATTCGCGCGTCAATGCCGCACAGTGCTGGACGAACTCGACTTCTTCGAGCGATGCACGCGCGAGGCCGGAGCGTATTTGCCGAGCCTGCGGCAACTGGCCGCAGCCGGAAGCCTTGCCGCGCGCGAACGCATGGCGACGATCGAGCGGCTGGCGGCCCGCGCCTTCGAGCTGGCTGCGATGGATTTCGGGCTTCTCTACGACCGCAGCCGTCATCTATTGACCATCGGCTACGACGTCACCGCGCGCCGCGCCGATCCGAGCTACTACGATCTGCTGGCCTCGGAGGCGCGGCTGAGCAGCTTCGTGGCCATCGCCCAGGGACAACTGCCGCAGGAGAACTGGTTCGCGCTCGGGCGGCTGCTCATCGATGGCGGCAATGAACCCGTGCTGCTGTCATGGAGCGGCTCGATGTTCGAGTACCTGATGCCGCTGCTGGTGATGCCGACCTACGACAACACCCTGCTCGACCAGACTTGCATCGCCGCCGTGCGCCGCCAGATCGCGTATGGCAAACAACGCGGTGTGCCGTGGGGCATGTCCGAATCCGGTTACAACGCAGTCGATGCCCAGCTCCACTACCAGTACCGTGCCTTCGGTGTGCCGGGGCTGGGCCTCAAGCGCGGCCTCGCCGACGACGTCGTCGTCGCCCCCTATGCGGCGACGCTCGCGCTGATGGTCGCTCCCGGACAAGCCTGCCGGAACCTGCAGCGGCTCGATGCCGAGGGCTTTCTCGGCCGCTTCGGCTTTTTCGAAGCCATCGACTACACTCCGGCGAGGCAACGGCGCGGGCAATCGCACGCCATCGTGCGCTCGTTCATGGCCCATCACCAGGGCATGAGCCTGCTCGCGCTGGCCTATGCCCTGCTCGACCGCCCGATGCAACGGCGCTTCGCCGCAGAGCCGCTGTTTCAGACGGTGATGCTGCTGTTGCAGGAGCGCATCCCCAGGGCCTCCGCGCGCTTCTCCCATACCGCCCAACTGTCGGCGGTGCACTCGACCGCGACCGCGACTCAGACGCCGATGCGTGTATTCGCAAGTCACGACACGCCCGCCCCGCAAGCGCAACTGCTGTCGAACGGGCGCTACCACGTGATGGTGACCAACGCAGGCGGAGGCTACAGCCGCTGGAAGAACCTCGCCGTCACGCGCTGGCGCGAGGATGGCACCTGCGACCACTGGGGCAGCTTCTGCTACGTGCGCGAGACGACGGATGGCACGCATGCGGCGTACTGGTCGACTGGCCATCAGCCAACCCTCAAGCAGCCGCAGGCCTTCGAGGCCATCCTGTGCGAAGGGCGTGCCGAATTCCGGCGCTGCGATGCGGTCGCAGACGGCGAAGGCGACTTCGAGACGCATACCGAGATCGTCGTCTCCCCGGAGGACGACATCGAGCTGCGCCGGGTGCGCATCACCAACCGGTCGCGGCAGCGCAGGACCATCGACGTCACCAGCTACGCCGAAGTCGTCATCGCGCCCCAGGCGGAGGATGAGCTCCACCCGGCCTTCGGCAACCTCTTCGCGCAGACCGAGATTCTGCGCAAGCACAACGCCATTCTGTGCAGGAGACGCCCCCGCTCGGCCGCAGAGAACCCGCCCTGGATGCTGCACGTGATCGCCGTGCATGACGTGCAAGGCGGCGAGATGTCTTTCGAAACGGATCGCCTGCGCTTCATCGGCCGTAACGGCAGCACCGCCGAGCCGCTCGCGATGAGCGGGCCTGCACTGCTGTCGGGCACCGACGGCGCGGTGCTCGACCCCGTCGTCGCCATCCGCTGCCCGCTGGTGCTCGAACCCTACCGCAGCGTCACCATCGACATCGTGTCGGGCATCGCCGAAACCCGCGAAATGGCCACCTGTCTGGTGGGCAAGTATCAGGACCGGCATCTTGCCGACCGCGTCTTCGAGCTGGCATGGACCCACAACCAGGTGGTACTGCAGCAGATCAATGCCAGCGAGGGCGACGCCCAGTTGTATGCACGCCTTGCCAGCGCCGTGCTCTTCGCCAACGACGCCCTGCGCGCCGATGCGGCAATCATCATGGACAACCGCCGCAGCCAGTCCGGCCTGTGGGGTTACGCCATCTCGGGTGATCTGCCGATCGTGTTGCTGCAGGTCACGAACGCGGCAAACATCGATCTCGTGCGCCAGCTCGTGCAGGCGCACGCCTACTGGAGGCTCAAGGGTCTGGCGGTCGATCTGGTGATCTGGAACGAGGATCGCGCAGGCTACCGCGAACGACTGCACGAACAGATCATGGGGCTGATTTCATCGGGCATCGAGGCCAACGTCATCGACCGGCCGGGCGGAATTTTCGTGCGTTCGAGGGAGCACATTTCCCAGGAAGACCGCACGCTGTTCCAGGCGGTCGCAAGAGCCGTGATCAGCGACCAACGGGGGACGTTGCGCGACCAGCTCGACCGCAGCCGGCTGGCGGAGCCGATGCCCGCGGCGCTGGTGCCGACCGACCCACAGCCTCGCGACGATGCACGCGACGCCGCAGCGACGCTCGCGCCGCCTCGCGACCTCATTCTGAACAACGGCCTCGGCGGTTTCACGGCCGACGGTCGTGAGTATGTCATCACACTGACGCCGGGCCGCACGACGCCGGCGCCCTGGGTCAACGTGCTCGCAAACCCCACTTTCGGCACCATCGTCTCGGACAGCGGCAGCGCCTGCACCTGGGCCGAGAATGCGCACGAGTTCCGTCTCACGCCATGGCACAACGACCCGGTCGGCGATTCCTGCGGCGAGGCGCTGTACCTGCTCGACGAAGAGACCGGCCACGTCTGGTCGCCCACCGCCTGGCCGATGCGCAGCGCAGCGCCGTGCGTGGTCCGTCACGGCTTCGGCTACACGGTCTTCGAGACGCAGGCACACGGCATTCGCTCGGAACTGTGGATCTACGTCGCCATCGATGCCCCGATCAAGTTCTCGGTACTCAAGCTCTACAACGAATCAGGACGGCCGCGCCGGCTGTCAGCAAGCGCCTACGTCGAGTGGGTGCTGGGCGATCTGCGGTCGAAATCGGCCATGCATGTGGTCACCGGAATCGCGCCCGGCAGCGGCGCGCTCACCGCGAGCAATGCCTTCAATGCAGAGTTTTCCGGGCTGGTCGCTTTCATCGACGTCGACGACCCGGCGCGCACGCTGAGCGGAGACCGCAGGGAGTTCATCGGACGCAACGGCAGCTTGCGCGACCCGGCTGCACTGCGACGGTCGCGCCTTTCCGGAAAAGTCGGTGCGGGGCTCGACCCCTGTGGCGCACTGCAGGTGAAGCTCGACCTGAGCGCCGGCGCGGCGAGCGAAACCGTCTTCCGCCTCGGCGTGGGTCGCGATGCCGGGCATGCCGCCGAACTCGTGCGCCGCCATCGCGAACCGCGGGCCGCCGGCGAGGCGCTCGACGCGGTCCGGCGCCACTGGCGCCACACACTCGGCGCAGTCCAGGTTCACACGCCGGATCCCGCGGTGAACGTACTGGCCAACGGCTGGCTGTTGTATCAGACCCTGGCGTGCCGCGTATGGGCGCGTAACGGCTACTACCAGTCCGGCGGCGCCTTCGGCTTCCGCGACCAGTTGCAGGACGTAATGGCGCTGGTGCACACCCGGCCCGAACTGCTGCGCGAGCATCTGCTGCTGTGCGCCAGCCGCCAGTTCAGGGAGGGCGATGTCCAGCACTGGTGGCACCCGCCATCGGGGCGCGGCGTGCGCACGCACTGCTCGGACGACTACCTGTGGCTGCCACTGGCGGTGTGCCGCTATGTGAGCACCACGGGCGACACCGGCGTACTCGATGAAACGGTGCCCTTCCTCGAAGGTCGCCCCGTCAGTGCGGATGAAGAGTCCTACTACGATCTGCCGGCCCGCTCGTCGGAGGAGGCCAGCCTCTACGAGCACTGCGTGCGAGCGATCCGCCACGGCCTGCGCCTGGGCGAACGCGGTCTGCCGCTGATCGGCTCAGGTGACTGGAACGACGGTATGAACCGGGTAGGCGTTCACGGCAAGGGAGAGAGCGTGTGGCTGGGCTTCTTCCTGATCACGGTACTCGAACGCTTCGCGCCGCTGGCCGGTGTACGCGGCGATCCGGGCTTCGCGCAGTCGTGCACCGATGAGGCCACCGGCCTGCGCGACAACATTGAGCGTCATGCATGGGATGGCGAGTGGTACCGCCGGGCGTGGTTCGATGACGGCACGCCGCTCGGCTCCTCGGGCAACACGGAATGCCGCATCGACTCGATCTCGCAGAGCTGGTCGGTCCTGTGCGGCGCACGGGTCGTAGCGCGCTCACGCGCCGCGATGAAGGCGGTCCACGAACGGCTGGTGCGCCGCGACGGGCAATTGGTGCAACTCCTCGACCCGCCCTTCGACGCGGCGCAAATGGACCCCGGCTACATCCGAGGCTACGTTCCCGGCGTTCGCGAAAACGGCGGGCAGTACACCCATGCAGCCATCTGGGCTGCGATGGCGTTCGCCGAACTGGGCGAGCGCGAACGTGCCTGGGAGTTGCTGGAGATGATCAACCCGGTCAATCACAGCCTGACGGCGGCCGCAATCGAAACCTACAAGCTGGAACCCTATGTCGTCGCGGCCGACGTCTATGCGCTCGTCCCGCACGTCGGACGCGGCGGATGGAGCTGGTACACCGGCTCGGCCGGATGGATGTACCGGCTGATGCTCGAATCCCTGCTCGGGCTGACGCTCGAAGGCGGCGATCGCCTGCGGCTCGCCCCCTGCCTGCCGCCCGGCTGGGACGCGCTGACGATCGAGTACCACTACCGCGAGACGACCTACGTCATAGCGATCTCGCAGGACGGCGCGGACGATGATGCACAAGCCCGGCGCGCTTCCATGACGGTCGACGGCATCGAACGCGTCGACGCCATCGTCGCGCTCGTCGACGACGGGCAGGAACATCGGGTCGAGTTCAGGACGGCCAGCCGATGACCTCCGGCATCGCAGGCGCGCTGCAAATCCATGCCGCCAATACCCCGATTCGGCAAATAAAAAAACACCCGGGCCGCATTGCGCGACCCAGGTGCTCTATGTTCTTGGTGGCCAGGGACGGAATCGAACCGCCGACACGCGGATTTTCAATCCGCTGCTCTACCGACTGAGCTACCTGGCCCAAAGAGGGCGCATTATAGCCGAGGAAACGCGTTCGTCAAACGCGGCTCGCGCGCGAACGCGAAACCGGCGACGGCGCCGGACTACGCACTGTGAGACGGACACCGAAATGTACCCGCGCGAGCGTGCCCAGGCCTTTGGGACCGGTGTCGAGGGTAATCGTCGCGCCATGCAGCTCAGCGATCTCGCGCACGATCGGCAACCCCAGGCCGGAGCCGTCCTCGCCGCTTTCAAGCACCCGGTAGAAGCGCTCGAACACGCGCTCGCGATCGGCTTCGGGGATGCCGATGCCGTCGTCCTCGACTTCCAGCAACACCCCGCCGCCGCTCTCGCCCACGCGCGCCGTGACGCTGCCGCCGCGCGGCGTGTACTTGATGGCGTTGTCGAGCAGATTCTTGATCAGCTCGCGCAGCAACAACCCGTTGCCCTGCACGACGACCGGGCGCGGCTCGCCCGCAACGCCGAAGTCCAGGCTCTTGGCGAGCGCGCGCGGGAACAGCTCGCCGGCGACCTCGCGCACGGCCGCGTCCAGATCGACCGGCTCGACGGTATACACGCGTTCCGAGATCGCCTCGGCGCGCGCGAGCAGCAGCAACTGATTGATCAGGTGGGTGGCGCGCTCGGCGCTGTCGGCAATGTGCGCGAGCGAGCGGCGCAACTGCTCGGGGTCGGTCTCGTCGCGGGCCAGTTCGGTCTGCGTGCGCAGACCGGTCAACGGCGTGCGCATCTGGTGAGCCGCGTCGGCAATGAAGCGCTGCTGGGCCTGCAGGTTCTGCTCGAGCCGCGCCATCATGTCGTTGAACGACACGATCAGCGGACGCGCCTCGTCGGGCACGCTGGCCGGTTCGATCGGCGACAGATCGGTCGGACGGCGGTTGGAGATGCGCGTCTGCAGGCGGTTGAGCGGCGCGATGCCGCGCGACAGTCCGACCCACACCAGCAGCACGGCCAGCGGGATGATAGCGAACTGGGGAAAGAGCACCTCGGTGACCACGCGCGAGGCCAGCGTGCTGCGCTTATTGAGCGTCTCGGCCACCTGGACGATGACCAGCGGCTCGTTCTCGCGCGAGGGCGGCACAAAAGTGTAGGCCACGCGCACCTGTTCGCCGTGCACAAACTCGTCGCGGAACAGCACCGTCTCGGGCGTGACCACGGGCGGCGCTTCGGTCTGAGGCAGTTCAGGGTCGCCGCTGGCGAGACCGCCCCCGGCCTCGGCGACCTGGTAATAGAAGACGTCGTCGCGGTCGGAGCGGAACATGATGCGCGGCGAGGCCGGAAAATCCACCCACACCACACCGTCGATGACCTGCACCAGTCGCGAGAGCGCGCGCGCGTTGTCCGCCAGCACCAGGTCGTAGGGCTGGTTGGCGATGTTGTCGGCGACGCTGTGGGTGAAGATGATGGAGATCGGCCACAACACCAGCAGCGGCGCGAGCAGCCAGTCGAGTATCTCGCCGAACAGCGAATTGGGTGGCTGCGCACGCTCGCCCAACGTGGCCGGGCGCGAATCAGGTCTTCGACGCCGCAGCCTCATCGCGCTGTTCCAGACAGTAGCCGAGACCGCGCACGGTCACGATTCGCAGGTCGCTGTCCTCGAGCTTCTTGCGCAGACGGTGCACATAGACTTCGATCGCGTTGTTCGATACTTCCTCCCCCCAGCCGCACAAGTGGTCGACGAGTTGATCCTTGCTGACCAGGCGACCGGCCTTGAGGATGAAGACCTCGAGCAAGCCGACCTCGCGCGCCGAGAACTCGACCACCTCGCCGTCAATGCGCACCATGCGGTCGGCCTGATCGTATTCGAGGCGACCGAAGCCGATGCGCCGGGGCTGACCCGTGCCACGGCGCGTGAGCGCACGCACGCGTGCTTCGAGCTCGGGCAGCTCGAAGGGTTTGGTCAGATAATCGTCGGCGCCCGCGTCGAGCCCGCGCACGCGGTCCTCGACGCCGTCCTGCGCGGTCAGGATCAGCACCGGCATGGCGGACTTGCGCGCGCGCAGCCGCTTGAGCACCTCGATGCCGGGCAGGCGCGGCAGCCCCAGGTCGAGGATCAGCAGGTCGTAGGGCTGAGTCGCCAGCGCGGTGTCCGCTTCGACGCCGGTGACCACCGGATCGACGGCGTAGCCCCCGCGGCGCAGCGCGCGCGCCAGCCCGTCGGAAATCACCGGGTCGTCTTCGGCAAGGAGGATGCGCATGGTCGGGCCTCGCAAACGATCGAGGCCCGCATCTTCACCGATTCGTGCCCAACCGTCGAGCGCCACGTCCGCACGAAGCGTGCGTGCACAAAAAAAGACCCCGCTTGCGCGGGGTCTTTCGGGTGATGCGCGATGCGCGGACGATTACATCATGCCGCCCATACCGCCCATTCCACCCATGCCGCCCATGCCGCCCATGTCGGGCATTGCGGGCTTCTCTTCCGGCAACTCGCCGATCATGCAATCGGTGGTGAGCATCAGCGCGGCGATCGAGGCAGCGTGCTGCAGCGCGGTGCGCTCGACCTTGGTCGGGTCCAGCACGCCCATCTCGACCAGATCGCCGTACTCGCCGGTGGAGGCGTTGTAGCCGTAGTTGCCCTCGCCCTCGAGCACCTTGGCGACCACCACGGACGGCTCGTCACCGGCATTCGCCACGATCTCGCGCAGCGGCTGCTCGAGTGCGCGCAGCACGATCTTGATGCCGGCGTCCTGATCCGGGTTGGCACCCTTGAGTTCGCCAATCATCGAGCGGGCGCGCAGCAGCGCGACGCCGCCACCCGGCACGATGCCTTCCTCGACCGCAGCGCGCGTGGCGTGCAGCGCGTCCTCGACGCGGGCCTTCTTCTCCTTCATCTCGACCTCGGTCGCGGCACCGACCTTGATCACGGCAACGCCGCCGGCCAGCTTGGCGACACGCTCCTGCAGCTTTTCGCGGTCGTAGTCCGAGGAAGCTTCCTCGATCTGCGCGCGGATCTGCTTGACGCGGGCCTCGATGTTGTCGGCGGAACCGTTGCCGTCGATGATGGTGGTGTTGTCCTTGCCGATCTCGACGCGCGCAGCCTGGCCGAGTTGCTCCAGCGTGGCGTTCTCCAGCGTCAGGCCGACTTCCTCGGCGATCACCTGGCCGCCGGTCAGCACGGCGATGTCTTCGAGCATGGCCTTGCGGCGATCACCGAAGCCCGGCGCCTTGACCGCGCAGGTCTTGAGGATGCCGCGGATGTTGTTGACCACCAGCGTGGCCAGCGCCTCGCCGTCGACGTCTTCGGCGATGATCAGCAGCGGACGGCTGGACTTGGCAACCTGCTCGAGCACCGGCAGCAGATCGCGGATGTTCGAGATCTTCTTGTCGAAGAGCAGGACGAACGGGTTTTCCAGCACCGCCATCTGGCGATCCGGGTTGTTGATGAAGTACGGGCTGAGGTAGCCGCGGTCGAACTGCATGCCCTCGACGACGTCGAGTTCGTTTTCGAGCGACTTGCCGTCCTCGACCGTGATCACGCCTTCCTTGCCGACCTTGTCCATCGCGTCGGAGATGATCTGGCCGATGTCCGGGTCGGAGTTGGCCGAGATCGAACCGACCTGGGCGATGGCCTTGCTCGTCGAGCACGGCTTCGACAGATCAGCCAGCGCATCGGTGACGGCCTTGACGGCCTTGTCAATGCCGCGCTTGAGATCCATCGGGTTCATGCCGGCGGCCACGTACTTCATGCCTTCGCGCACGATGGACTGGGCCAGCACGGTGGCGGTGGTGGTGCCGTCACCGGCGATGTCGGAAGTCTTGGACGCGACTTCCTTGAGCATCTGCGCGCCCATGTTCTCGAACTTGTCCTTCAGTTCGATTTCCTTGGCGACGGACACGCCGTCCTTGGTCACGGTCGGGGCGCCGAAGCTGCGCTCGAGCACGACGTTGCGGCCTTTCGGGCCGAGGGTGACTTTCACTGCGTTGGCGAGAATGTTGACGCCGTTGACCATGCGGTCGCGCGCGGCATCGCCGAACTTCACTTCTTTAGCTGCCATGGAATGGACTCCTTGATTCGTTTCGGGTGGCGATCGTGCGGGCTCAGGCCTCGACGACGCCCATGATGTCTTCTTCGCGCATGACGAGCAGCTCTTCGCTCTCGACCTTCACGGTCTGGCCGGCGTACTTGCCGAACAGCACGCGGTCACCGGCCTTGACGGCCATCGGGCGCACGCTGCCGTCGTCGAGGATCTTGCCGTTGCCGACCGCCACGACCTCGCCCTGGTCCGGCTTCTCGCCGGCCGAATCGGGAATCACGATACCGGCGGCAGTCTTGCGCTCGGCCTCGAGGCGCCGGACGATCACGCGATCATGCAAGGGACGGATCTTCATCTGTTTCACTCCTGTGCGGGTTCAAGCAGCGCGGACGAAACGTCCGCGCAGGGTATTTACCGGGGACCGGCGACGAGCCCGTTGTTAGCACTCACCGCCGACGAGTGCTAATAATAGGGATGCAAGCTTACGATTTCAAGTCGTGGCATGAGGTTTCTGTCGTTGATCGTTGAAGTTGAGAGTTTTGATCGTTGAATTTGAGAGTCCCGTGTCGAGCCTCACTCAGTTCTGAACTGTTTCTCACTTAGTTCTGAACTCTTAGACCCTGCACCACGATCGAGGCCAGACGGGCTCTGCGACGACGAAGTGCAACCAGCCGGCATAGGCGCTGATCGCCGTGGCTACCGCCGCTGGTTTCCCGTGCGCGAATCGCAGCTTGACCGCTTCCAGCGCATGTATCACCGCTGGGGGCGCTGGTCGCTGCTGCTGAGCTGGGCGCCGTTCATCGGCGACCCGCTCACGGTGATTGCCGGCGTACTGCGCGAGCCGCTGTGGAGCTTCACCCTGATCGTGCTCGTCGCCAAGCTTGGCCGTTACCTCGTGGTCGCAGGTCTCACGCTCTGCTGAGCTCGAGCATCTCGTAGGGCGGATTAGCGCAGCGTAATCCGCCGGATGTTCAAGAACATACGGCGCAATTCCCTGCGGTTTTGCGCCCTACGCGGGCTTGCATCAACGCTGAATCTCCCGGCTGCGGAAGGCCCGCCACAGCGCGAGATCGTAGGCGATCTTGAGGCCGCCGCAGGCCACCAGCGGCGCGGCCAGCCAGCCGGCGGCGAACAGCGCCCCGCCGATCGAAGGACTGAGCGCCGCGGCCAGGCTGCGCGGCACGGCGGTGAAGCTGGCAGCGGCCGCGCGTTCGGGCGGCGTGACGACAGCGATCACGTAGGCCGAGCGGGCCGGCACGTCCATCTGCGAGGTTGCAGCACGTGCCAGCAGCAGCGCTATCGCCAGTGGCAGGGTGGGCGCGAAGGCGGCGCCGATCAGGCACAGGCTGGCCGGGATGTGGGTGAACACCATGGTGTTGAGCAGGCCGATGCGCTGCGCCAGCCACGGTGCCACGAGCTGCGAGAAGGCTCCGAGCAGCCCGCTCCAGAAGAAGAACAGCCCGGCTGCCGCCAGTGATACGCCGAAACGCTCAAACAGCCACAGTGCAAGCAGGCTGTTGACCACCAGCCCGCCCGCAAAGGCGTCGAGCGAGAACAATGCGGCGAGCCGCACCACCACGTCACGCGACGGCCCGAGCGGTGCCGGCGCCAGTTCCGGGGCGTCGACGGCGGGCGCCGGCAAGCGCCGGTACAGCAGCCAGATCACTGCTCCCGTCAGTCCGTACAGAACGAACATCGCTCGCATCACCATCAGCGCATCGCCGCCAAGCCACTCCGGCGCTCCGGCGAACAGCGAGCCGATGGCTGCGAACAGCGCCCCCGCCAGGCTGTAGCGTGCGAACAACGCCGTGCGGGCGTGGCCCTGCGCGCTGTCGGCCAGGCGCGCGTGCTCCAGCGGCACGAATACCGAAACGTCGCCCGCGCTCGGGTTGAGCGTGCCGACAAAGGCTACCAGCAGCAGTGGCCAGAACGACGACAACCCGGCAAAGACCAGCCCCGTGGCGGTCATCAGCCCAGCCGCGGCGAGCAGCAGGCGACGCTGGCCGACGTGGTGCCCCCAGGTGCCGATGACCAGCGTCAGCAAGGCGGAACCCAGCAGTGTTGCGGTGCTGAGCACGCCCACCTCCCACATGCCGAAGCCGAGTGCCAGCAGATAGGCCGGCAGCAGGATCACGATGTAGCCGTCGGCGAAGGCTCGCAGTGCGCGCCCGATCAGCAGTGGTCCCGCTTCGGGGGAGGTGCCTGCCGGAAGCGGCAGGTGCGCCAGACCCGAACGGTGGAGCATGTGGACTCAGGCGGTCAGCCGAGTGAACCCGATTTCCGCCGACTTCCAGGAGAGGTTTGCCATGCAGGCATCGACGTAGGCTGCAGCCTTGGTGCCGTAGTCCATGTGATAGCTGTGCTCGTACATGTCGAGCGCGAGCAGCGGAATGGCGCCGGCCAGATTGTGAGCGTGATCGGCGGCCCAGCTGTTCACCAGCCGCTCGCGACGTGGGCTCCAGCTCAGGATGACCCAGCCCGATCCCCCGCCCTGCGCCTTGCCCATGGCGCTGAACTCGTTGCGCCATGCGGCAATACTGCCGAAGTCGCGTGCGATCGCCTCCGCCAGCGGCCCGGTAGGATCGCCACCGCTGCCGCCGAGAGAGTCAAAATACACCTCGTGCAGGATCATCGAGCCGCTGGCGATCAGCTCCTCTCGCTTGAGCCCGTTGAGCAGGAACACCGGCGCGGCGGCAACGTCGAGCCCGGCCAGCTGTTCCTCGATCGCGTTCAGGCGTTTCACCGCGCCACAGTAGTTGTTCTCCCAGTGGCTGACGATGAGCTTTTCCGACAGGCCAGGAA
>JACESY010000100.1 GCA_013911595.1 Azoarcus sp.
GTCGCGGCGAGGTTCGTCACGCGACTTGTACCCGAACGCCACGAGCAAGGGCCGCTGCGGCTCCTCCAGCGCGGCTTGCAGACTTTCCGGCGACTCCCAGCGACGCGCGGTGCCCAGAGCCATCTGGAAAGTCACCGGAGTGCCGTAGTGCAACAGCGCGTCGGTTTCCAGACCGCTGCGTGCGAAGGCCTGCGCGGCCTCGCGCACGCTCTCCGAGACATCGGCGCTCTCGGCCCGTCCGCCCCACGTGACGTGATACTGCGCGACCAGCCCCGCCAGCATGACGACGACGATCGCCGAGGTCGCGACGGCGAAGCGCTGCACTCCGACACGTTCGGCCAGACGCGCCATCTCGCGACCGGCGAGCAGCGCACAGGCCGGCCACAGCGGCAACAGCAGATCAGGGCGATGGTGGGCTGCGAGCGAGAAGATCAACAGCCCGCTCAACACCCAGCACGTCAGGAAACGTTCGATTCGGCGCTCGGCCACGTCCGTGGCCGGATGCCGGAAAACCCGCCACAGCGCGTAGAAGAAGAACAGCGAGAACGGAAAGAAACGCGCCAGCAGGAACAGCGTCGGCCGCGGCAGGTTCTCGCCCGGCACCGAATCCTTGCGCGCGCCAGTGGCCTGGCCGAGCAGTTCGTCGAAGAACATCTTGTCGACGAGTTCCCGGCCCTGCTCGTTCACGGCCAGCAGGAACCAGCCCAGCGTGATGCACAGGAAGACCACCACTCCAGGCACGTGGCTACCGCGCGGGAGCGGAGCAACGACCCCATCACGCCGCTCCCAGAATATGGCCAGCAGACCGGCCGCCGCCAGCACCAGCGCCAGCGGCCCCTTGGTCAGCGTGGCCAGCGCTCCGGCGACCCAGAACAGCGTCCAGCCACGCCAGTCGCCGCGCGGCCTTTCCCAGGCGTGCAGCGCCGCGAAGGCGCCGACCATGATCAGCAGCGCGAACAGCGCATCCGAGCGCACCAGCGCAATGTGCTTGGACATCAGCGGCGCCATCACCACCGCCAGGCCGGCCAGGCCACCGGCGAGCAGGCCGAAGCGCCGCCGCCCTGCCTCGAAGACCAGCAAGGCCATGGCGAGCACGGCCAGCAGGGAAGGCAGGCTCATCGCCAGGCGGTCGACGCCGAAGATCGCGGCAAACGGCGCAATGGTCCACGAATGCAGCGGCGGCTTGGACAGGATGCGCCCCTGGATGTCGTGCTGGGCGAGCCAGTTGCCGCCCCACACCATGTCCATCACGTAGCCGACGTTGCGATGCTGGGCGTAGCCCTCGAGATCGCTCGGCCCGGTGATGCGGATCAGGAACACCAGCAGGCACAGCAGGACGATCAGCGCACCCCAGCCGCGCGATGTCTCTGGCCAGTACCTCATCGCGCGCCCTCGCTGCGCCGGCGGAGCACGGCGAAGACGAACAGCAAGAGCACGATGAGCGCGGCCGCCGCGAGCTGGACCGCGCCTTCCCACGCCACATCGTCGGCGATGCCGGCCCCCAGGAGAACCGCGACCACACCCTGCGGCAGGAAGCCGAGCAGCGTGCCGAGCACGAAGGCACGAGAGCGCACGCGGCTCATCGCCAGCGCCAGATTGATGATCAGGTTGCTCAGCGGCAAACAGCGCACCAGCGCGACCGACAATGCGGTCGGTCGCGTGCCGACGATGCGCGCGAACAAACGGTGTCCACCGAAGCGCCGACGCAGCCAGCCACGGCCGCCCCAGCGGGCGATGCGGAAGACCAGCCACGAGGCGATCAGGCTCGCCACCAGCGCCAGCGCCAGCCCGACCCAGAATCCGAAGGCGAAACCGCCGAGCGCGTAGAACAGCAGCCGCGGCGTGCCCACCATCATTAGCGCGATGGTCACGCCAACGAACCACAGCGCAGCCTCGCCGTCGCCGCCGGCCATGAGTTCATAGAGCGCCGGCCAGTCGCGCACGCGCTCACCGGCGGGCGTGAACTCGAGCAGCACGAATAGCACGATCGCGACCGCAATCAGGATCACCAGCTTGCGCGTGCCGCTGTGCGCGGCGCGCTCGAACTCGGCCTCGAAGACCGGGGCGGTCGGAGACGGCGGGCCGGGCTGCGCCTCGGAGCGCCGTGGCGAGGCGACGAAATTCTCGCCCTTCATCGACCCTCCCGCTTGACCCGTTCGGCAGGCACGGCACGGCGCGCATACCAGCGCACGCCAAAACAGTCGCGGATACCCCGCCACAGGCGGTTGCCCACACCGTATTTCGACACACCAGTACGGCGCTCGCGATGATTGACGAGATGTTCGACCACGGTGAAACCCTGGGCACGCAACAATGTGGGCAAGAAGCGGTGCATGCCGTTGAACACCGGCACCTCGACCAGCGCGGCGCGGCGCACCACGCGCACGCCACAGCCGCTATCGGTAACGCGATCGCCCGTGATCCAGTCGCGGAAACGGTTGGCAATGCGCGAGGAGAGCCTGCGCACCGCGTTGTCCTGGCGGCGACGGCGCACGCCGGTCACACAGTCGGCGTCCTCGGCGATCGCGCGTTCGAGCATCGCCGGCAGATCCGCCGGATCGTTCTGTCCATCGCCGTCGAGCGTGGCCACCCACGGCCCGCGCGCGGCGCGAATGCCGCTCGCCACCGCCGCGCTCTGGCCGCAGTTGAAACGATGGAATACCCGGCGAAGCTCCGATGGTGCCAGAACACGAAGCGCCTCGGTCGTGCCGTCGGTACTGGCGTCGTCGACGACGATGATCTCGAAACCGCCCTTTACGGAGGCCAGCGTTGTTGCAATTTCCTCGACCAGCGGCACAACGTTGCCCACCTCATTGAAGACCGGAACCACGACCGTCAGAAACGGCACGGCCGCCCCGGACGGGGCGGCCGCATTGCCTGGTCTGGATTCGCGCATACAGGCGTCTTCAATCGTCACATCGGGCTCGCAGGATGGTCGGCGGCGCCCCGCTCGGCGGGGTCGGAACCGGTTCAGGCGCGAGTATGGCTGCGCCGCGATCAATCAAATATCAAGCCTGGCAGGTATTATAGGTGCAACCTACATCCCGCCCCGAGCCGCACGCCCCGATGTCCCTGCCGTTCGACGAACACCCGCTGCGCCATACGCTCAGCAACGAAGTTCACGCGCGCCCGCCGGTGCCGATGCACTCTCCGGAGGCCGTGACCTACCTGGCCTTCGTGCACCACGACGGCAGCGCCGGACGCGAGCCGCGCCACATCGCCGAGCTGGCCGCACAACTGGGCCTCCCCGCGCCGGACTGCGAGTCCGGCCACGTCTTCCTTGACGCTGGGGAACTGCGCTTCAAGTGGGAGCGCCACAACGAGTTCTCGAGCTACACCTTCTTCCGCCGCGGCGAGGCCGGCGAGTTGCGCGACGACCATGCCCTGCTTGCCATTCCCGCCGCATGGCGCAACGCGATTCCCGGCCAGTTGCTGGTGGCGACCCATGTCGTCGTGCGCCCCGCCGACGAACTCGATCCAGAGCAGCTCGTAGCGCAACATCTGGCCGGCACCGCACAGATGGTGGTGTCCAAGCTCTCGCACGGCGCGGGCTGGGTGTTCACCGATTTTCACATCGGCGAGGACGGTTTTTCACGCTTTCTGCTTGTCAGCCAGTCGCTGACGCCGCGCCAGACCGGGCGCAGCGTGCAGCGCCTGCTCGAGATCGAGACCTACCGCGTGATCGGCCTGCTCGCCTTCCCGGTCGCCAAGCAGGTCGCGCGCCTGCTCTCGCGCGCCGAGGACGAACTGGCCGATCTGGTACGACGCATGGGCCGCGCCGAGACCCACGAGGGAGAACAGCGCGTGCTCGGCCGGCTCACACGGCTCGCCGCCGACGTCGAGCAATCAGTCGCGACCACCACTTACCGCTTCGGCGCGGGCGCCGCCTACTGGGCGATGGTGCGGCTGCGCATCGAGGAGTTGCGCGAGATCCGCGTCACCGGTTTTCCGACGCTGCGTGAATTCATGGAGCGACGCCTGCAGCCGGCGATGGACACCTGCGAGACCATCGCACGCCGCCAGGAGGACCTGTCCGACCGCATCGCACGCAACGCGCTGCTGCTGCGCACGCGTGTGGAGGTCGAACTGGAGCGCCAGAACCAGCAACTGCTCGAACAGATGAATCGCCGCGCACTGCTGCAACTGCGTCTGCAGGAAACCGTCGAGGGGCTGTCGGTGGCGGCCATCACCTACTACGGTTCGCAGCTCGTGCACTATCTCGCCAAGGGCCTGGGCGAACGCATCGCACCGCTCACGGCCGAGACCGTCACGGCAGTGGCGATCCCGGTCATCGCCGTGCTGGTCTACACCGGCATGCGTCGCATGCGCCGCCGCCTGGCCGCGGAGGAGAAGCACGGCGGCTGATCGCCCGCGCTGCGGGCGGCGCGTATAATTGGCCGCTTTTCCCCGACCGGAGTTTTCCCGCCGTGGCCAAGCCGATGTACGAATCCACGATCGAAAGCCTGCCGCTCGTCGCACGCGGCAAGGTGCGCGACATCTACGCCGTCGACTCCGACCGCCTGCTCATTGTCACCACCGACCGTCTGTCCGCCTTCGACGTGGTCCTGCCCGACCCGATTCCGGACAAGGGCCGGGTGCTCACCGCCACCTCGGCCTTCTGGTTCGAACGGCTCGCGCGCATCGTGCCCAACCAGCTCACCGGCATCGACCCCGAATCCGTCGTCGCCGCCAACGAGCGAGACCAGGTGCGCGATCGCGCGCTGGTGGTCAAGCGGCTCACGCCGCTGCCGATCGAGGCGGTGGTGCGCGGCTACCTGGCCGGCTCGGGCTGGAAGGATTACCAGGCTACGGGTGCGGTGTGCGGCATCGAACTGCCGCCGGGACTGCAGCAGGCCACCCAGTTCCCGATCCCGCTGTTCACGCCGGCCACCAAGGCCGAGGTGGGCGACCACGACGAGAACATCTCCATCGAACAGGCCTGCGCGGCCTGCGACAAGGCGCTCGCCGGCGTGCTCGAAGGCACCGGCAGGACCGGCACGCAGCTGGCCGAGCAGGCCCGCGTGGCGGCCATCGCGCTGTACATGGAGGCGGCCTTTCACGCGCGCAAACAGGGCATCATCATCGCCGACACCAAGTTCGAGTTCGGTATCGACGCCGCAGGCACGCTGCATCTCATCGACGAAGCGCTCACGCCGGATTCGTCGCGCTTCTGGCCGGCCGACAGCTACCAGATCGGCATCAACCCCCCCTCCTTCGACAAGCAGTTCGTGCGCGACTACCTTGAGACCCTGGACTGGGACAAGACGCCCCCGGCGCCGCACCTGCCACCAGAGGTCATCGAGAAGACCGCCGCCAAGTACCGCGAGGCCTACGAGCGCCTGACCGGCAAGACGCTGGACTGAGCAGCGGCGATGACGGGCGCGACCGGCCGCAATCTCGCCCTGGCGGTGGTCATCGGCGCCTACATGCTGTCCTTCTTCCACCGCTTCGCCCCGGCCGGCGTCGCGGAGGATCTGGCCGCCGCGTTCAGCACCACCGCCGCCTCGCTGGGCGTGCTCGCGGCGACCTATTTCTACGTCTATGCGCTGGTGCAGATCCCCACCGGCATCCTCGTCGACACGGTCGGGCCGCGCCGCACACTGCTCGGCGGCGGCCTGCTCGCCGCGGCCGGAAGCGCGTTGTTCGCGCTCGCGCCGGACCTGACCGTGGCAATGATCGGGCGCACCGTCACCGGCCTGGGGGTAGCGGTGGTCTTCGTCGCGATGCTCAAGCTCATCGCGCTGTGGTACCCGGAGAACCGCTTCGCGAGCATGGTCGGCCTGGCGATGCTGCTCGGCAACGCCGGCTCGATGCTCGCCGGCACGCCGCTGGCGGCGCTGTCGGCGGCGACTTCGTGGCGCACGGCCTTTCTCGCGACCGCCGCAATCTCCCTCGCGCTGGTCGTGGCCACCTGGTTCCTGGTGCGCGAGGCACCACGCGAGGGCCGCACCCGCTTCGACCGCACGGCGATTCTCGAAGGGCTGCTGACGGTGCTGAAGAACCGGCTGACCTGGCCGGCGGTTTTCGTTAATTTCGGCCTGTGCGGCAGCTTCTTCGCCTTCGGCGGGCTGTGGGCCACGCCCTGGCTGATGTCGGTACACGAACTGTCGCGCATCGCCGCCGCGAATCACATTTCGCTGCTGTTCGCCGGCTTTGCCTGCGGCTGCCTGGCCATTGGCACGCTGTCCGATCGCGTCGGCCGGCGCAAGCCGGTGCTGGTCGCCACCGGCGCAGCCTGCGTGGCGATCTGGCTGGTGTGGCTGTCGGGCGTGCGCATGCCGCTCGCCGCCAGTCTCGCCCTGTTCGCCCTGATGGGTGTGACGACCGCGGCCTTCACGCTGTCCTGGGCCTGCGTCAAGGAAGTCAATCCACCCCACCTGTCGGGCATGAGCACCAGCGTCGTCAACATGGGCGGCTTCGTCTCGGCCGCCGTGCTGCAGCCGGTAGTCGGCCTGATCATGGACCACGGATGGGACGGCACGACGGTGGCCGGCGTGCGCCAGTACACGCCCGACACCTTCACCCCGGCGCTGGCGCTGCTTACCGCCATCGCCGTCAGTGGCGTGATCGCGGGTTCGCTCCTGCGCGAGACGCGTTGCCGCAACGTGTGGCGCCCGGCCTGAACTCCGCGTTTTCCGACCCCTGCCAAGTGCCATCGCACGTTCTATGCTGAAAGCGAGGATGTCCTCGTTTCCATCACAGGTACGGAGGAATTGCCATGGACAAGCCGTTTCACGCGCTCGACGATCATTTCCGTCTGCCGCAGATCCGTCGCGTCGAATCCACGCGCGCGAAGGTGTGGCTGCAGCGAGGCTGGCAGGACATGCGAGACAACCTCGCCGCCAGCCTCACCTACGGCGTCCTGTTCGCGCTCGCCGGCGCCCTGCTGCTGTTCGCAACGACCGACCGGCCCTATCTGTTCACGGCGGCGATCTCCGGCTTCTTCCTGGTCGGTCCGTTGGCCGCAGCCGGAGTGTACGAGATCTCGCGGCGTCACGACGCGGGCGAGTCGACCGGCTTTTTCGAGTCGCTGCGGGGCCTGCGCGGCCACGCCGACCAGCTCGCCTTCTTCGGCGCCTTTCTCGCCTTCGCACTGATCGCCTGGGAGCGACTGTCGGCAATCCTCTTCGCGCTGTTCTATGACGGCAGTGTGTCCGGCGTCGGCGGCTTCGCCAGCGAAGTGCTGCTGTCGACCGCCTATCTGGACTTCGTCGCGATCTATGTCCTGATCGGCGGCGCCGTCGCGGCCCTGGTGTTCTCGCTCTCGGTGGTGGCCGTCCCGATGCTGATGGATCGCGACAGCGACATCGTCACCGCGACGATGACGAGCATGCGCGCAGTGGCCGCCAACCAGCGGGCAATGCTCCTGTGGGCGGCGATCATCGTCGGTCTGGTGCTGGCCGGATTCGCCACGCTGATGATCGGCATGGTCGTGGTGCTGCCGCTGCTCGGCCACGCAAGCTGGCACGCCTACCGCGATCTGGTCGAGTAGCCACGCCCAACCGGGGCGTCGAATCGCTCAGGTGAGAGGGCGCACGGGAGACACCCGGCGCCCCTCGCCACTCGATGGATTGGTGATCGAAACGGATCGCACGACAGCGATCCACCCTGATCCGCGCAGGCTCAGAAAGAACCCCAGCGCCGATTGCGCAAACCGACCAGAGCCATCAGGGCCGCCAGCACCGCCATCGCAAGATGCGACAGGCTTGGAATCGGCGTCGGCCCACCGATGAAATCGCCGAAGCTCAGGTCCCAACTGGTGTGACTGTCCTGGGTGACGATCTCCCCTCCCGAGCCCACCGGCAGCAGCAAGGTCGGCTGCAAGGTCCAGCTCCGATTCTGGAACATGCCCGTGGTGCTGCAGGGATCGACGCCGCTCAGCACATTCGGATAGCTCGTCTGCGTGACGTTCGAGTCCGGAGCAATGCCGAACTCCAGGCAGTTGGCCAAGTCACCGTCTTCGGGACCAGGTCCTTCAGACTCCATTCCCAGATAGACCAGGCCGCCCGCGCTCTCACCGTCGATCAACACCGCATAACTACCCGGCAGCTCGGCCTGCAGCCGCAAACCCGCCTGAGCGTTTTCGAGGTAATCGATGTAACCATCGCCAAGGATATCGGCAACCCCACTACCCTCGATCAATCCGTGGTTGATCAAATCATCGACATCGATCATCAGATAGATCCCTACATCCCCTTCGATGCTTCCCCGATTGCGCAGTGTTACGATTTCTCCAGGAGCGCTGCTGCCAATGCCGGCGTCGCCACCCTGGATCAAGCCATCGTTGATGAGTTCATCGATGATTCCGTTGTTTTCGATTCCCCTTGAGGTGCCGAGAATGCTCGCGCCCGCCTCGTTCAACAACTGTTCGATGCTCGCGTCGCCATCGTCGAAGTTGGTATCCACGAAAATGCCAATCCCGGAGCTACCCCCCGACGCAGGCGCCCCCTCGATCAGCCCTCCAGCCTGATTCGTCAGGTGACTCATCGCCACTCCGGGCCGCACCAGAATCGCGTTGCCGCCCAACTCTCTGCTATGGATGATGTTTCCCGAGTTTTCGATGTAGCTTGACCCCGCCACATCCACGGTAGGGTCGCCGATGTCGGACGTTTCGATGCTTCCCGAGCCCTGCACCATCAGCCCGACTGCAGTCGAACCGTCGAGCACACAGGTCGTCGTTGCACTCCCGCTGACCGTAATGACCCCGGAATCCGGCGCAGGACAGCTCGCATGAGCCACACCGGCCCCGCAGACAAAAACCCCGGCAAACAGTCGCCTAACGTGCTTGCGGGATTCAAACAGCAACGGGCTCCTGACGTGAGCGCTCATACGGCCTCCTGACGTCGATCTGGCTGAAAGGTATCCGAATGTAACCTGATGCAACCGCAAACCACCCCCACTTTCGATCCCGAACATCCGACAGGCGTAGTGCACTGTTGCGATTACACAAATCCAGCCTGCGCCCACGTCAGGCGCCCCGACCATTGATCGCGCGGCAGACGAAATCGCACCCCGTAATCTGCGTTTCGCCCCACGCCCGGCATTCATGCCGGGCCGCTCCCCGAGGCTGCTCCCGCCGGTTAGAATGGGCCAGCGAACTGCCACCCCGATCGGCGGTCGAAAATTTCCAGTTCATTCGTACGCCAAAGACACCCATGACCAACCCGCTGCTCGACTTCTCCGCCCTTCCCCGCTTCGACGCAATCCGCCCCGAGCACGTCACGCCGGCAATCCGCGAGCTCATCGACGAGAACCGCCGCCTGATCGATGCCAAGGTCGCCGACCCAGCCCAGCCGACCTGGGACGGCTTCGTCGCGCCGCTGACCGAGGCCGGAGAACGGCTGGGGCGCGCCTGGGGTGTGGTCGGCCACCTGCACGGGGTGTTCGACGTGCCCGAATGGCGCGAGGCCTACAACGCGATGCTGCCCGAGGTGTCGAGCTTCGACGCCGAACTGGGACAGAACCTCGCGCTCTACGAGAAGTACAAGGCGATCCGTGAAGGCACCGAATACGCCACGCTCTCCCCGGTACGCCAGCGCATCCTCGACAACGAGGTGCGCGATTTCCGTCTGGCCGGCGCCGAACTGCCCGACGCCGACAAGCCGCGCTTCAAGCAGATCCAGGAAGAACTGTCCGCGCTCTCGGCCAAGTTCCAGGAAAACCTGCTCGACGCCACCAACGCCCATGTCGAGTGGATCGACGACGAGGCGGAGCTGGCCGGCATTCCCGCCGACGAAGTGGCCGCCGCGCGCGCCGCCGCCGAGAAGGCCGATCGCCCCGAGCGCTGGAAGTTCACGCTGCACTTCCCGTCCTGGATGCCGGTAATGCAGTACGCCGACAACCGCGATCTGCGCGCACGCATGTACCGCGCCTATGTCACCCGCGCCTCCGAGTTCGGCGACGCGGCGCTCGACAACGGCCCGCTGATCGGCCGTATCCTCGCGCTGCGCGCCGAGGAAGCGAAAATGCTCGGCTACGCCAACCATGCCGAGGTGTCGCTGGTGCCCAAGATGGCCGAGTCGCCGCAACAGGCGCTCGACTTTCTGCACGACCTGGCCGCCAAGGCCAAGCCGCACGCCGAGCGCGATCTGCGTGAGCTGCGCGAATTCGCCGCACAGGAACTCGGAATCGCCAACCTGCAGCCGTGGGACGTGGGCTACGCGTCCGAGAAGCTGCGCCAGGCGCGTTATGCCTTCTCCGAACACGAGGTCAAGCAGTACTTCCCCGAGCCGCGCGTGCTCGATGGCCTGTTCGGCGTGATCCAGCGCCTGTACGGCGTCGCCA
>JACESY010000101.1 GCA_013911595.1 Azoarcus sp.
GGTCAACATCGGTGGTGACCCGATCAATGGTCTCAAGCACATCGACGTCATGCAGATGTTCAACGATGATCCGGACACCGACGCGATCATCATGATCGGCGAGATCGGCGGGCCGGACGAGGCGACGGCCGCGCGCTGGTGCAAGGAGAACATGAGCAAGCCGGTCGTGGGCTTCATCGCCGGCGTGACCGCGCCTGCGGGCAAGCGCATGGGCCACGCCGGTGCGCTGATCTCGGGCGGCGAGGATACGGCGGACGCCAAGCTCGCGATCATGGAAGAGTCGGGCTTCAAGATCACGCGCGACCCGTCCGTGATGGCCAAGCTGCTCAAGTCGCTGATCTGAGCGGCCTTGCCGCTTACGCAGGAGAACGCCGGTTTCGACCGGCGTTTTTTTTGCGCACTTTTGCGCACTGCCGCAAACGCTTGCACGGCAGGGGCGCAAAGCGGGTCTAGAATCTGCGCATGTCGTCTGTCGTTTCCCCTCCTCGCACCCCGCACCCGCGGCTGATCCTGAGCATGGACGGTCTGGTCCTGCGCGAGATCGTGCTCGACCGCGAGCATCTGACGATCGGGCGCAAGGCGCATAACGACGTACGCATCGAAGATTTCGCGATCAGTGGCGAGCACGCACGCATCACGACCATTCTCGGAGACGCCTTTCTCGAGGATCTGGATTCCACCAACGGAACTAGTGTCAACGGCCGACCGGTGACGCGACGTGTGCTGGCCGACGGCGATATCGTCGAACTGGGCAAGTACCGCCTGCGCTTCATCGCGCCGGCAGAGGCGCAGTCGGCGATCGAGCTGGGTCGCCGTCGCGTCAAGGAGGAAGCACCGACACCGGCGGCGTCCGCGCGTAGCGCGATCGAGCGCGAGTCGCCGGCGAGTGGGGTGGCGTGCGTACGTGTGCTCGACGGACCGCACGCCGGGCGCGAGCTACGGTTGCTCAAGGCGCGTACGACGCTGGGCAGCCCCGGCGGCGAGGTTGCAGCGATCGTCCGCCGTCGGGATGGCTACGTGCTACTGCCGATCGATGGTGCGCGCCCACGGGTTGATGGGGCCGTCGTCGACGAAGCCCATGCGCTGGGCAAGCGCGCGACGATCGAACTGGCCGGCGTGCGCATGGAGTTTCAACGGCACGCCTGAGCGTGCGCATTGTGGAGGCGGTCGGCATGCGATTCGCGGTGCTCGGTTGCAGTGGTGGCATCGGCGGCGACGACGGGCGCACGACGTCCTTCCTCGTCGACGACGACACGCTGATCGATTGCGGCACGGGGGTGGGCGACCTGAGCCTGAACGAGCTGCGGCGCATCAATCACGTGTTCGTGACCCATGCTCACCTCGATCACGTCGCGATGCTGCCTCTGCTGGCCGATTCGGTCGCCTGCGGGCGCGATTCTCCGGTCCGCGTGTACGCTGCGCAAGGCACCATTGCGGCGCTCACCGACCACGTCTTCAACGGCACGATGTGGCCCGACTTCACGCGCATCCCAAGCCCCGACGCACCGGCATTGAGTCTGTGTCCGGTTGCCGTCGGCGAAGTCGTCGACATTGGCGCTGGACGACGTGTCACGGCGCTGCCGGCTTACCACAGCGTGCCGGCGCTGGCGTGGTGCCTGGACAGCGGTGCAGGGAAGCTCGTGTTCAGTGGCGACACGGCCTTCGAGCCGGGTTTCGTCGATGCGCTCAACGCCGTCGAGGATCTGCGCCATCTGGTCATCGAGACGGCCTTCGCCGATGAGCAGCGCGCGCTTGCCGAGGCTTCCAGCCACCTGTGTCCGAAAACGCTGACCGGCGTGCTCGACGCAATCGATGCGTCGCCACAGGTACATGTGTGCCATCTCAAGCCGGGCGCGGGCGAGCGCATCCTCGCGCAGATTCGCGGACACGCTGCGCGGCTCGCCGCGCGGCGGCTATGTCGCGGGGACGTGCTCGAGTTCTGAGCGCATCGGGGTGCTGCGGTAGAATCGCGGCTTCCGAAACGAGGAGCCGCCGATGTTCCGCATCGCCCCCAGTATCCTGTCCGCCGACTTCGCGCGCCTCGGCGAGGAAGTCCGCGACGTCGTCGCTTCCGGCGCCGACTGGATTCATTTCGACGTGATGGATAACCATTACGTGCCGAATCTCACGGTTGGCCCGCTGGTGTGCGAGGCGATCCGACCGCACACCAGCGCGCCCATCGACGTACACCTGATGGTCAAGCCGGTCGATCGCATCATTCCGGATTTCGCCAAGGCCGGCGCCAACGTCATCACCTTCCACCCCGAAGCGTCCGACCACGTCGACCGCACACTCTCGCTGATCCGCGAGCACGGCTGCCAGGCCGGCCTGGTGTTCAACCCGGCCACGCCGCTACATCATCTCGACCATGTGCTCGACCGCATCGACGTCGTGCTGCTGATGAGCGTCAATCCCGGTTTTGGCGGTCAGAAGTTCATCCCCGGCACGCTTGCCAAACTGCGCGAGACGCGCGCGCGGCTCGACGCCTACGAGCGCGAGACGGGCCGCCACATCCTGCTCGAGGTCGACGGCGGCGTGAAGATCGACAACATCGGCGACATCGCGCGCGCTGGCGCCGATACCTTCGTCGCTGGCTCGGCGGTGTTCGGTGCGGCGTCGCCCACCGACGCGCACCGCTACGATAGCGTGATCACCGCGATGCGCGAGGAACTCGCCGGGGCCGCAGCGTGAGCGCGGCGCGCTTCGCGGTCGAGGCCGTGCTCTTCGATCTGGACGGCACGCTGGTCGATTCGCTCCCGGACATTCACGAGTCGGCGCGGCGCATGCTCGTCGAAGTGGGGCGGTCGCCACGCGACATCGACGAGATCCGCCGATTTGTAGGGCGCGGCGTGCCGACGCTGGTCGAACGCTGCCTGACCGAAGGTGCGAGCGCCTCGCGCGACGAAATCGACGCGGCGATCGGCGTGTTCCGTCGCCACTACGCGGTGGTCAACGGCGAGTACAGCCGGGTCTATCCCGGCGTGCTCGAGACGCTGCAGACAATGCGCGCGCGCGGCTTGAAGCTGGCCTGCGTGACCAACAAGCCGGAAGTGTTCACGCTGCCACTGCTCGATCGCACCGGCCTGGCGTCGTACTTCGATCTCGTGGTCAGCGGCGACACCCTGCCGGTGAAAAAGCCTGACCCGGCCATGCTGCATCACGCCTGCGAGCGTCTTGGAACAGGGCGCGCGCTGATGATCGGCGACTCGGCCAACGACGCGCTGGCTGCGCGCGCTGCCGGCGTGCCGGTACTGCTCGTTACCTATGGCTATAGCGAGGGCATGCCGGTGGACACCATCGAATGCGATGGGCTACTATCGGATACCCGCGAAGCCTTGCCCCTGCTGGCCGAAGGCGTCGCGCCAAGTACTGATCAATCCTTCCGAACATCATCATCGTGACTCACGACAAACGGGTGCAAAACGGGGAATCTGGCAACCGCGCGACGGCCGTCGGCCGCTGGCGGGGCTGGTGCTGGCCGTCTGGCCTCTGACAAGCGCTGCGCGCGATGCCCGCGCACCCCCGTATGAGCACCATGTTCGTGGAGTCACCATGTCTGAGCAGGAATTCAACCGTCTCGCCGCCGAGGGCTACAACCGCATCCCGGTGACGCTCGAGACCTTTGCCGACCTCGACACGCCGCTGTCGATCTACCTGAAGCTCGCCAACGCGCCGCATACCTATCTGCTCGAATCCGTTCAGGGTGGCGAGCGCTTTGGTCGCTATTCCATCATCGGTCTCGCCGCGGCCACGCGCATCGAGGTGCGCGGCCATGAAGCGCGCCTGATTCGCGATGGCGAAGTCGTCGAAAGCGTCGATGAGGACGATCCGCTGGCCTTCGTCGGGCGCTTCATGGACGCGATCCACGTGCCGCCGCGCGACGGCTTGCCACGTTTCGCCGGTGGCCTGGTCGGCTGCTTCGGCTACGAGACCGTGCGCTACATCGAGCCGCGCCTGGCGCGCGCCAACAAGCCCGATCCGCTGGGCACGCCCGATATCGTGTTGCTGCTGTCCGAGGAAATCGCCATCGTCGACAACTTGTCGGGCAAGCTCACGCTCGTCGTCTATGCCGATCCCGCGCGCCCGGGGGCATACGACGCCGCGCGGACACGCCTGGGTGAGTTGGTGGCGCGCCTGCGCGAGCCGGTCGCGATTCCCGCAGAGACGCGCAGCGAACCCGCGTCGGCCGTATCGAGCTTCGGCGAGGAAGCCTTCAAGAGTGCGGTGCTGCGCGCCAAGCGCTACATCGTCGACGGCGACATCATGCAGGTCGTGCTCTCGCAACGTATGAGCAAGCCCTTCGCGGCCAGTCCGCTGGCCTTGTATCGTGCGATCCGCTCGCTCAACCCGTCGCCCTACATGTTCTATTTCGACCTCGGCGACTTCCATGTGGTCGGCGCCTCGCCCGAGATCCTCGTACGTCTGGACGACGAGACCGGTGACCGGCGCGTCACGGTTCGTCCGATCGCCGGCACGCGTCGGCGTGGCGCTACCGCCGAGCAGGATCTGGCGCTCGAACGCGAACTGCTCTCGGACGAGAAGGAATGCGCCGAGCACCTGCAGTTGCTCGACCTGGGGCGCAACGACGCCGGGCGCGTTGCCGAGGTCGGCACGGTCAAGGTCACCGAGCGCTTCACCGTCGAGCGCTATTCGCACGTGATGCACATCGTCTCCAACGTCGAGGGACGGCTGCGCGAGGGGCTGGACGCACTGGCGGTGCTGCGCGCGACTTTCCCGGCCGGCACGGTGTCGGGCGCGCCCAAGGTGCGTGCGATGGAGATCATCGACGAGATGGAGCCGGTCAAGCGCGGCATCTATTCCGGCGCGGTCGGCTATCTGGGCTTTCACGGCGAGATGGATCTGGCCATCGCGATTCGCACCGCCGTGGTCAAGGACGGGCAGATCCATGTACAGGCGGGTGCCGGTATCGTCGCCGACTCCGATCCCGACGCCGAATGGCAGGAAACACAGAGCAAGGCACGCGCCATGCTCAGGGCGGCCGAGATGGCCGAGGCGGGACTCGATACGCGGACGGACTGATCATGGTCGAACCGGCACAGCGCAGGAAGCGCAGGGGCGTGTCGCCCGAGGCGGACGTCAACGACGACACGCACGTCTTCTACCGCAATCCGTTCAGCTATTACCCGACCGTCGCGCGCGGCGACGGGGCGTATCTGTACGACGAGTACGGCAAGCGCTATCTCGACGCCTGCGGCGGCGCCGTGGTTTCGGCGCTGGGCCATTCGGTGCCCGAGGTGGTGGCGGCGATCAAGGAGCAGCTCGATCACGTCGAGTTCGCCCATACGAGCCAGTTCACCAACGCCGCGCAGGAAAAGCTCGCGAAGCTGCTCACCGAACGCGCGCCCGGCGGACTCAATCACGCCTATTTTGTCTCCGGCGGCTCGGAGGCGGTCGAGTCGGCAATGAAGCTCGCGCGTGCCTACTGGGTGCAGATGGGACGCCCCGACAAGTGGATGGTGATCGGCCGCGACCAGAGCTATCACGGCAATACGCTGGGTGCGCTGGCGGCCGGCGGCAACCGCTGGAGGCGGGCGATCTACGAGCCGATGCTGTTCAAGGCGCCGCGCGTCGCACCGTGCTTCTGCTACCGCTGCCCCTACGACAAGCGGCCTGAATCCTGTGGGATCGAGTGCGCCGAGGATCTGGAACGCGCGATTCTCGAGGCCGGCCCGGAGAAGGTCGCGGCCTTCATCGCCGAGCCGGTGGTCGGCGCCACGGCCGGGGCACTGGTGCCGCACCCGGACTACTTCCGCCGCATCCGCGAGATCTGCGACAAGTACGACGTGTTGTTCATCGCCGACGAGGTCATGACAGGCCTGGGCCGCTGCGGCTCGTGGTATGCGATCCGCCAGTTCGGCGTCGTGCCCGACATGCTGTGCCTGGCCAAGGGGCTGGCGGCCGGGTTCGTGCCGGTGGGTGCGACCTTGGTGCATGACCGCATCGTCGACACCTTCAGCAGCCGCCGCCACATCTTCCAGCACGGCCACACCTACATGGGCCATCCGCTGGCCACCGCCGCCGGGGTGGCGGTCATCGAATATATGGAGGCGCATCGCCTGGTCGAGAAAAGTCGCAAGCTTGGAGACGAATTGCTCACGCGCCTGCGCGCCGTACTGGGCAGTCATCCGAACGTAGGTGACATTCGCGGGCGCGGCCTGTTCATCGGCATCGAGTTCGTCGCCGAGCGCGAGAGCAAGACGCCGTTCGAGCCGGAGTTGGCCTTTCACCGCGTGCTGCGCGAGACGGCCTTTGCCAACGGGCTGGTGATCTACCCGATGGGTGGCACGATCGACGGGCGGCGCGGAGATCATGCGTTGATCGCGCCGCCGTTCGTGATCACCCGCGCGCAACTTGGCCGGCTGGTCGATCTGCTGGTCAAGTCGATCGACCAGACCGTAGCGCGTGTCGCGCCCAGGGTGGCGCCATGAGCGAAGTGTTCGAGCAGCGGGTGTCCATCATGGTTGCGCCCAACGGCGCGCGACGCGGCAAGGCCGAGCACCTTGCGATTCCGCTCACGCCGGCCGAAATCGCTGCCGAGGCCGTGCGTTGTCGCGCGGCGGGCGCGGCCATGTTGCATCTGCACGTGCGCGACAATGATGCGCACCACAGCCTCGATCCGGGCCGCTACCGGGAAGCCGTCGCGGCGGTGCGCGAGGCCTGTGACCTGGTGATTCAGCCCACCACCGAGCGCGTCGGCGTGTTTGCCCCTGCCGACATGATGCGCGTCGGTCGCGAACTGGCACCGGAGATGATGTCGCTCAACCTCACCGAGTTGCTGGGCGAAGGTGGTGACGCGGAACGGGACGCGGCGCGCGACTTCCTCGCCGAAATGCATGATGCCGGCACCGTGCCGCAATACATCGTCTACAACCACGACGAACTGGCCACGCTGCGCGACTGGCATGCGCGCGGCTGGTTGCCGCAGGAGCGCCCCTTTTTGCTGCTGGTCCTGGGCCGTTACGCCGGCAGCGTCAGCCGGCCGGCCGACATCCTCGGCTATCTGCCCGAAATTCCTGCGCGATGGCGCTGGGGGCTGTGTGCCTTCGGGCCCCCCGAACTGGCTTGCAGTGTGCAGGCCGCCCTGGCCGGCGGGCATTGCCGCGTCGGCTTCGAAAACAATGTCGTGAACGCCCATGGCGAGCCGCTCGCCGACAATGCCGAGCAGGTGGGCCGTCTGGCCACCGTGTTGCGAACGCTGGGATTCACGATCGCCACGCCCTCCGAAGTGCGCGAAGCCTTCGGCGTGCGGGGCTGACGGAGAGCAGCCATGTTGCTGATGATCGACAATTACGACAGCTTCACCTACAACCTCGTGCAGTACTTCGGTGAGCTGGGTGCCGAGGTGCGCGTGTTCCGCAACGACGAGATCGACCTGGCGGGCATCGCCGAACTCGCGCCCGCGCAACTCGTGATCTCGCCGGGGCCGTGCTCGCCGGCGGAGGCCGGCATCTCGGTCGCTGCGATCCGCGAGTTCGCCGGCCGCATCCCGATTCTCGGCGTGTGCCTGGGTCACCAGAGCATCGGCGCGGCCTTCGGCGGGCGCATCGTGCATGCGCGGCGCCTGATGCACGGCAAGACCTCGCCGGTGCATCACGACGGACGTGGCGTGTTCCACGGCCTGCCGGACCCGCTGGTGTGTACGCGCTACCATTCGCTGGCAATCGAGCGCGCGTCGCTGCCCGACTGCCTCGAGGTCACGGCATGGACCGACGATGGCGAGATCATGGGCGTGCGTCACACCAGCCTGGCGATCGAGGGCGTGCAGTTTCACCCCGAGTCCATCCTGACCGAACACGGCCACGCGCTGCTCAAGAACTTTCTGGACGAGACCGTCCCGGCCTGATTCCTAGAAGGACTGAAATCATGACCATCACCGCGCAGCAAGCCCTGCAACGCACCATCGACCACCGCGAGATCTTCTTCGACGAGATGCTCTCGCTGATGCGCCAGATCATGGCCGGCGAGGTCTCGCCGGTGATGACCTCCGCCATTCTCACCGGTCTGCGCGTCAAGAAGGAGACCATTGGCGAGATCACCGCCGCGGCCACGGTGATGCGCGAGATGGCCACCAAGGTCGTCGTCGCACCGCCGCATGAGCACTTCCTCGACGTTGTGGGCACGGGTGGTGACGGCTCGCAGACCTTCAACATCTCGACCGCGACGATCTTCGTCGCGGCTGCGGCTGGCTCGCGCGTGGCCAAGCACGGCGGGCGCAGCGTATCGTCCAAGTCCGGCGCGGCCGACGTGCTCGAGGCGTTGGGCGCCAATCTCGCACTTAGTCCGGAACAGGTCGCCGAGTGCGTAGAGGCCACGGGTGTGGGCTTTATGTTCGCGCCCAACCATCACAGTGCAATGAAGAACGTCGCCCCGGTGCGACGCGAGATGGGGGTGCGCACGATCTTCAACATTCTCGGGCCGTTGACCAACCCGGCAAGCGCACCGAACACGCTGATGGGCGTATTTCACTCCGATCTGGTCGGGATCCAGGTGCGCGTGATGCAACGCCTGGGCGCCAACCACGTGCTGGTCGTGCACGGTCTGGACGGCATGGACGAGGTCAGCCTGGGCTCGGCTACCAAGGTCGGCGAGCTCAAGGACGGCGAGGTCACCGAGTACGAGATTCACCCCGAGGATTTTGGTCTGGCGATGGCGGGCACGCGCAACATCCGGGTGGATGATGCCGAGGCCTCGCGTGCGATGCTGCTTGGCGCGCTGGAAAACCGCGATGGTCCGGCGCGCGAGATCGTCGTGTTCAACGCCGGCGTGGCGCTGTATACGGCCAACCTCGTCGACGACATCGGTGCCGGTGTGGCGCGCGCGCGCGAAGTCATCGCCAATGGCGCAGCGCGCGCGAAGCTCGATGATTTCGTGCGCTTCACGCAGTCCTGCACGAAGGTGGAGCAATGAGCGACATCCTGGAACGCATCCTCGCGGTAAAGCGCGACGAGGTCGCCGACGGTCAGCGCCGCATGCCGATCGAGCGCATGCACCGGCGCGCCGAAGAGGCGGCTCCGCCGCGTTCCTTCGTGGGTTCGATGCGTGCGAAGATTGACGCGGGCGAGGCGGCGGTGATCGCCGAGATCAAGAAGGCCAGTCCGTCCAAGGGCGTGATCCGCGAGGATTTCCGGCCCGGCGAGATCGCCGCGAGCTACGCCGCCGGTGGTGCTGCCTGTCTGTCTGTGCTGACCGATCGTGACTTCTTCCAGGGCGCGCCCGAGTACCTGCGCGAGGCGCGTGAGGCGTGCGCGCTGCCGGTGCTGCGCAAGGATTTCATCGTTGATGCCTGGCAGATCTTCGAGGCGCGCGCGATGGGCGCTGACGCGATCCTGCTCATCGCTGCAGCGCTCGACATGGCCGAGATGATGGATTTCGAAGCGATCGCGCAGAGTCTGGGCATGGGTGTGCTGGTCGAGGTGCACGACGACCGGGAACTCGACCGCGCCCTGCAGTTGTCTACGCCACTCATTGGAATCAACAACCGCAATCTGCGCACCTTCGAAGTGAGTTTGCAAACCACCCTCGATTTGCTCGATCGCATCCCGCCTGACCGCATCGTCGTGACGGAATCCGGCATTCTCGGCCCGGACGATGTTGCGCGCATGCGCGATAACGATGTGCACGCCTTTCTTGTCGGCGAAGTCTTCATGCGCGCCGACGATCCCGGTGCGGCGCTGCGCGCGCTGTTCGGCCGGGGTGAATGACGCAAGGCGAAATCCCAAAACGCTCTGGCGGACGGCTGCGCATCATCGCTGCGGCGCTCGCCGCGATCGTTCTCGTTCCGCTGCTGCTGGCCGGGTGGTTGCTCGCTACCGAGTCGGGTGCGCGCGCCGCCCTTGAACTGGCCCGGCGTACCACCGGCATCACGATCGAAGCCGATGGCCTGCGCGGGCGGCTGATCGGCCCGCTCGCGGTCGAACGCCTCAAGGTCGAAATGCCCGACCTGCGCGTCGAACTCGACACGCTTGCGCTCGAGTGGCGGCCGATGTCCCTGCTGGACGGCAGACTCGATATCGATGTGCTGTCGGCCTCCAGTGTCGTCGTTGCCACGCGTCCGGTTGCAGACGCGCCTGCCGGTGCTCCGTCGCGCCCGGAAATCGCACTGCCCGTCGCCGTGCGTTCGGCGATCTCCGTCGAGCGCGTCGCGATCGTGCCGTGGGATGCCGACGACGCGCGCGAACCGCTGGCATTCTCGGAC
>JACESY010000102.1 GCA_013911595.1 Azoarcus sp.
CTGCTCGGCGAGCACCGGGAAACGGCGCGAAGCTTCCTGTCGGCGCAGTTCGTCCTCGATCTGCGCACGCACTTCGTCGAAGGGGCTTACCGAGGACGGCTTGATCTCGGTGACCTCGATCACGTGATAGCCAAAGCCGGTCTCGACGACGTCGCCGATCTCGCCCGGCTCGCGACCAAACACCGCTTCGTCGAAGGCCTCGACCATCGCGCCGGGGGCGAAGAAGCCAAGATCACCACCATCGCGCGCCGAACCGGGGTCTTCGGACGACTCACTCGCAATCTCGGCGAAACGCTCCGGCGCGGCACGCACTTCGGCGAGCAAGGCCTCGGCCTTCTCACGCGCAGCCGCTCGCGTCGCCTCGCCGGCGTCGCTCGGCACGCGCACGAGAATGTGGCGTGCGCGCCGCTCCTCGGGCCGGCCGTACTGGTCCTGGTTGGCCTCGTAGTAGGCGCGTACCTTGTCCTCGTCCACGCTCACGTCTGAGAGCATTGCCTCCTCGTCGAATACGAGGTACTCGGCACGCAGCCGTGGCGGCTGCTTGTAGCGATCCTTGTTGTCGTCGTAATGCCGCTGCACGGCTTCGTCGGCGATCTCGATGCCGGATTCGAAATCCTCGGGCGCGAAACGCAGCGTGCTGAACACACGCTCTTCGAGCTGGATGTCGACCAGCCGCTGCACCGTGGCCTCACCCGCAAAGGCCGACTGTCCGAAGGACTGGACGATCTGCTGCGTGCGCAGGTCCTGAGCCAACGAGCGCTCGAACATGGTCGGCGTCATGCCCTGGGCCTGCAGCAACTGCTCGTAACGGCTGCGCGAAAAGCCCCCGTTCTCCTGGAAGGCTTCCTCGCGCGCGATCGTGTCCTGCAACTGCTCGGCAGTGATGGCCAGCCCGCTGTCGATCGCGAACATCGCGATCGTACGGTCGTTGATCATGCTCTCGACGACCGCTCGACGAAACTCGCGGCTGCGAAACAGGGCGGAATCGACCTGCCCCCCACTTTCGCGCCGGATGCGCTCCTGACGCTCGCGCATGGCCTGCTCGAACTCCTGCGTCGTGATGGTGTAATCGCCGACGCGCGCGACTTCGGCGCCGCCCTGGTCTTCGCTGAAAAACGCATCCATGCCGAAGAACGCGAACGGCACGATGATGATCGCGAGGACCACCTGCGCGATGCGCTTGTTTTTGCGGACTAGCTCGAACATCGCTTCCTTCCGGGGAGGGCCGGCGTGTGCCGGCTGGTGGGACAAAAGCGGACATTATCGCATCACACGCAAGTACGGGCCAGTTCGTCGCTTCTCGAACCCACGCACGCAACACCGGAGCGCCCGCAAGCGCGCGCCCTGCCTATAATCGGCCGATGCACGCTCGAATCCGCACCCTGTTCGCGATCACGACCGCCTACGCCCTGACCGGCTGGATCTCACTGCAGATTCTGGTGCCGAGCGGCTATGTCGCACCGGTCTATCCACCGGCCGGCATCGCACTGGGAGCGCTGATCCTATACGGGTGGCGGATGTGGCCGGCGATCCTTGTCGGCGCGGCCATCACCAACGCCGTGGCAACCAGCTACGCTGGCGGCGAACCTGGCTTCGCAGTGCTCGTCAGCGCGTCGGGCGCGACCTTGCAGGCCCTGTTCGGGGCCTGGCTCGCGCGGCGCCTGCTGCATTTCCCGGATCCACTGGACACGCCACGCAGCATCGCGCGGCTGCTTTTCGTCGTTGCGCCGGTCAGCAGCCTCGTTAACGCCAGCCTCTCAACACCGCTGCTCGCGGCTCTGGGCATGGTGCCGGCAGGCGAACTGGCCTTCAGTTGGGGAACCTGGTGGCTGGGCGACACGCTGGGCGCGCTGATCGCGCTGCCGCTGATGTTCGTGTTTCTCGCGCAACCGGCCGAGCTGTGGCGTCCGCGTCGCGCCGCGATCACGGTGCCGCTGCTGATCGTCGGCCTGCTCACGGCCCTGGCCTTCGACCGCCTGCAGCGCGCCGAGAATCTGCGCATCGAAACGCAGTTCGAACGCGAGAGCGAACACTTGGCGACACTCGTCGAAAAGCGCCTGATCAACCAGATCGACTCCCTGGTCGCAATCGAGCGCTTCGCCGCACTGCAATCCCGCATCACGCGCGAGAACTTCCGCAGCTTCGTCATGCCACTGCTGGCCCGCCATCCGGGCACGCAGAATTTCAGTTGGAACCCGCTGGTCACGGACGAAGAGCGCGCGGCGTTCGAAGATCGCGTCTGGCGCACCGATCTGTCCGCCTTTCGCATTCTCGACCGCGACGACAACGCACCGGGACGCACCCGACCGGCGCAAACACGCGCCCAGTACCTGCCCATCCTCTACGTGGAGCCGCTCGACGACAATCTGCCGGTGCTCGGCCTGGATCCACTCGTGATCGATCAGCCCGCACAAGCGATTGCAGAGACGCGCTCACGCGCCGTACCGGTCGCGACCGAAGGCTTCGTTCTCACGCAGGAGCGCGCCGAGCAGCGCGGTGTCGTCATCTATCAGGCGGTCTTCGGCCGCACCGTGCTCGACGCCGACGCCCACGAGTTCCGCGGCATCGTCTCGAGCGCGTTTCGCATGGATGACGCGCTCGGCGCCGCGCTGGCCGAACTGCCCAATCGACGCATGCAGTTGTGCCTGATCGATACTGCAGCCGCGCCGGGCAACCGCCGCCTGTCCGGGCCCGACGGCTGCGAGCAGGACGCGTGGTCCGAGCGAACGCTCGCACGACGCATCGCAATGCCGTTCGCGGAGCGCCCGTGGGAAGTTCGTCTGGTCGCGACGCCGGCCTATGCCGAACAACTGCGCACCCTGACCGCCTGGGCAGCCATCGTCACCGGTGTGATCGCAGCCGGGCTGCTGGCCGCCTTTCTGCTCATGACCAGCGGGCACGCCCGACGCGTGGAACGACTCGTGGTGCAGCGCACGCGCGAGCTGGCCACCGCCAGCGAGGGCTTGCGCGCGCAGCGGGCGACGCTGGCTCGCGCCCAGCAGATCGCTCGCATGGGCAGTTTCGAGTTCGACACATCCACCGCCTCGCTGCAGTGTTCGGACGGACTGCGCGAACTGCTGGCTCTGCCGCAGGCGCGCGAACTCGTCTATGCCGACCTGCTCGACGCCCTGGACGTGGCCGATCGACCGCGTCTGGACCGCGCAGTGAGCACAACGCGCAACGGCGGCCATGGCGTCACGCTGGACTGCAAACCCACATGCGCCCCTTCGATGACGCTGCAGTTCGTGGTTGAATGCGAGAATCTCGGCGGCCCGGACGAGCGCATTGTCGGCACCGCGCAGGACGTCACCGTGGCGCGTCAGGCCGAAGCCGACATCCAGCAACTGGCCCACTATGACGCCCTTACGGGCCTGCCCAACCGCATGCTGTGGGGCATCCGGGCACGTGCTGCACTGCAGGGTGCGCGCCGCCACGACGACGCACTGGCCGTGTTGTTCATCGATCTGGATCACTTCAAGACGGTCAATGACTCACTCGGCCACCGCTCGGGCGACGCGCTGCTGCAGACGGTCGCGTCGCGCCTTGCCGGCTGCATCCGCGAGGAAGACTTCCTCGCACGCATCGGTGGCGACGAGTTCGTCGTGCTGTTGCCGCGTCTTAGCGATCATCATGATGCCGACACCGTGGCCCGCAAGATGCTCGCGAGCATGGGCACCCCGATCGAGATCGAAGGCCATCTGTTGCAGCCGTCGATGAGTATCGGCATCGCGCTGTTCCCGGAGGACGGCACCGATGTCGACACCTTGCTCAAGCATGCGGATACGGCCATGTATGCCGCAAAGAACGCCGGGCGCAATACAGTACGCCGCTTTCTCGAGGTAATGAACGTGCGGGCGTTCGAACGACTGACTCTCGAGAACGGCCTGCGCCGCGCGATCGAGCGCGACGAACTCTCGCTGTATTACCAGCCGCAGTTCGACGCCGTGGATGATCGCGTCGTCGGCGTCGAGGCGCTGGCACGCTGGACGAGCCCGGAACTGGGCGTCGTGCCGCCCGATCGCTTCATTCCGATCGCCGAGGAGTCGGGCATCATCCACGCGCTGGGCGACCTCGTGCTGCACCAGGCCTGCCTTCTGCAGCGCCGCTGGCAGGGCGGGCCGAACGCCCATCTGTTGGTGGCCGTGAACATCTCGCCGCTGCAGTTCGCGGGCCAGGACTTCGTCGCGAGCATGGCCGAAATCCTGCGCGAGACGGGTGCCGATCCGCTGCGCATCGAACTCGAGATCACCGAAAGCGCCATCATGGGCCACGGCCCCGAACAGCTCGAACGCCTGGAGCGGCTGCGCGCCCTGGGTCTGACGCTGGCACTGGATGATTTCGGCACCGGCTACTCCAGCCTCGGCCGGCTCAACCGCCTGCCGATCACGCGGCTCAAGCTCGACCGATCCTTCGTCCAGCACTTGCCGCGCGACGCCGACAGCGCGGCCATCGCCAACGCGACGCTGTCGATGGCGCGCGCACTCAAGCTCGAGGTAATCGCCGAGGGCATCGAGACCGAATCACAGAAGGCCTATCTATTTGCCCGCGGCTGCCGCTTGATGCAAGGCTATCTGTACAGCCGACCGCTGCCCGAGGATGCGCTGGAAACGTTTCTGGAAAACGAAACGCAGCGCGCCGCAGCCGAAGCGCGCCCATGAGACGGCCCGGGTCGCCCCGGGCCGTCGTCGTACCGCACGCCTAGTCGATCAGGCCTTGTCGAAGGTGATGCCACCCTCGCCGGCATCGACGCGGATACGGTCCTTCGCGCCGAAACGCCCTTCGAGAATCGCGCGTGACAGCGGGTTCTCGATTTTTTCCTGGATCGCACGTTTCAAGGGCCGCGCACCGAATACCGGGTCGAAGCCGGCATCAGCGATGTCGGCAAGTGCCGCATCGGAAACCTCCATCGACATCTCCAGGCGCGCTAGGCGCTTCTCCAGGTACTGCAACTGGATGCGCGCGATGTGGGCGATGTTCTTCTCGTCGAGCGCATGGAACACTACCACCTCGTCGATGCGGTTGATGAACTCGGGGCGGAAGAAGGTCTTCACCTCGGCCATCACCGCCAGCTTGATGACCTGGTAATCGTCGCCGGCCATCTGCTGGATCATCTGACTGCCGAGGTTCGAGGTCATCACGATGACGGTGTTCTTGAAGTCCACCGTTCGCCCCTGCCCGTCGGTCATGCGACCGTCGTCGAGCACCTGCAGCAGCACGTTGAAGACATCCGGGTGCGCCTTCTCGACCTCGTCGAAGAGGATCACGCTGTAGGGCTTGCGACGCACCTGCTCGGTGAGGTGGCCCCCTTCCTCATAGCCGACATAGCCCGGCGGCGCACCGATGAGGCGCGCGACCGAGTGCTTTTCCATGAACTCACTCATGTCGATGCGGATGATGTGATCCTCCGAATCGAACAGGAATTCGGCCAACGTCTTGCACAGCTCGGTCTTGCCCACGCCCGTGGGCCCGAGGAACAGGAAGGAGCCGTAGGGGCGATTCTCGTCGGACAGGCCAGCGCGCGAACGGCGGATGGCGTCGGACACCATGCGCACGGCCTCATCCTGCCCGACCACGCGTGAATGCAGCCGCTCTTCCATCTTGAGCAGCTTGTCGCGCTCGCCCTGCATCATCTTGGCCACCGGAATGCCGGTGGCGCGCGAGACCACCTCGGCAATTTCCTCGGCACCGACCTGGGTGCGCAACAGCTTGTTGGGCGCCGCGTCCGCGCCGGCCGATTCGGCCGCCTTGAGTTGCGCTTCGAGCTGCGGCAGCTTGCCGTACTGCAGCTCGGCGAGCTTGTCGTACTGGCCCTTGCGCTGGAATTCGGCCATCTGCGCGCGCAGACGATCGATCTCTTCCTTGACGTGGGCCGAGCCGGCGACCTTGGCCTTCTCGGACTTCCACACCTCTTCCAGATCGTTGTACTCGCGCTCGAGCTTGGTCAGTTCCTCCTCGATCAGTTGCAGGCGCTTCTTCGAGGCCTCGTCCTTTTCGCGCTTGACCGCCTCGCGCTCGATCTTGAGCTGGATCATGCGCCGGTCGAGCTTGTCCATGACCTCGGGCTTGGAGTCGATCTCCATCTTGATGCGCGCGGCAGCCTCATCGATCAGGTCGATGGCCTTGTCCGGCAGGAAGCGGTCGGTGATGTAGCGGTGGGAGAGTTCCGCCGCGGCGACGATGGCCGGGTCGGTGATGTCCACGCCGTGGTGGATCTCGTACTTCTCCTGCAAGCCGCGCAGGATGGCGATGGTCGATTCCACCGTGGGCTCGTCCACCAGCACCTTCTGGAAGCGTCGCTCGAGCGCGGCGTCCTTCTCGATGTACTTGCGGTACTCATCCAGCGTGGTCGCGCCGATGCAGTGCAACTCGCCGCGCGCGAGCGCCGGCTTGAGCATGTTGCCCGCATCCATCGCGCCCTCGGCCTTGCCCGCGCCGACCATCGTGTGCAACTCGTCGATGAACAGGATGATGCGCCCCTCGTCCTTGGCGATATCCTTCAGCACCGCCTTCAGACGCTCCTCGAACTCCCCACGGTACTTGGCACCGGCCAGCAGCGAAGCCATGTCGAGCGAGAGCACGCGTTTTCCCTTGAGGGTTTCGGGAACCTCGTCGTTGACGATGCGCTGCGCCAGACCTTCGACGATGGCGGTCTTGCCCACGCCCGGTTCGCCGATCAGCACTGGATTGTTCTTGGTACGACGCTGCAGGATCTGGATTGCGCGGCGGATCTCGTCGTCACGGCCGATGACCGGATCGAGGCGGCCCATACGCGCACGCTCGGTCAGGTCCATGCAGTACTTGGACAGCGCCTCGCGCTGCCCCTCGGCCTCGGCGCTATCGACGGAACTTCCGCCGCGCACGGCCTCGATGGCCGCCTCCAGCGTCTTGCGCGTCAGGCCGTGCTCCTTCGCCAGGCGCGAGGTCTCGCCCTTGTCGTCGGCCAGCGCGAGCAGAAACATCTCGCTGGCAATGAACTGGTCGCCGCGCTTCTGGGCTTCGCGGTCGGTGAGGTTGAGCAGCCGACCCAGGTCGCGCCCCACCTGCACTTCGCCGCCGTGGCCCTCGACCTTGGGCAGGCGGTCGATCGCAGCCTTCAGGGCGGATTTGAGCGGAGGCACGTTGACCCCGGCACGCTGCAACAGCGAGGCCGTGCCGGCACCTTCCTCGTCGAGCATGGCCGCCAGCAGGTGCTGGGGCTCGATGAACTGCTGGTCATTGCCGACCGCAATGCTTTGCGCTTCGGCCAGGGCCTGCTGGAAACGCGTGGTGAGTTTGTCGAGCCGCATGGACGGGTCCTCATGGTGAATTCAGGATGCATCCAACATGGTGACGCGCGCGGCGATTTCAAGCACTCGCGAGCGATTTATCCACAGCCGTCTCACATCAGCCCGCGCAGCAACGAATATACCCCCGCCAGAAAAGCCGTTCCCAGCACGAAGATCCTGAATCCGCGCCGCGGCACGCGCGCACCCAGGTGACGCGCGCACCAGAAGCCGGCGAACACCGCGGGAATCATGGCCACCGCCAGCCAGACCTCGCGCCAACCCATGCGGTCGAGGAACACCAGCGCGATCGAGGACATGACGCTCAGCGGGATGAAGATCGCGGACAGCGTGCCGCGCACGCGCGCGGGCTCGACATGCTGGAACACCACACCCAGCGGCGGGCCACCGACACCGGTGATCGTGCCCATGCAGCCGGCACAGAAGGTGCCGGCGAAGATCGCTGGCGGGTTTGGCCGGATATCCAGACGCAGACAACTGACCGCCACCGCGAGGATGATCAGCGCGCCGAACAGCCATTGCCATGTCGCAGCGCTGAGCAGACCGACAATCAACCAGGCAGCAATCACGCCGAAGCCCCCCGCCGGCAGCGCAAAGACCAAATCGCGTGGCACGATCGCCTGACGGTTTGCGCGCAGCATCAGCAGCGGCACGATGCCGCCGATGATGACAAGCGGGCCGGGCACCAGCAACGGGTTGATCAGGAACAGCAGCGGCGCACTGAACAGGCCCACGCCATAGCCGACGATGCCCTGGATCGTGCTGCCGACGAAGACCACGAGAATGGCGAGAGCCCATTGCGTCAGATCGAGTTCGATCATCGCGGCACCGCAGTGGAAGTTGGGCTGGAGATTACTTTCTCTGCTCCCAGCGCTCGGCCGCAGAATCGTCGGCGTCACGCGCATCGACCCAGCGCGCGCCCTCGGGCGTTTCCTCGCGCTTCCAGAACGGCGCGCGGGTCTTGAGGAAATCCATGATGAATTCGCAGGCGGCGAAGGATTCACCCCGATGCGCGCTGGTCACCGCCACGAACACGATCTGGTCGCCCGGCATCAGGCGGCCGAAGCGGTGGATGACACGCACCCCGTCGATGTCCCAGCGGTCTCGCGCCTGTTCGACGATGTCCTCGAGCGCGGTCTCCGTCATGCCGGGATAGTGCTCCAGCGTCATCGCGTGCACGTCCGAGCCGTCGTTCATGTCGCGCACCAGCCCGGTGAAGGTCGCCAGCGCGCCGACCTGATGGCGCCCTTTGGTCAGCGCCGTGATTTCCGCGCCGATATCGAAATCGTCCTGCTGCACGCTCACCGACATGGATCAGCCTCCCGTCACGGGCGGGAAGAAGGCGATCTCGTCGCCGTCACTGACGGCGGTGTCGCCCGGGGCCATGTGCTGGTTGCGCGCCATGCGCACGTTCCGGGTGGCAGCAAGCGGCGCCCAGCGCTCACCACGCGCGGCGAGACGCGCGCGCAACTCACCAAGGGTCTTCGCGCCATCGAGTTCGACGGTTTCCTCGCTGCAATCGACGGCGTCGCGCAGCGCGGCAAAATAAAGGACTTTCACGCTCATTTCGATTCTCAGTAAAGAAGCTCGCCGTAGGGGATGAAGCGCACCGGCTCGCCGCGTGCGATGGACGTGCCGGCCGGCACGTCGAGCAGGCCCTCGGCCCACACGATGGAAGACAGTGCGGCCGAACCCTGGTTCTGGTGCAATACGACGCCCTCTTCCGTGATGCGCGCGCGCAGAAACTCGCGGCGGCGGTCGGGTTTGGGCCAGTCGAAGGCCGCTGGCAGGGTCAGCGCGCGCGGCTGGCAGCGGGTCGCGCCCTGCGTGGCGAGGATGAAGGGCCGCACCATCAGCAAGAAGGTGACGAAGCTAGACACCGGATTGCCAGGCAGCCCGATGAAGGCCGAGGCATGCACACGGCCGTAGGCCAGCGGCTTGCCGGGCTTCATCGCGATCTTCCACATCTGCAGCGTACCTTCGGCCTCGACCGCGGGCTTGACGTGATCCTCCTCGCCGACCGACACGCCGCCGCTGGTCAGGATCAGGTCGTGCCCTTCGGAGGCGTCCCGCAGAGCCTTGCAGGTCGCATCATAGTGGTCCGGCACGATCCCCAGATCGGTGACTTCGCAGCCCAGCTGCTCGAGCAGCGCGCACAACTGATAGCGGTTGGAGTTGTACACGCCGCCCGGCGGCAGGTCCTCGCCCGGCATCACCAACTCGGATCCGGTCGAGAACAGCGCGACCTTGACGCGGCGCAGCACCGGCAATTGCGCTGCACCGACGGCTGCAGCCAGGCCCAGTTCGGCCGGGCCGATGCGCGTGCCGGCAGTCAGCACCACACTGCCCTGCTCGATTTCGCTGCCGGCGCGGCGCACGAATTCGCCCACGTGTGGCTGGTGGTCGATCGTCACGATGTCGTCGTTCAGCGCACACAGTTCCTGCATCACCACCGCGTCGGCACCGGCCGGCAGCGGCGCGCCGGTGAAGATGCGCGCGGCCGTTCCGGCCTCCAGCGCATGGCCGACGCTGCCGGCCGGAATGCGCTGGGAAACGCGCAGACGCGCACCCGGTTCGACATCGGCAACGCGCAACGCGTAGCCATCCATTGCCGACATATCCATGTCCGGCATGGAGATTGGCGAGCGCAGGTCGGACGCGAGCACGCGACCGCGCGCGACCATGGTATCGGCCATCTCGATGTCGGTAACCGGGCGGGCGTGGCCAAGCAATGCGGCCAGCGCGTCGTCGAAAGAAAGCAGATCGGAATTCATCGGCGGGAAGGATGCTCCAGTATGAAGTTCACGATGGTCGCCGCGTCATCGAGCGGCAGCACCGGGTGCGGACAATCAATCGCATCGGCCGTCGCCACAGCGACCACGTTGGGGT
>JACESY010000103.1 GCA_013911595.1 Azoarcus sp.
GCTCATCGCGCAGCCTCGCGCTCGGCTCACCGGTGACCTGCACGCCCTGGCCCTGCTGGTAACTGCGGATCGCCGCCTGGGTCTGGGCATCCATGCGGCCGGTGACCTCGGGGATCGGATAACCGCGCAAACGCAGTTCGGTCTGGATCTGAGCCACGGTGCCGGAGTCCGTATCGGCGTTGGCAGCAGTACTTGGCAGGCGCGTTTGCATGTGGCGCAACAGCTCGGCGCTGGGCTCGCCGCTAACCAGCAGACGATGAGCGGATTCATAGCTGCGGATGGCCGAGCGTGTATCGTCCGTGAGCTGGCCCGACACGCGTCCCACCCGGTAGCCAAGCGCCTTCAAGGCCTCCTGGGTGTCGGACACGAGCCGTTGCGACGCAGCTTCGGATTCGGCCGGTGCCGACGGAGCGCCGCGTGCGCTCGCACGGATGTGCGACAACAGTGCAGCGGTAGGCTGACCGTCCTCGAGCAGTCCGCGCTCACGCTGATAGGCCTGGATCGCCCAGCGAGTGCGCGCGCCCATGAGCCCGTCGGCTGGCCCTGCGTCATAGCCGAGCCGATTCAACTCGTGCTGAATGTCCTGCAGCGTCATGGAAGCCTGAGCGAGCTGGATATCGTAGTAGGCCCATTGATGAGCCGCAGCCGATTGCGCGCCTACGGATGTCGAAACACCCGCGAGTACCACGACGCCGGACAGCAAGGCGGCGTGAAGCGTGCCATTGTTGCGATGTGGGAACATGATGTGACCCCTCCTTTGGCAGAGTGCTTCGGGAGCACCCGGGGGACTTCGCGTCACCGCACAACTTCGCGCTCGAGCGGCCTGATCAAAGGTTTCGAATGATGTGCGACGCGCAATCGGGGCGGGGGCCGGAGAGGGCCATCCGCCTTACGCTTGGTGGGATGCTAGTTCGGACGAGGGTGCGGGTCTGTTCGCTGCTGCACACAGCATTGCGCCGCGCGCGTTGCAGCCAGCGCAATTGCGAGCCGGCCTTAACGTAGCGAGTGCTGCTCCATCTGGATGAACACGTTGTAGGCGTTCAGGCGATTGGCCTCACGGAAGGCAGGCAGCTTCTCCCAGGCACTCCAGTCAGTATCGTCATAGGCTTCGTCGAAGGTCTTGAACTCGTCGACGGCTTCGCCCATCGCTTCGCGCAGGAAACGCAGGTAGTCGCGCGTCATCACCAAATCGGCCTGCGGATTCTTCGACACCGGACCGTGACCGGGCACGAGGATCTTCGCGTCGATCTCAAGCAGGCGATCCAGCGCCTTGAGCCACTCGCGCGTGTTCGCGTCGCCGACAAAAGGCACACGTCCCCGAAAGAGCAGATCGCCGGCGAACACGATGTCGTCTTCGACCACATGCAGCACGATGTCGTCGGGCGAGTGCGTCGGACCGACGTAGATCACGCGCATGGTCACGCCGCCGAGGGTAAATTCGGCACCGTGGTCGTCAAGCCAGACATCGGCCGGCGTCGGGACGGTGTTCTCGTCGACGAAGGGAAACAGGTCGGCGCGACGTTGTTCGAGCCGTGCCAGCACTTCCTCCGAGGCCAGTATTCCCTGCCCCGCCTGGTGCGCCCAGATCTCGATGCCGCGCTTCTTGAACGCCTGCAGACCGTAGTAGTGGTCGGCATGGTAGTGGCTGACGATGACGCGCACGATGGGCTTGTCGGTGATGCGGCCGATCTCGTCAATGAGCTGCTCGCCGAGCATCGGCGTGCCCAGAGCGTCGAACACGACCACACCCTCGTCGGTGACGACGAAGCCGGCATTCGACATGAAACCCTCGTTGAGGGCCGAAGCCATGCCGGCCTTGCCCAGCACGTACCAGGTGTGCGGCGCGACCTGCACCGGCTTCATGTCGATCGCGTGCACCAACGGCGCGACAGCGAGGAGGCACAGCACCAACAGGCGGGAAACGAAACCGGTCATGCTGACCTCCTCGTATTTTTATATATTCATATGCTAATTCGCGCATGCGAGTCTGTCGAGCGCATCGAGCCGGCGCACTTGAAATGGCCCCGGCGACCCCATGTACCATAATGATGAGCCGTTGCCGCGAGCGTGACGCGCTTTGGCGGGTGGCGGCCATCTGCTTTCATCCAGTCAAGGGAGACCTCAATGAGCACTGCGAAAACTCCGCTGACCGTCGTCTACGACAGCGACAACCTCTCGAGCAAGCTCGAGGTCGAGCAGCTCCGGGAAAAGGATACGGACAAGACCATGACACTGGTCGACATCGCCTCCGGCGGCAAGGCCGAAGATCACGGCTGCACGACCGACGCGGTGAAAAAGACCGTCCATGTGCGCGACGCCGACGGCAAGGTGTTCGCCGGCATGGACGCGATCGGCGCAATGCACGACGCGGTCGGCCTGGGCGGCTATTTCCGCTTTTGCCGCACGCCGGGGCTGACGTCCGGACCGTCGGGCTTCTTCAAGGCAAAGGCGGCCTGATCTTCGTCACCCGCAGACGCCCGGCGCCGCCGGGCGTTTTCATTTGGCCTGCGCGAGCAAACGGTCGAGCTGGTTGGCGAACTTCTGCCGGTCGGCCTGCCCGAAGGCCGCCGGCCCGCCGGTATCGACCCCGGTGCCGCGCAGGGTATCCATGAAGTTGCGCAGATCGAGCAGTTCGCGAATGTTGTCCTTGCCGTAACGCTCGCCGCGCGGGCTCAGCGCCAGAGCACCCTTTTCCACCACTTGCGCCGCCAGCGGAATGTCGGCGGTGACCACCAGATCACCCGTTTCGACGCGCTCGGCGATCCAGTCGTCGGCCACGTCGAAGCCTCCGGGCACCTGCACCGCGCGGATGTTCGGCGCAGCCGGCACGCGCATCGACTGGTTGGCGACCAGCGTCAGTTCCTGCCCGGTGCGCCGGGCGGCACGGAACAGGATTTCCTTGACCGCCACCGGACAGGCGTCCGCATCGACCCAGATGCGCATCAGGCGCTCCCGCCATGTCTCGCGACACAATCGCGACAGACACAGGCACGGCCACGCACGGCCTCCGGTAACGAATCGACGAGCTCGGCGGGAATGCGCGCATCAAGACACCAGCACGGCGTGTCGAAACTGCCGCTGCACGCCGGCCCGCATTCATTGGGCCGACCACACAGCGGGCATTCGGGCGCGGGAATCGGAATCGCGTTCGTCATTCGCGCAGGATAACCGCTCAATCCCAGGTGAGCGTGCCACCGGTCTGATATTCGGTGACGCGCGTCTCGAAGAAGTTCTTCTCTTTCTTCAGGTCGATCATCTCGCTCATCCACGGAAAGGGGTTTTCCGCGCCGGAGTAAAGCTCGTCGACGCCGATCTGGCGGCAGCGGCGGTTGGCGACGAAGCGCAGGTATTCCTTGAACATCGGGGCGTTCAGGCCGAGCACGCCACGCGGCATGGTGTCTTCGGCGTAGCGGTATTCGAGCTTCACGCCGTGGTCGATGAGTTCGCGGATCTCCTCACGGAACTGCGTCGTCCACAGATGCGGATTCTCCTGCTTGATGGTGTTGATCAGGTCGACGCCGAAATTGCAGTGCAGCGACTCGTCGCGCAGGATGTACTGGTACTGCTCGGCCGCGCCCGTCATCTTGTTCTGACGGCCCAGCGCGAGGATCTGCACGAAGCCGACGTAGAAGAAGATGCCCTCCATGATGCAGGCGAAGACGATCAGCGAGCGCAGAAGCTGCTGGTCGGCTTCAGGCGTGCCGGTGCGAAAGTCCGGATCGGTCAGGGTATTGATGAACGGAATCAGGAAGTCGTCCTTTTCCCGGATGCTGGAAACCTCCTGATAGGCGTTGAAGATCTCGCCTTCGTCCAGGCCCAGCGACTCGACGATGTACTGGTAGGCGTGGGTGTGGATGGCCTCCTCGAAAGCCTGGCGCAACAGGTACTGGCGACACTCGGGCGCAGTGATGTGGCGGTAGGTGCCGAGCACGATGTTGTTGGCCGCGAGCGAATCGGCGGTGACGAAGAAGCCGAGGTTGCGCTTGACGATGAGACGCTCGTCGGCCGACAACGCGTTCGGGTCCTTCCACTGCGCGATGTCGCGCTGCATCGACACTTCCTGCGGCATCCAGTGATTGGCGCAACCGGCCAGGTACTTGTCCCAGGCCCAGTGGTACTTGAAGGGCACGAGCTGGTTGACGTCGGTGGCGCCGTTGATGGCGCGCTTGTCGGCGGCGCGTACGCGGCCGGTTGCGGGCGCGGTGCCGGGGTCCTGCGGGGCCGCGGGGGCGGCGATGATGTTGTCCTCAAAATCGAGCATGTCTTGTCCTTGTCTTGTTTCGTGCGCGAAGCGGCTTACTGGCAGTCTCGTAGGTCGGATTGAGCCTCTGGCGAAATCCGACGCGGTGCATCGGTAACCGCCAACGTCGGATTTCGCTGCGCTCAATCCGACCTACGTCTCTTGCCCACCTACTGGCAGGCCTCGCAGTCGGGATCGTCGATCGCGCAGAACTTGGGCTCGCCGGCCTGGGCGGTGGCCACCGCAGCGACGGTGGCGGCAACGGCGTTGAGCTCGCCGCCGGCGCCGGTGGATTTCTCGGCCGAACTCGCGCCCAGCGAGCGCAGGTAGTAGGTGGTCTTGAGCCCGCGCGTCCACGCCAGCATGTAGGTCTCGTGGAGCTTTTTGCCCGAGGCGGCTGCAACGTAGAGGTTGAGCGACTGCGACTGGTCGATCCACTTCTGGCGTCGCGCGCCGGCCTCGACCAGCCACGCGGGGTCGATCTCGAAGGCGGTCGCGTACAGGCGCTTGAGGTCATCGGGCACGCGATCGATCTTGCCCAGCGCACCGTCGTAGTACTTGAGATCCGAGATCATCACCTCGTCCCATAGTCCACGGCGCTTGAGCTCGGCCACGAGATCCCCGTTCACGACGGTGAACTCGCCGGAGAGGTTGGATTTGACGTACAGGTTGCGGTACTCGGGCTCGATGCTGGCGGAGACGCCGACGATGTTGGCGATGGTCGCGGTGGGCGCGATCGCCAGACAATTCGAGTTGCGCATGCCGTGTTGCGCGATGCGGCTGCGCAAGCCGTCCCAATCCAGTGTGCTGGAACGGTCCACCTCGACCGGCACGCCGCGCTCGCGCTCGAGCACATCGATTGAATCGAGCGGCAGCACGCCACGATCCCACAGGCTGCCGGCGAAGGTCGAGTAGCGCCCGCGTTCCTCGGCGAGCGCGTTGGACGCGCTGTAGGCGTGATACGCGACGGCCTCCATCGAGCGGTCGGCGAACTCCACCGCTTCATCCGAGGCGTAGGCAATTCCCAGCTTGTGCAGGCAATCCTGGAACCCCATCACGCCCAGACCCACCGGACGGTGGCGCAGGTTGGAGTTGCGCGCCTTGCCGACCGCGTAGAAGTTGATGTCGATCACATTGTCGAGCATGCGCATCGCAGTGCGGATGGTGCGCGCGAGCTTGTCGTGGTCGAGGGCACCGTCGGCCAGATGCGCGACCAGATTCACCGAGCCGAGGTTGCACACCGCGACTTCGGAATCCGACGTATTAAGCGTGATCTCGGTGCACAGGTTGGAGCTATGCACGACGCCGACATGCTGCTGCGGCGAGCGCAGGTTGCACGGATCCTTGAACGTGATCCACGGGTGGCCGGTCTCGAACAGCATGGTGAGCATGCGGCGCCACAGCGAAACGGCCGAGACACGCTTGAACAGCGGGATCTCGCCGGCGTCGGCGCGGGCTTCATACGCCACATAGGCCGTCTCGAACTTCTCTCCGTACAGATCGTGCAAGTCCGACACGTCGGCCGGCGAGAACAGGGTCCACTGGCCATCGTCGCGCACGCGCTTGATGAACAGATCCGGCACCCAGTGCGCGGTGTTCATGTCGTGCGTGCGGCGGCGGTCGTCGCCGGTGTTCTTGCGCAGGTCGAGGAATTCCTCGATGTCCAGATGCCAGGTTTCCAGATAGCCGCACACCGCGCCCTTGCGCTTGCCCCCCTGGTTCACCGCCACCGCGGTGTCGTTGACCACCTTGAGGAAGGGGATCACCCCCTGGCTCTTGCCGTTGGTGCCGCGGATCTTGCTGCCGAGCGCGCGCACCGGCGTCCAGTCATTGCCCAGACCACCGGCAAACTTCTGCAGCATCGCGTTTTCCTTGATGGCCTGGAAAATGCCGTCAAGGTCATCGGACACCGTGGTCAGGTAGCACGACGACAGTTGCGAATGCAGCGTGCCGCTGTTGAACAGCGTTGGCGTGGAACTCATGAAGTCGAAGCGCGAGAGCACTTCGTAGAACTCGAGGGCGCGCGTCTCGCGGTCGATCTCGTCGATCGCCAGACCCATCGCCACGCGCATGAAGAAGCACTGCGGCAGCTCGATGCGATGCTCGTCGATGTGCAGGAAGTAACGGTCGTACAGCGTCTGCAGACCCAGGTAGCCGAACTGCAGGTCGCGTGAGGCATCCAGCGCCGCGCCCAGGCGCGCCAGATCGAACTGCGCCAGCCGCGGATCGAGCAACTGCGCATCGATGCCACGCTTGACGAAGGTCGCCAGCGCGTCAGGGTAGCGCGCGCCCATGTCTTGTTGCGCAATCTCCTCGCCCGTCACCTCGAGGCGGATCTGGTGCGCGAGCAGGCGCGCGGTGACCTGGTTGTAGGCCGGTTCGCGCTCGATCAGGCCGCGCGCGGCCATCACCAGCGCCTTGTGCACTTCGGCGAGCCCGATACCGTCGTACAGATCGCGCATCGCAGCATCGACCACGGTCGCGCTACATACATCGGGCAGCCCGGCGCATGCAGCCTCGACGATGGCCTCGAGGCGTGTGCGCTCGAGCGGCTCGCGCCGTCCGGCGATCTCCACGTGCAGTTCGGGCGCCGCGCGCGGTGCCTGCATTGCGCGCTCGGCCGCGCGCTTCTCGCGGTAGAGCACGTAGGTGCGCGCCACATCGTGCTCGCCACCGCGCATCAGCGCCAGTTCCACCTGGTCCTGGATATCCTCGATATGGATGGTGCCGCCCTCGGGCTTGCGGCGCACCAGCGCGGCGACCACGGTCTCCACGAGCCGGCCGACCTGGTCACGAATGCGGGCCGAGGCAGTGCCATGACTGCCTTCGACGGCGAGGAAGGCCTTGCTCATCGCCACCGCGATCTTTCCGGGGTCGAACTCGACCACGGCACCGTTGCGACGGATGACTTTGAACGGGGGCAGGGAGAGATCTAGCTGAGGGCGGTCCATGGGAGCTCCTTGTATGACGTGCGGGGAGCTCCGGACGAAGCTTGACCTGCCGGCCGCATGGCGCGGCTAGCAATGTTGCTCGTCGGACGGACAGGGGAGATGGTATGGACCATGACCTCGCCGGGGGCACCCCGCCCCGATTGCGTTGAAGGAATGTCGCGACACGGCAGGTCTCCTGACTTCCGGGTCATCGTCTGGCGCCGGCCTTCCCGGGATGCACGCAAGGTGCAGGGCCCAGTGGCATGGGTTGGCGTCAGACTCGCCGGTTACAGTTGCGGGGGCAGTTCCGGATTTGAACCGGATTCCCTTTTCATGCCCGGCCGTGAAGCCGGGCAACCGTGATGCTGGTCTGGATTCTGGATTCTGAAGCGGAGGAGGTCAAGCGTCTTTACAACTACAGGTAGTGGGTCGACTGGCTAAACCTACTACATGCTGCGTCCGAAACTGCCGTCGCTGCGGATGCGGCCGATGCGCATGACTTCCGGCACGCGGCGCACCGCACGCATCACGGAGGCCAGGTGCATGCGGTCGCGCGCCTGGATGGTGAGGTTGAGCGAGATGTACACGCCCTGCTCGTTGTCCATCGTGACGTTCTGGATGTTGCAGTCGGCTTCCGAGATCGCGCTGGCGACACGCGCGAGCACGCCGCGGCCCTCGCGCGTGATGACCTTGAGCGTGACGTCGAAGGTGCGCCCGTGTGCCGCTTCCCACTCGACATCGACCCAGCGGCCACGGTCGCCGCGAATCTTGGCCACCGACGTGCAGTCGTGGCGGTGCACTTCCAGGCCGCGGCCCTTGCGGATCACGCCGATGATGGGGTCACCCGGAATCGGCTGGCAGCACGAGCCGAACTGCACGGCGATGCCTTCGGCCCCGCTGATGTGGATGGGCGAGATGGACTTGGGCTTGATGACGTCGGGTCGGCCCGATTCCTGATCCTGCGCCTGCACCAGACGCCGCGCGACGATGACCGGCAGACGCTTGCCCAGGCCGATCTCGGAGAACACGTCCTTCTTGCTCTTGACGCCCCGATCCTTGAGGAAGCGATCCCAAGCGAAGGTGCTGATCTGGCCCAGCGTCAGGCCGTGCGGGCGCAGCGACTGGTTGAGCAGACGCTCGCCCAGCGCCACCGATTCCTCGTTCTGTGCATTCTTCAGGAAGTGGCGGATCTGCGCACGCGCCTTGCCGGTGCGCACATAGGACAGCCATGCCGGATTGGGGTTGGCGTGCGCGGCGGTGATGATCTCGACCTGATCGCCGTTGTGCAGCTCGGTGCGCAACGGCATCAGATCGGTGTTGATGCGGCAGGCAACGCAGCGGTTGCCGATGTCGGTGTGCACGGCGTAGGCGAAATCCACCGGCGTGGAGCCGCGCGGCATCGACAGGATCTTGCCCTGCGGCGTGAACACGTAGACCTCGCCCGGGAACAGGTCGATCTTGACGTGCTCCAGGAACTCGGTGGCCTCGGCCGAGGTGTGCTGCAGTTCCAGCAGCGACTGCAGCCAGTTGTGGGTGCGCTGCTCGAGTTCGGTGAGCGTCTTCTCGTCGTCCTTGTACAGCCAGTGACTGGCCACGCCGGCATCGGCGATGTGGTGCATCTCCGACGTGCGTACCTGGATCTCGATGGGTGTACCGAAGGGGCCGATCAGCGTGGTGTGCAGCGACTGATAGCCGTTGGCCTTGGGAATCGAGATGTAGTCCTTGAACTTGCCCGGCACCGGCTTGTAGAGCGAGTGCAGCGCGCCGATGGCGACATAGCAGGTGGGCACGTCGGGCACGATGACGCGAAAGCCGTAGATGTCGAGCACCTGCGAGAAGGACAGGTTCTTCTCGACCATCTTGCGGTAGATCGAGAACAGGTTCTTCTCGCGACCGAAGATGTCGGCGGCGATGCCCCACTGGGGTAGACGCTCCTCGAGCGCCTTGAGCACCTTGCCGACGACCTCGCGGCGGTTGCCGCGCGCGGCCTTCACGGCACGGTCGAGCACCTGAAAGCGCAGCGGATACTTGTGCTCGAAGGACAGTTCCTGCAACTCGCGGTAGAGCGTGTTCAGGCCCAGCCGGTTGGCAATCGGCGCGTAGATGTCGAGCGTCTCGGTGGCGATGCGGCGACGCTTCTCCGGGCGCACGTGATCGAGCGTGCGCATGTTGTGCAGACGGTCGGCGAGCTTGATCAGAATCACCCGCAGATCGTTGGCCATGGCCAGCAGCATCTTGCGGAAGTTCTCGGCCTGCGCCTCCTTGCGCGAGCGGAACTCGACCTTGTCGAGCTTGGACAGGCCGTCGACCAGCTCGGCAGAGACCTTGCCGAAGCGCTCCGAGATCTCCTGCTTGGAGATGTGGGTGTCCTCCATCACATCATGGAGGAGTGCGGCGATCAGCGCCTGCGAGTCGAGCCGCCAGTCGGAGATGATGTCGGCGACCGCGACCGGGTGCGAGATGTAGGGGTCGCCGCTGCTGCGAAACTGCCCCTGATGGGCATCGGCCGAGAAATGGTAGGCCGCTTCGATGAGCCCGATGTCCTCGGGCTTCAGATAGGTTTCGAGCTTGGCCTTGAGACGACCGAAGTCGAGCGACAACACGCTCGACGACGGCGGGCTGAAGGGTTCGTTCGGGGAGGCGGGTACATCGGTGGCGATGTCCATCATGCGCTCCCCGGCTTCATTGAGCGCGAACGCCCTCCTCGGCCAAGGGCCGCAGCGGGGTTCAAAGCGGATCGAAAACCACGATCCTCGCCCAAAAAGGCCTCCTTCAGGTCATGCCTGGCCGCGGTTGAGCACCTCGAGTCCGACCTTTCCTTCCGCGATCTCGCGCAGCGCGATCACGGTGGCCTTTTCCTTTCCGTACTTGTCCGCGTCGATCAGCGGCGTCGAGCCCACGGTGATCTGACGCGCGCGAAAGGTCGCGGCCAGCGTGAGCTGGAAACGGTTCGGAATCTTGTCCAGGC
>JACESY010000104.1 GCA_013911595.1 Azoarcus sp.
GACAGGTCATGGGCGGATCTGCCGACGGCTGCCGCGCAGTGGTTCTATCCGCTGGCCTTCTTCGGGCTGGGTGTGGCGCATGCCGGCGTGCGACTGGGTCGCAAGACCTATCTGGTCGACATGGCCGAAGGCAATCTGCGCACCGACTATGTGGCGGTGAGCAACAGCGTGATCGGCCTGCTGCTGCTCGCCACCGGCGTGGTCGGCGCGATCGCCGCGACCTTCTCGGTCGAGGCCACGGTGGCGCTGCTTGGTGTGTCCGGGCTGATCGGCGCGGTCATCGGCCTGAAGCTGCGCGAAGTGTCCGAAGGCTGATCAGGTCTTGGCGTTGCGCTCGACCGGCAGGCCGGCGGCCTGCCATTCGGCCACGCCGTCGCTGATCTTGCGTACGCGATAGCCGCGCGCGGTGAGCAACTGCACCGCCTCATCCGAGAGCAGGCAGAACGGGCCGCGGCAGTATGCGACGATGTCGCGCTCGCGCGGCAGTTCATGCAGACGGCGTTCCAGCTCGGTCAGCGGCATCGAGCGCGCGAAGGGCAGATGGGCGGCCTGGTATTCGCTCTGCGGGCGCACGTCGATCACCAGTACGTCGCCGCGCCGTGCGCGCTCGAGCAGCTCGGAACGACCGAAGTGCTGCAGCGTATCGGGTGCGGCCATCATCTGTCCGAGTGCCACGCGCAGCTCGACCAGGTGTTCCTCGGCGACCTCGCGCAGCTTCACCGTCAGGCCGCCCACATCCTCGCCGGCCAGGCGATAGAACACGTGCTTGCCGTCACGACGAGCCAGCACCAGACGCGCGTCGCGCAAGGCTTTGAGATGCGCGCTGGCAAGCTTCATCGTGATGCCCAGTTCCAGCGCCAGCGTGTCGACGCTCTTCTCGCCCTGGGCGAGCATTTCGAGCATCTCCAGGCGTTTGGGGCTGGACACCGCCTTGCCGATGCGGGCGACCTGCTCGTACAGCAGGTCCTTGGTCGTGCGTGCATTCATCGGGTGTCTCCCGCAGCCTCCGCGGCGCGGGCCGCGCGCGGCGCGATTGGCCCGCCCAGCCACAGTGCCGCCACCGCCACCAAAATGATCAGCGGCAACATGGCCAGATTCAGCGTGGCCCAGCCGGCCAGGTGCAACAGCTTGCCGGCGAGCAGCGCGCCCAGCGTGACCAGCGAGAAGATCAGCAGGTCGTTGATGCCCTGCACCTTGCCGCGTTCGGCCTCGGAGTGGGCGGTGGTGAGCAGGGCGCTGCCGCCGATGAAGAGAAAGTTCCAGCCGATGCCGAGCAGCACCAGCGCGATCCAGAACAGCACCAGCGTGCCGCCCAGCGCAGCGGTGAGCACCGATGCGCCGAGTAGCGCACAGCCGGCGAGCAGCAGGCGGGTGTGGCCGAAACGTGCGATCAGGCTGCCGGTGAAGAACGACGGCGCGAACATGCCCAGTACGTGCCACTGCATGATGAAAGCCACGTCACCGAGTTCGAAGCCGGCGCTGCGCATGGCCAGCGGTGTGGAGGTCATCACCACGATCATGATCGTGTAGCCACTGGCCGCGGCCAGTGCTGCGACGATGAAGCGGCGACTGCGCGCGATCTCGGTCATCGCTCGCTGCGGGTCGCCGACACGCGGTTCGCTCGAGGGCGGCACGCGCAGGAAGGTCAGCAGGCCGATGGAAATCAGTGCCAGCAGCGCGATCATCAGATATGGACCGCCGGACGGCGCGGCCGCGATCCAGCCCGAGGCGGCGCTGGCGTTCCATGGGCCGGCGAAGGCCGCGACCACGCCGCCGGCCATCACGAACGACATGGCACGCGGTCGAAAGGCCGGGCTGGCGACGTCGGCCGCAGCGAAGCGGTAGTACATCGCGAAGCCCTGGTATAGACCGAGCAGCAGGTTGCCCAGACAGAACAGCCAGAACGATCCCAGCGCCACTGCGCCAAAGGCCAGCAGTCCGCCGCCGATTCCGCCGATGCCCGCGCCGGTGATGAAACCGGCGCGCCGCCCGACGCGCTTCATGTAGAGCGAGGCCGGCAGCGTGGACACCACCGTGCCGAGCATCATCATCGCGATCGGCAGCGTCGCCAGGCCGGGGTCTGGCCCGAGCGCGTGTCCGACCAGGCCGCTGAGCGTCATCACGGTGATCGAGGCCACCATGAACAGCGTCTGGCCGATCACCAGGATGGCCACATTGAGTCTTTCGGTCGCGGTCGGGGTCATAGGAACAGGTCCGGGCTTGATCTGATCGGATCATACTCCAGTAAGTGTTGGAGTGTTTCCTCGGCGGACGGGGTCCGCCGGCCGTGCGAGTGTGTGGATTGCGGCGAAGAGGTAATCATTTCCTGGCGTAGATTGAGCGATGTAGCAGTAATGGAGCGCGCTGACAGCAATATCAGCATTCGCTTGCACGAATACTCCAACGAGCATTAGAGTGTAGTCGTTGAAACGGAGACCGTGCATGGTCTCCGTTTCGGGAGAATGATCGGATGAATCTGGAACAACTGATCCTCGATAGCGAACCGGCGATCCGGCTGGGCTTCTTCGTCGGCGTGTTCGCGCTCGTCGCGCTATGGGAGGTGTTGGCCCCGCGTCGCGCGCTGACGCTCGGGCGTGCCATGCGCTGGGCGTCGAACCTCGGGCTGGTCGCGCTCAACACGCTGGTCGTGCGCGTGTTATTCCCGGCAGCAGCGGTGGGCGTGGCGGCGTTTTGCGCCGCCAATGGCTGGGGCCTGCTCAACCACTATGCGGTGTCGCCGTGGCTGGCCGTGCCGCTGGCGGTGATCGCGATGGACTTCGTGATCTGGCTGCAGCACGTCATGGTCCATGCCATACCGGCGTTGTGGCGCCTGCACCGCGTGCATCACGCCGACCTCGATTACGACCTGACCACCGGTGCGCGCTTCCATCCGCTCGAGATCGTGCTGTCGATGCTGATCAAGTTCGCGACCATCGTCGTGCTGGGTGCGCCGGTGGTCGCAGTGGTGATCTTCGAGGTCGTGCTCAACGCGACCTCGATGTTCAACCACGGCAACATCCGCCTGCCCGCGCGCGTCGACCGCTTGCTGCGCCTGTTCGTCGTGACGCCCGACATGCACCGCGTGCACCACTCGGTGCATGAGGACGAGACCAACTCCAACTTCGGTTTCAACCTGCCCTGGTGGGATCGGCTCTTCGGCACCTACCGCGCGCAGCCGCGGGATGGACACGAGGGCATGACCATCGGCCTGTCCGATCTGCGCGACCCGCGTCAGTCCGATCGCTTGCCGGGCATGCTGATGATTCCGTTCCGTGGCGAGATCGACGGTTACACCATCAACCGGCGCAGCTTCGCCGCGCCCGACGACAAGGAAAACCCATGAAACAAGTGCAACGACCGGTCAGCCGGCTGGCGGTCATCGGTCTGGTGCTCGCGCTGGGCGCGGCGGCGGCGCTGCTGGCCGGCGGACTGGGACATCGCGCCGGCTGGTGGCATTTCACGTCCGGCCTGAAGCTCGCGGAGTGGGGCGTGTATGGCGCGCTCGTGGCGCTGGTGGTGTCGCTGCTCGCCGCGGTGCTGACCTGGCCTGATGCGGCGCGCAAGCGCGGCTTTCCGCTGGCGCTGGTCGGCGTGCTGGCGACGTTGCCGGTGATCGCCACGGCAGGCTACTGGGTGCATGCGGCGCGCACCTACCCGGTCATCAACGACATCAGCACCGATCTCGACGACCCGCCGGTGTTCTGGGACATGCCCAACCCGACGGACCACCCCGGCGAGTCCTTCGCCGCCAAACAGCGCGAGGCCTATCCCGACATCGTGCCGCTGACGCTGGCCGCGCCGGCGCCGCAGGTCTTCGAGCATGCCCGCGTGCTGGTCAATGAGCGCGGCTGGAGCGTGGTGGCCGCGGACGAGGTCGATCTGCGCATCGAGGCCACCGCCAGGAGCCGGCTGTTCGGCTTCGTCGACGAGGTCGTGCTGCGCATCGGCGCAACCCCCGAAGGTACGCGCGTAGACATGCGCTCGCGCTCACGCCTGGGGCGCAGCGACCTGGGCGTCAACGCCGCACGCATCCGCGCCTTTCTCGACGATCTCGCGGCCCGCAGTCGCAACCCCTGAACGGAGCACGCTCATGAGCACCACGTTGTTCATCCTCAACGACGCGCCCTACGGCAGCGAGCGCGCCTACAACGCGCTGCGCCTGGCCGGCGCCCTGGTCGGCAGGGAAGGCGAGCAGGTGCGCCTGTTCCTGCTCGCCGACGCGGTGGCTTGCGCCAAGGCCGGTCACAAGGTTCCGCAGGGTTACTACAACGTGAACCTGATGCTCGGGAAAGTGATCCGTGCCGGTGAGGTGGGCGTGTGCGGTACCTGCATGGACGCGCGCGGCATGACCGAAGACGAACTGCTCGACGGTGCGGCTCGCTCGACCCTGGGCGAACTGGCCAAGTGGACCGCGGAGGCCGACAAGGTGCTGGTTTTCTGAAGGCCCCGCTTCAGCGTACGATTACCGTCGTGCCGCCGCGCCGATAGGGGTCGTGATGGCGCTCGTCGTAGGGGTCGTAGTGGCGGTCGGGTTCGCGCATGCCGCAGGCAGCGTACATCGCCACGCGTTTTTGTTCGACGTCGGCGCGCTTGATCGAGTTGGCACTGATCTCGTAGGAGCGCATCGCCTGCTTGCAGGCGTAGGAGTCGGCCTGGTCGGCGCGCAGGTCGGATTCGCTGCGGCCGTATTCCGGCCCGTCGTAGGGGGCTGCGGCACGCTGCTCTTCCAGCCGGCGCACGTCTTCGCGCAACTGTTCCAGTTCGCGCCGCAATGCGGCTTCACGCGCGCCCTCGGCCACTTCGGAGTTGGGGCCCAGATCGACGACGGCAGCGCCGTCCTCGCAGGGTTGCTGCGTGTACAAGGTGCCGCCCTTGTCGTCGGTGCAGCGGTAGATCTGCGCCTGGGCGGCGGCGGACGCCAGCGCCACGGCCAGCGCGGTAGTGAAAACGAAACGGTTCATGCGGGCCTCCGTGCGATCACTCCATCATAGTCCGGTGGAGCAAGGACTCGTTCCTGTGACCGCGAAAGACGGGCGTACTATCCCGGGAATCGTTTCCGGAGGCCCATCGATGCGAAGACTGCTCTTTCCCGCGTTCATGGCGCTCGCGCTGGCGGCCCTGCTGGCGTGGTTGTGGGTGCCGAAGACGGTCGAGCAGCGCGTGCTGGCCGTACAGGTCGAGCGCCTGATGCCGGCGCAGGCCGGCGAACTGCTCGACGAGGCGCTCGAAGTGCAGGCGGTATTCGTCGATTATGCCGGTGCCGAAGACGCGGTGCTGGCGACCAAGGCCTGGTTGGCGCTGCGCCGTTATCCCGACATGGCGCGCATCATTCTGCCGCTGTATGGCGACGATCCGCTGTTCCGCGACATCCTGCGTCGCCATGGCGAGGCGGTGCTGCCGCCGATTCGCTACTTCATGGATCACGACATCGGGACGCTGACCCTGCGCAAGCGCACCTCGGACGCGATCGATGCGCTGCGCTGGCGCTGGAACGGCGAGGCGATTCCCGATACGCCGCCCACGGATCTGACGCCGGTCGAGCGCGGTCGCCATGCGATCGACTTCATCGCCACCGACGGTCACGGCTTTCTCGGCCAATTCGAGGTTGCCGACGATGGCCGTGTGAGCTGGATCCAGACCGAGCGCGCGCTCGAAGGGCTGGCGAGCTTCTTCGCAGGTGGTCTGCGCGGGCTGGAGACGCGCGTGCGCAGCGATGAGGCGGTGCGCCTGGCCGACCTGGGCTGGGCTGCCGTGGATGTGGCGATCGGCATCAGCGCGCTCAAGGTGCTGCGCCTGGGGCGCGGCGCGGGTGCAACGGCGCGCGTCGGTTTTGCCGAGCGAAACGCCGCACTCGGCGCCGGCCTGCTGCGCGGCAGCGCGATCGGGCTGCGCGTGGCCAAATACGGAGCGCCGCTCGCGCTGGCCTATATCGCGCTGCGTCATCCATCGGTGCTCAACGCCGCCTTCGCCCGTGTGGCCGAGACGTTCGGCTGGCCGGTGTGGGCCGCGCAGTTCGGCGGTTGGGCCCTGGTGCTGTTCCCGTTGCTGTGGCTCGCGCAATTCCTGTTGCGGCCACTGGCCTTCGTGCTGGGGACGGTGGCGGCGCTGGCACGCGCCATTGATCGCCGCCTGCGCGGACGGTCGCGGGCGGCTTTTGCGTAAGGACGAAAAATACAGATCGCCGCGCATGCGCGGCGGCGCGCGGCGCGCTCTATACTGGGAATGCACCGATCGTGGATCGGCGCCCTCCAGGAGCAACAGCCATGAGCAAGGAACGCAACAGTAGTCGGGAAGACAAGAAGAAACCGCTCAAGAACGCCAAGGAAAAGCGCAAGGACAAACAGGACAAGAAGCGTGTCGGGGATGCACCGCCGGCACTCATTAAGAAGTGAGCCGGGCCGCATTGCTTCGGTCCGTGCAGCGCGGTCGCCGGGATTCCGGCGGCCGCGTTTTCGTTTCCAACGGGATAATTTTGCGTGCACGGGAACTTGGCCTTGCGTTGTTGGCTTCTATACTGGGTCGTGAGCTGCCCGAGGAGGTGACGTGGAACTCGACCCGCTGCTGCTGTCCCGCATCCAGTTCGCCTTCGTGGTGTCCTTCCATGCCATCTTCCCGGTGTTCACCATCGGGCTGGCGACCTATGTCGCGGTGCTGGAGACCATCGCATTCCGCACGCGCTCGCCCGAATGGGCGCGGCTGTCGCAGTTCTGGATCAAGATCTTCGCGGTAGTGTTCGGCATGGGGGTGGTGTCCGGGCTGGTGATGGCCTTCCAGTTCGGCACCAACTGGAGCGAGTTCTCCTACCGCACCGCCAACTTCATCGGCCCGACGCTCTCCTATGAGGTCGTCACGGCCTTCTTTCTCGAAGCGTCCTTCCTCGGCGTGCTGCTGTTCGGACGCGGCCGCGTGCCGCCCGGACTGCACCTGTTCGCCGCGATCATGGTGGCGGTCGGCACCTTCATCTCGTCGTTCTGGATTCTCGCGACCAACTCGTGGATGCACACGCCCGCGGGCTACGAGATGCGCGATGGCATCGTGCATGTGATCGACTGGTCGGCCGCGCTGTTCAATCCGTCCTTTCCGTATCGCTTCACGCACATGGCGCTGGCCTCGTTCCTGACCGGCGGCTTCGTCGTTGCAGGCGTGTCGGCCTATTACGTGCTGCGCCGCCATGCGGTGGGGCCGAGCATGAAAGCGCTGCGCATGTGCCTCGTGATGCTGGTGTGCATCGCGCCGCTGCAGGCCTTCGTCGGTGATCTGCACGGACTCAACACGCTCGAGCACCAACCGGCCAAGGTGGCGGCAATGGAAGGTGCCTGGGAGACGCAGCGGGGGCTGCCGCTGCTGCTGTTCGCGCTGCCCGACCAGGAGGCCGCGACCAACCATGCCGAGATCGCAATTCCGAAGCTCGCCAGCCTGATCCTCACGCACGAGTGGGACGGCGAGGTACGCGGTCTGGAGGAATGGCCGCCGGAGGAGCGGCCCAATGTGTTCATCGTGTTCTGGGCCTTCCGCGTGATGATCGCGATTGGCCTGGCGATGATCGCGGTGGCCGCCTGGGGGACGGTGTTGATGTGGCGCGGCCGACTTGCCGACAGTCCGGCCTACCTGCAGGTGCTGCGACTGATGACGCCGATGCCTTTCATCGCCGTGCTCGCGGGCTGGATCGTCACCGAGGTCGGGCGTCAGCCGTGGATGCTGTGGCAGGAGATCAGCGTTGCCGACGGCCTCACGCCCAGCCTCACCGGCGGCATGGCGCTGTTCTCGCTGATCGGCTACATGGCGATCTACGCGGTGGTGTTCTCGGCCGGCGTGTATTACCTGACCCGCGTGGTGCGCAAGGGCATGTCGGATGAGCCCGAGGGCATCGACGAGATCTACATGCGGCCCAAGCGTCCGCTGTCGGTCGCCGATGTCGAGCTCGACGTCGGTGACGAGCCGCCGGCCGACGCGCCGGCTCCGGCCACAGGAGGTGCACGATGATCGATCTCGTCTATGTCTGGATCGTGCTGATCGGCTTCGGTGTGCTGATGTACGTGCTCGCCGACGGCTTCGACCTCGGCGTGGGGATTCTCTTTCCGTTTGCGCGCGACGACGCCGAGCGCGACGTGATGATGAACTCGGTCGCACCGGTGTGGGACGGCAACGAGACCTGGCTGGTGCTCGGCGGTGCCGGGTTGCTGGCGGCCTTTCCGCTGGTCTACACGGTGTTCCTGCCGGCGCTGTACATCGGTGTGTTCCTGATGCTCGGCGGGCTGATCTTTCGCGGCATCGCCTTCGAGTTCCGCTTCAAGTCGCCGTCGGGGCGTCGTCGTTTCTGGAACGCGGCCTTCTTCCTCGGTTCGCTGGTCGCGGCCTTCGCCCAGGGCGCGGTGGTCGGCACCTTCATCGAAGGCTTCGAGACCGTGGACGGACGCTACGTCGGGGGCGCCCTGGACTGGCTCACGCCGTTTACGGTGATGACCGGCTTCGCGCTGGTGTTCGGCTACGCGCTGATCGGCGCGTGCTGGCTGGTGCTCAAGACCGACGGTGAGTTGCAGGCGCGTGTGCGCAACTTCGCGCTGCGCCTGCTCAAGGCGGTGATGTTGTTTTTCTTCATCATCAGCGTATGGACACCGCTGGTCGACGACTACGTGCGCGGGCGCTGGTTCGACTTCGTCACTTGGCTGTGGATCTTCCCGGTGCTTACCGCGGCGGTCGCGTTCGCGTTGTGGCGCTTTCTCAAGCTCGGTCACGATGCCACGCCGTTCATCGCCACCATCGTGCTGTTCATGCTGTTCTACGGTGGCCTGCTGCTGTCGAAGTGGCCTTACGTCGTGCCGCCCAACTACACGTTTCACGATGCCGCGTCGGCACCGGAGAGCCAGCTCTTCCTGCTCGTCGGCGTGCTCTTTGTGATCCCCTTCGTGCTGATGTACACCGCCTGGACCTACTACGTGTTCCGCGGCAAGGTGCGTGCCGGCGACGGATATCACTGAGCGCGCGCGGCTGGCCGGCCTGCTCGCGCCGGCACGTCGGGGGCAGCAGGCCGGCCGCGCCGCGTCCGTCGCCGTGGCGCTGGCGGTGGTCGCGCAGGCCGCGGCCATCGCGCTGGCGATCGAGGCGGCCGTCTTCCGGGGCGAGTTCCCCGCCGCGTCGATCTGGCTGCTTGCGATCGTCGCGGTCGTGTTGCGCTGTGCGTGTGCGGCGTCGCGCGACGCCTTCGCGTTGCGTGCGGCCCGCGCCGTGCGCGAAGCGCTGCGCGAACGCCTGCGTGGGCGCATCGACGCGCTCGGCCCGCATGGGCTGGCACGCGAGGGCGGGGCCGTGTGGGTCGTGCGCTACCAGAACGAGGTGGACGCGCTCTCGGCCTGGCCGGCGCGCTATGCACCTGCGCGCGATGCGGCCTGTATCGTACCGCCACTGTTGCTGATTGCCGCCGCGAGCCAGGACGCATTTTCGGCACTGCTGCTAGCCGCTTCGGCGCCGCTCATCCTCGCCTTCATGGTGCTCACGGGGTTGCGCAGTGCGCGCGTGCACGCGCGTCAGCAGCACGAGCAGCAGCGCATGGAGGCGCACTTTCTGGATCGTCTGCGCGCGCTTGACCTGATCCGGCGCAGCGGCGCGCTCTCGCGCGCCGCGCGCGAAGTATTCGCGGCGGCGGACCGCTATCGGCAGCTGTCGATGCGCGTGCTGCGCGTGGCTTTCCTGTCGTCGGCCGTGATGGAGCTGTTCTCCGCCATTGCGATCGGACTGGTCGCGATCCATGTCGGTTTTGCGCTGCTCGGTGCCAACGCCAACGCTACACCGGGCATCACGCCATTCGCCGGGCTGTTCGTGCTGTTGCTCGCGCCCGAGTTCTTCGCACCGCTGCGTGCGTTCGCCCAGGGCTGGCACGACCGCGCCGGCGCGCTTGCCGCCTCGCCCACGCTCGCCGTGTCGCTCGGCGGGGACCACCTCACGCCACCCGCGAACTTGCCCGCACCGTCAGG
>JACESY010000105.1 GCA_013911595.1 Azoarcus sp.
GTCGGGAATGGTTTCGATGTCGAAGACGAGAACCGGCGTCACTTGCTCTTCCAGCCGCCCTGCGTCTCGACCCACCAGCCGGCCTTGGCGCGATCGATGAAACGTTGCGCGAAGGTCGAGCGGATGTCCGACTCCCATTCGGGATGATCGTTGGCGCGCGCGATTTCGCGATACAACGCGGCGCGGTCATCGTTCTCGGCGGCGATCAGCGTATTGGCCCGTCCGCGCTGGGGCAATGGCACAGCCGAGGCATCACGCAGCTTGACCGTGCCGTCACGCGCAAAGCCGACCGCGCCGGAATCGTACAGCGGCACCAGCTCTGAATGACGCTGCTGCATCGACTTCTTGAGCGCTCCGATCGCCGGGGTGTCGACATCGAGGTTGCCCTGCGCCGATACGACGCTCACAAGACCCAGCAACAGCACCGCGAACAGAACGTGGAAGAAGCGGGACGAAATCATTGCGTACCTCCTTGCGCGGGCGGCTGGGCCGGCGCGGCAGCGCCTTCGCGCTCCTGCCAGACCTCGTCGATGATGCGGTCGGCAGCCTTTTCGGCAGCCGCCGCGGGAAAATAGATGTTGATCGTGACGCAGCCGCTCGCGGCGACGGCGAGCGTCGCGGCCAAGGCCACCCGGTGGATTGTGCTCATCTTCGCCCCTCGTCGCTGTTTCAACGTATGACCGGAGCCGCATTCGATTCGATCACGCCCTGCAGGCGATCGATGAGTTCGTTCCAGTCCACTCTTCGATTGTAGCCGATGACATTGAGCGCCGGGATTCCGCCCCCGCGAACGATGTCGAAGCTGCCGGATGTCTCCTCGCCGATGCCACCCATGATGCACACGCCGCCGTCGAGCTGGCACGACAGCCCGATCTCGCGGTAGCCGAAACTGTCGAAGAATCCCAGGATGCCGCGCTGCAACGCGGCACCGGCTCCGGCTCCAGCCAGCGCACCGATGTTCTGCACCGCGCGCTGACTGATGCGTTTGCGATAGCGGCCCGGGCTGCTGTGGACGCGCGCATCGAAGCGGACCGGACGCCAGTGCGCCAGCTCGAGATCGTGCACGTCGGCGTCGATGAAGCCGGTAATGCTGCCAAAGGCGAACGTGCGGGTGAGCTGATCCAGGTCGAGATTGCGCGCCTCTACATTGGAATACAAGCGCGAAGACACGCCGTAGGGTTCCAAAGCGCGCAGTTCGGTCACGCGCAGATAACCGTCGAACACCGATACCACCAGTGCGCCGTCGAGCGCGATCTCGCCCGGCGACACAGTCAGGCTGGGCAGCGACGCCGAGAGCACGCCGGCCATCTCGGGCAGGCCCACGGCCTGGGTCAGCAGCGGCATCGAGATCGGCTCGATGACCGCCGAGCCACTGCCCGACCAACCGGCCGGCGCGCGCCGCAAAGCCAGTTTACTGAGCACGACACGACCGTCGAGTACGGGAATGGCGAGCGTGGCGATATCCACCTCGGGGCCATGCAGGTTAGCGAAAACCTCGAATGCACCCAGTTCGAGCTTCTCCCAGCGTCCACCCCCGAAAACCAGTTCAGCTTCGGTCGCCTCTTCCTCACGCCACGGCACGACCCCCGAAACCGGTCCGACCGAAAGCGCCATGTCGGCATCCTCATAATTCACTTCTTCCAGCGCGAGGTCGAGACCGCTCAGACGGCCCCGATCGATCACCACACCGGCGCTCAGTCGCCCTTCGAAGCTCAGGGAATCGGGGCGCCCCGGCGCTATCAGCGGAGCGACGAAACGCGGACCGATCACGGCCAGATCCGCCCCGGCGATCGAAGCGGCGAGATGATCGATTGCCAGATTCGGCAGCGAGAAGCGTGCGCGCGCCTCGATCCCGTCAACACCGTCGACGACCAGCGAAGCGCGCGAGAACTCGACGTAGGTATCATTCACCGTACCGCGCAGCGACGCGCGCATCCCGGCGGTCGTGTAGATCGGATGAACATAGGCTTCGCCGTCGGTCCAGTCGGCATCGACTGAGAACGCCCAGCGCTGGCCGCGCCGCTCAAGCGTCGCGGCCAGATCCGCCGCCACACCCTCGGCCGCGTGCAGCCCGTCTGCGCTGGAAAAGGTCGCAGCCGACACGCGCCCATCGAAACTCATGTGCACCGGCCCTTCGGCATCGAGCCTGCCCCGGACTCGCCCGTCGAAGCGCCCTGACAGTGCAAGCTCGGCTTGGGGCATCCATCGCGCGATGCGCGCCAGATCAAAGTCGGCAAGCTGTCCCGCGAGACTGCCGTCGGCCGACACATCCAGATCCAGCCGGTCCCCCGCCGAGGAGGCGAGTCGCAGCCGCCCGGAGCGCTCGAACGGCGCGTACTCGATATCGATACTCAGACGCTCGCCGAGCCCCTCCGCCACCAGTTCGCCGCCGCGACAGGCCAGCCGCGGCAAGGCGATGCGGGTTTCGGTGCAGGAGAAACGCACGTTCTCGAAGCGATGACCGCCTGCCTCCAGCCGCCGCATGGACACGCTCGCCGATGCCGCGTCGTCGGCCAGTTCGACGACGAGACCTTCGACCTCGAAGGCGGGATGCGCGATCGACCCGAGCTCCACTCTCAGCGCCGCCGCCGCAGACGTTCCGCAGTAAGCAACGGCCAGACACGCGAGCGCGAGGCGTCGCATCCGCCTCAGCCGGGAAAAACGCCAGTGGACAGATAACGGTCGCCGCGATCACAGACGATGGAAACGATCACCGCGTTCTCGACCTGTTCGGCGATGCGCAGCGCGACATGCATCGCCCCGCCCGAAGAGATGCCGGCGAAGATGCCCTCCTCGCGCGCCAGACGCCGGGTCATTTCCTCGGCGTCGGCCTGGCCGACGTATTCGAGCGCATCGACCGCGCTCTTGTCGTAGATGCGTGGCAGATAGGCATCCGGCCACTTGCGGATGCCCGGAATCTGCGAGCCCTCTTCGGGCTGGCAGCCGATGATGCGGATATCGGGATTCTTCTCGCGAAAGAAACGCGAGCATCCCATGATCGTGCCGGTGGTGCCCATGCTGCTGATGAAGTGGGTGATGCAACCACCCGTCTGCTCCCAGATTTCGGGACCGGTGCCCTCGTAGTGCGAGAGCGGATTGTCCGCGTTCGCGAATTGGTCGAGGATGATGCCGCGTCCCTCGTCGCGCATGCGCTCGGCGACATCTCGCGCCATCTCCATGCCACCCTGCTTGCCGGTGAGCACCAGCTCGGCGCCGAAGGCGCGCATGCTCTGGCGGCGCTCCACACTCTGGTTCTCCGGCATGACGAGAATCATGCGGTAGCCGCGCATCGCCGCTGCCATCGCCAGCGCGATGCCGGTGTTGCCACTGGTCGCCTCAATCAGCGTGTCGCCCGGCTTGATGTCGCCACGCGCCTCGGCGCGCACGATCATCGACAGCGCGGGCCGATCTTTGACCGAACCGGCCGGGTTGTTGCCCTCGAGTTTGGCGAGGATGACGTTGTCGCGGCCGGCGTTGATGCGCTTGAGGCGCACCAGCGGGGTGTGGCCGACATAGTCTTCGAGGCTCTTGTAGTCCATGGCGATGGATGATCCGAACGGAGATGCAGTGTACGCCCGTGACCGGGCGCTTTGAAGCAGATGCGAGGCCCTTGTTCATGCCCCGCACCCACCATTCATGGTGCCAGATCGAACTCCTCGGTCCGACGTGGCGGATAGGTCTCCCAGCCACCGCAGGCAGGGCAGCGCCACTGAAAGTGGCGCGACTTGAACCCGCAGCCTGCGCAACGATAGCGGGCAACGCGTCGCGTATGGTCATGGATGAGCTGACGCATCAGCTCTGCGTCCTCGCGCCGCTCGCCCTCGGCCTCGCGTGCCGCAGCATCGAGCAGCTTCTCGAGTCCCTGTAGCGTGGGATTGCGGCGCAACTGTTCGCGCACCAACTGATAGGCCGCGCGCGGGCCACCGACCTCAAGCTCACGCCGATAGACCTCGTCGAGCAGGTCCAGCGAGGGGTTGCGCTCAAGCCAGGCACGCAACAGGGTCTGACCCTGCTCTACGCGACCGAGCCGACCATGGGCGGCGAGCACCCGCTCGGCGACCAGCGACAGGTACACCGGATCCTGCTTCTCGACGCGCATCCAGGCTTCGATGGCGTCCTCGACCCGTCCTTCGGCAAGCAGCAGGTCTCCGAGCACGATGCTCGCGCGCACGCAGCCACGATTCGTCGCGAAGGCCTCATCGATGTAGGCACGCGCCTCGTCCAGGCGCGAACATGCCAGCGAATCGGCCCCCAGCTCGCAATAGAAGTTCGCGATCTCTCGTCGCCACTGCACGCCTTCGTGCCCGGACAGCGTGCGCGCGATCTCGACGGCCTTGAGCCATTCGCGCTCCTGCTGATAGATCTCCAGCAGGTATCGCGTCGCGGCTTCATTGTGGCGCGTGCCACGCAGTCGCGTGAAGATGGCCTCGGCGCGGTCGAGCAGCCCGGCGCGAAGATAGTCCTCGCCAAGCGCGGCCAGTGCATCCAGACGCGGCTCTTCGGGAATATCCTCACGGTCGACGAGGTTCTGGTGAATGCGTATCGCCCGTTCGGTCTCGCCTCGGCGCCGGAACAGCGCACCGAGCGCGAAGTGCAGCTCGATGGTGTCCGGGTCGATGCGCATCGCCTCGGTAAAGGCATCGACAGCCTTGTCCTGCTGTTCGTTGACAAGGAAATTCAGGCCATTCAGATAGGTGCGCGGCAGCGCGCGCGACTCTCGCACGACCTGGCGGATGTCGATGCGGGCGGCCAGCCAGCCCAGTCCGAAGAAAAGCGGCAGGGCCAGCAACCACCAGAATTCGATCTCCATCGGCTCAGAGCCCGCGAACAAATCTACTGCGCGAACCGATTGCTGCGTTGCTCACTCGCTCACTCCTCGCCAATCCATTCGATATGTCTCTTCGCTCGCTCGCGCCTTGCACTCGGCCCTGCTCGCCACGATTTCTTCACAAGCTCTCAGACGGCCTTTCCTGCGGCGGCGTCACGGTCACGCTCGGCGCGCGCGAGATCGCGACGCAAACGGGCAATGTCGCGGCGCTTGCCGAGCAACGAGGCGAAAGTCGCGGTGACGCCGAGTATCGCCCCGGCCGCGAACGCGGCGAGGATCACGAACACCAACGGCAGACTCCACTGGCTTTCGAAGAAAAAATGCACGTCGACGAGTTGGTCGTTCTTGACCGCGAAACCGAACAAGAGGAAGAACAGCAGGATTCGGAGAACCCAGATCAGTATGCGCATGGAACGGTCTTCCTCCAGTTCAAAAAAAAGGCGGCAATGGCCGCCTTTTCGGGATCGAATCGGCTTGGAGCCGATGCTTGCATGCTCAGCCGACGATATCAACCCGCTCGCGCAACTCCTTGCCGGCCTTGAAATGCGGCACGTACTTCTGGGGCACCTGCACGCGCTCTCCGGACTTGGGGTTACGACCCACACGGGGCGGGCGATAGTTCAGCGCAAAGCTGCCGAAACCGCGGATCTCGATGCGATCACCGCGCGAAAGCGCGTCGGTCATCGCATCGAGCATCATCTTGACCGCGCAATCGGCATCCTTCGCGACCAACTGGGGGAAGCGGCCCGCCAGCTTCGCGATGAGCTCCGATTTGGTCATCGGTCGCCGCGGCTTACTGCTTGTGCTCGTTGAGCTTCGCCTTGAGCAGCGCACCAAGGTTGGTGGTACCGCTCGCCGCATCGGCCGACAGCTTGGTCATGGCGTCGCTGGTCTCAGCCTGATCCTTGGCACGAATCGACAGGTTGATCGAGCGCGTCTTGCGATCGACGTTGATGATCACCGACTCGACCTCGTCGCCTTCCTTGAGGACCGTGGTGAGGTCATCGACCCGATGCGGCGCCGCTTCGGAGGCACGCAGATAGCCTTCGACTTCCTCGTTGAGCTGAATCACCGCACCGCGCGCATCAACGGTCTTGACGGTACCGGTGACGAGCGTGTTCTTCTCGTGCGTGGCGATGAAGTTCGTGTACGGATCGCCCTCAAGCTGCTTGACGCCCAGCGAAATGCGCTCACGCTCGACGTCAATGGCCAGCACCACGGCCTCTACATCGTCGCCCTTCTTGAAGCGGCGCACCGCTTCCTCGCCCGCGTCGCTCCACGACAGGTCGGACAGGTGCACCAGGCCGTCGATGCCGCCTTCCAGGCCGATGAACACACCGAAGTCGGTGATCGACTTGATCTGGCCGGTGACCTTGTCGCCCTTCTTGTGGTTGAGCGCGAAATCGTCCCACGGGTTGGACATGCACTGCTTCATGCCCAGCGAGATGCGGCGACGGTCTTCGTCGATCTCGAGGATCATCACCTCGACCTCGTCGCCCAGTTGCACGACCTTGGTCGGATGGATGTTCTTGTTGGTCCAGTCCATCTCGGACACGTGCACCAGGCCCTCGATGCCCTGCTCGACCTCGACGAAGGCGCCGTAGTCGGTGATGTTGGTGACCTTGCCGAACAGACGGGTTCCCTGCGGGTAGCGGCGCGAAATGCCGACCCACGGGTCATCACCGAGTTGCTTGAGGCCGAGGGAGACGCGCTGGCGCTCCTGGTCGAACTTGAGGACCTTGGCTTCGATCTCGTCGCCGACGTTGAGCACTTCGGTCGGGTGACGCACACGACGCCAGGCCAGATCGGTGATGTGCAGCAGGCCATCGATACCACCGAGGTCGACGAACGCACCGTAGTCGGTGATGTTCTTGACGATGCCCTTGATGATCGAGCCTTCCTGCAGCGTCGCGAGCAGCTTCTCGCGCTCTTCGCCCATGGTCTCTTCGAGCACGGCGCGGCGCGAAACGACCACGTTGTTGCGCTTGCGGTCGAGCTTGATGACCTTGAATTCGAATTCCTTGCCTTCGTACGGGGTCGTGTCCTTGACCGGGCGCATGTCGACCAGCGAGCCCGGCAGGAACGCGCGGATGCTGTTGGTCATGACGGTCAGACCGCCCTTGACGCGACCGGAGACCACACCCTTGACCAGCAGACCCTCGTTGAGCGCCTTTTCGAGATCGTTCCAGGCGGCGATGCGCTTGGCCTTCTCACGCGACAGGCGCGTCTCGCCATATCCGTCCTCGAGTGCATCGATGGCGACGTGCACGAAATCGCCGATCTCGACCTCAAGTTCACCGCGGTCGTTGCGGAATTCGTCGATGGGGACGTAGCTCTCGGACTTGAGTCCGGCATTGACGACCACGAAGTTGTGATCGATGTTCGCCACTTCGGCGGTGATCACCTCGCCGGCGCGCATCTCCTGGCGGGCAAGGCTCTCTTCGAACAGATCGGCAAAACTTTCCATCGACTCGGAAACGGGGTTGGCAGTATTCATAAAAGTTGTGGATCCACATGCCGCACGCTAAGCGCACGACAACCTGTAAGTTGGCAAAATAGGGCTGGGCGCAAATGCGCTTCAGCCGACCTCGCGCGCCTGACGGGCGCGCACGTTCTCCAGAACGAAGGAAACGGCCTCTTCGACCGTCATCGACGTGGTTTCGACGAGCACCGCATCGGCAAGCTGCCGCAGCGGAGCGACAACGCGTGCCGCATCGCGCTCGTCACGCGATTGAAGATCGTTCCGAAGGTCGTGGAGTGTAGCAGCGATCCCCTTGTCGATCAACTGCTTATAGCGACGCTGCGCGCGCGCCTCGACCGATGCGGTAAGGAAGAACTTGTACGCCGCATCGGGGAACACCACGGAGCCCATGTCGCGCCCTTCTGCAACCACGCCAGGCGCGCGCCGGAAGTCACGTTGACGATCAAACAGCGCAGCGCGCACCGCCGGCAGAACGGCCACGCGCGAGGCGCCGATCGAGCAATCCTCTTCGCGGATGCGATCGGTCACGTCCTCGTCGCCGAGCACGATGCGCGCGTGCTCGAAGCGCACCGGCAGGTCGCGCGCCAGCACCTCCAGTTCGGCCTCGTCGTCGAAGGACACGTCCCCGCCGATCGCCGCCAGTGCAACCAGTCGGTACAGCGCACCGCTGTCGAGATAATGCCAGCCCAACGCAGCCGCCACACGCGCGGCCACCGTACCCTTACCCGATGCCGAGGGGCCGTCGATCGCGACCACCGGTACCGGCTGCACGATCCCGGAGAATGCGCTGAAATACTCGGGAAAGGTCTTGTTGACGCACTTGGGATCATTGATGCGCACGCGGCAGTCGCCCAGCGTGACCAGCGAGAAACACATCGCCATGCGGTGATCGTCGTAAGTGTCGATCGCCGCCGGACACAGCCGCGCGGGCGGCGCTATGCGCAGATAGTCGGCACCCTCCTCGACTCTCGCGCCGACCTTGCGCAGCTCGATCGCCATCGCCGCGAGGCGGTCGGTCTCCTTGACGCGCCAGCTCGCAATATTGCGCAAGCGACACGGTCCCTCGGCGAACAGCGCAGCCACGGCGAGCGTCATTGCCGCATCGGGAATATGGTTCAGGTCCAGATCGAAGGCCTTGAGGCGGCCGCCTTCGGGGGCACTCGCCTCGATCCAGTTCTCGCCCATCTCGATATGCGCGCCCAGTTGCGCGAGCGCCTCGGCGAAACGGACGTCGCCCTGAATACTGTGGCGCCCCACCCCTTCGACGCGCACCGGGCCGCCGCCGATCGCTCCGGCCGCGAGAAAATACGATGCCGACGAGGCATCGCCCTCGACGAACAGCTCGCCCGGGCTGATGTAGCGCACCCCGGCCGGAATCGTGAAGCGGCGCCAGTCCTCGCGCGCGACCTCGACCCCGAAGCGCGCCATCAGGTCCAGCGTGATCGCGACATAGGGTCGGGAGATCAACTCGCCGACCACCTCGATGACGGTCTCGCGTCCACTCAGCGGCAGCGCCATCAGCAGCGCGGTCAGGAACTGGCTGGAGACGTCGCCGCGCACGCGCACCACGGCGCCCGCGGCCTGGCCTGGGTGGATCGCCAGCGGCGGATAGCCCTCGTTGCCCAGGTATTCGATATCGGCGCCGATCTCGAGCAGGCCGTCGACGAGATCTCCGATGGGCCGCTCGTGCATGCGCGCCACGCCCGACAGGCGGTACTCGCCGCCGGACAGCGCCAGCGCGGCAGTCAGCGGCCGGAAGGCGGTGCCGGCATTGCCTAGGAACAGGTCCGCCTGCTTGACCGGGAAGGGTCCGCCCACGCCGCGCACGCGGCACGCGCCGTCGGCCTCGCGCGTGCACTCGACGCCGAGCGCGGCCAGCGCTTCGAGCATGCGTTCGACGTCGTCTGAGTCGAGCAGATCACGGATCACGGTCTCGCCCTCGGCCAGCGCCGCGAGCAGCAGGGAACGGTTGGAAATGCTCTTGGAGCCAGGCAGGCGCAGCGTCCCGCGAGCGCCAAGCAAGGGCGGAAGATCGAGAAATTCCATGCTCATTGCATCGAGCCCGGATCGCTGCGGAAGCGCTCGCCCCAGGCCAGCCGCGCATCGCGTGCTTCGGCAAAGAGCTTTTCGAGCTGCTCGCCGTCGGCCGAGAGGAGCAAGGCGCGCAGATAGGCCAGTTCGGCCAGGTACTGGTCGAGCTCGGCGAGCAGCGGCTGGCGATTGGCGATGCAGATATCGCGCCACATTTCCGGGCTGCTGCCGGCGATCCGCGTGAAGTCGCGGAAACCGCTCGCCGCGAAGCCGAACAACTGTTCGGCATTGGCGCGCTCGGCCAGATCATGGACCAACCCGAAGGCGAGCAAGTGTGGCAGATGGCTGACCGCGGCGAAGATGCGGTCATGGTCGTGCGGCGGCACCTCCTGCACCACGGCGCCGCAGGCTTCCCACACCTCGCGCACGCGCAGCACCGCCGACGGCTCGTTCTCGGGC
>JACESY010000106.1 GCA_013911595.1 Azoarcus sp.
GGTCTGGTATGCGGTGGCGTACCGGCGTGATCCGGCCTCGCGCGGTGCCGGGTTTCTGGCGGCGGCGCTGGCATTCGGGGCGCTGGGGCTGCTCGCCGGGTTCGGTGTGCTGCGCACGCTGCTCGGGGGGTGAGCGTGGCGCGGATCGTGAATCTGGCGATCGCGTTCTGCCTTTACGCCCTTGCCGGGCCGTGGCTCGAGGCCGGGTTAGGACCGGCGGGGGCGGGGCTGGCGATCATGGCGACGATTGCGTGGCTGTGGGTCAGCGAGGCGCTGCACGTGAGCGTCACGGCGCTACTGGTGCCGCTGCTCGCTACCGTCAGCGGGATACTGAGCTTCGATCAGGCGCTGCTGCAGTTCGCCGATCCGGTGATCTTTCTGTTCCTGGGCGGTTTCGCGATTGCGGCCGGTTTGCAGCAGCAGGGGCTGGATCGCTGGATGGCGGCGTGGGTGGTGGCGAAGGCGGGCAACCGGCTGGACCGGGCGGCACGCTATCTGTTCTGGGTCACGGCGATGTTGTCGATGTGGATCAGCAACACCGCGACCGCCGCGATGATGCTGCCGCTGGCGCTCGGCCTGCTCGCCCCCCTGCGGGGCAAAGAATACCGTGCGACGTGGATCTACGTGCTGCTGGGCGTGGCCTTTTCGGCCAACATCGGCGGCATTGGAACGCTGGTGGGCAGCCCGCCCAACGCGATCGCCGCGTCGAACGTCGGCATCTCGTTCGCGCAGTGGATGAGCTGGGGCGTACCGCTGGTGATCGTGATGCTCCCCGTCATGGAATTCGCGCTGCGCGCATGTCTGCGCCCGCGTTTCGACGTGGCGGTGGAGCCCCCGCAAACGGACCTGGTGTGGACGCGCAAGCACTGGACGATGCTCGGCGTGTTCGGCCTGGCCGTGACGCTGTGGGTGCTGGGCGGGCCGATTTCGGGCGCGATTGGCGTGACGCGCGGCTACGAAGGCTTCGTCGCGATCTTCGCGCTGGTGCTGCTGCATGCGCTCAAGCTGGCCACGTGGAAGAACATCGAGAATGGCGCGGACTGGGGCGTGTTGCTGCTGTTCGGTGGCGGGCTGACGCTCAGCCGCGTGATCGGCGAGAGCGGGGCGGCTGCGTGGCTCGCGGCGCAGCTCGGCGGCGCGGTCGAGACCATGCCGGTGTTCGTCGTGCTGGCGCTGATGATGCTCTTCGCGCTGATCCTCACCGAAGTGACCAGCAACACGGCCAGCGCGGCGCTGCTCATTCCGCTCTTCATCGGTCTGGCACCGCAGGTCGACGGCGTGGCCATCGCTGTGATGGTCGCTGTGGCCACCTCCTGCGCCTTCCTGCTACCGGTGGCGACCCCGCCCAACGTCATCGTCTTCGGCAGCGGTCATGTGCCGCAGCGACGCATGATCGCCGGAGGCTTGTGGGTCAGCGTGGCGGTGATGCCGGTGCTGCTGGCGCTGGCCGCGCTTCTGGCCTAGTCGGGAAGGCGCAGCGAGGCGGCGTCGGCCGGGTCGCCGTGCGGCACCACGCCGAGCAGTGGGGCGCGGATACGCGCTTCGAGCGTGGCAAGGTTCTCGTCGAAGCGCGCCATGTACGGCTCGACGCGGTTGGCGACCCAGCCGGCCAGGTGCAGGCCGCGCGCGGCGACGGCCTCACAGGTGAGCAGGGCATGGTTGAGGCAGCCCAGGCGCATTCCCACCACGAGGATTACCGGAAGATCCAGGTATCGCGCCAGATCGCCAAAGTCGCGTGTCTCGTCGAGCGGCACGAGCAGGCCGCCCGCGCCTTCCACCAGCACCACGTCGGCGCGTGCGCGCAGGGCGTCCAGTCCGTGCGCGATGTGCGCGAAATCGAAGGTCACGCCTTCGTCGCGCGCGGCGATGTGCGGCGCGATCGCCGATCGCAGGCAGTAGGGCGTGACCTCGGCCGGCTCCAGCGGCTCACTGCCGGCCGCGATCAGGCGGGCGGTGTCTTCATTGACGCGCCGGCCATCGATCTCGTCGGCGCCGGCGGCGACCGGCTTCATCGCGACGGCGGTGAGCCCGTCGCGGCGCGCGGCGTGGAGCAGCGCGCAGGCGACATGGGTCTTGCCGATTTCGGTGTCGGTGCCGGTGATGAACCAGGCGCGGGCGGTCGTGTTCATGGAGATGGGCGGTTTCTTCAGGGTCTGGCCAGCGCGAACAACAGCACGTCGTAGGTCGCGGGCAGCATGCCGTCGGGGCGCCGATGGCCTTCGTAGGCGGCTTCCAGCGTACGCCACTGTGCGCGCGTGAGCGCACGGCGCGCTCGGGTGTCGATGCGGTTCGCGCCGATGCCCTTGAGATGGCGCACGATCCCACGCAGATCCGGCGCAAGCACCGGGATGGCCCCGCGCGAATGGTACTCCACGCGAAAGCCCGCCTCGCGCGCGGCGTCCAGCCAGTCCTGGGGCTGCAGGAAGCGCAGTACGTGTTCGTCGTCGTCGACTGCGACGAAGGCCTCGCGCAGTTCGTACAGGGTACGCGGCGCGAGTGTGGCGACCCAGGCCTTGCCACCGGGGGTGAGCACGCGTGCGAACTCGCGCAGTGCACGGTCGGCGTCACACCACTGCAGCGACAGGCTGGACCAGAGCACATCGATGGCGCCGGCCGGGAAGGGCAGTTCCTCCAGATCGGCGCATACGCGCAGTGCCGACGGTTCGGCGATCGGCACGCGCGCGAGCATGGACGGGGCGAAATCCAGTGCGATGCGCAAAGCGGCCGGATGGCGTCGCCCCAGCAGCGTCAGAGCAAAGCCGGTGCCGCAGCCGGCGTCGAGCACGCGCAGCGCGGGTGAAGCCGGCGGATGGGCGTCGGCCAGCGTGAGCAGTCGCGTACACACCTCGCGCTGCACGCTGGCGGCGGCGTCGTAGCCGGGGGCGGCGCGGTCGAAGGCATCGCGCACCGCGCGGCGGTGGGATTCGCGCTCAGTCATCGGGGAAGGCACCGGCCATCGCACGGGCGCATTCTTCGGGACGCGACACGAAGGGCGCGTGGCCGCAGCCGTCGAGCACCGTCAGGTGTGCGTCGGGGAGGGTGCGCGCCAGCCATTCGGCCGCACCCAGCGGCATCAGCGCGTCGTCACGGCCGTGGATCAGCGTGGTGGGTACGTCGATGCCGGCGATCGCTTCGCGCAGATCGGTGTTGGCGAGGATGGCGAGTCCGTCGGCCAGCGTGGCGGCATCGGCTTCGTCCGGTGCCACGACGGCGCGCCCCAACGAATGCACGACGCCGCGTCGACGGCTCTCGCCCATGGCCTGCAGCGCGAGGAAACGGCGCAGCGTGGCCTCGGCGTCCGCGGCGAATCCGGCGATGAAGCCATCGACGGTGGCCGCATCCAGCCCGTGCGCCCAGGCCGGCTCGCGCAGTGTTTCGGGCTGCGAGACGAAGCGCGGCGTGGCGCCGAACAGCACCAGGCGGCGCACCCGTTGCGGGTGACGACGCGCGATGTCGAGCGCGATCATCGCGCCCAGCGACCAGCCGCCGAGCACGCAGGCTTCGGGCAACTCCGCGAGCAGCGCGTCGCCCCACGCGGCCAGCTCCGGTCCGGGCGAGGCGGGCGAACCGTGGCCGGGCAGGGCGGGCGTGGCGGCGATGCGCGGCGACAGGCAGATGCGCAGGCCGTTCCAGATGCGCGGCGTCATGCCCCAGCCGTGCAGCAGGACCAGCGGGGTGTCGGCCATCAGAAATCCTCGAGCGCGTTGAGCAGGTCGGCAAGGCGCAGCACATCCTCGACCTCGTGACGTGCGGACAGTGACACGCGCAGCCGCGCCGTGCCGGGTGGCACGGTTGGCGGACGGATGGCCGGTACCAGCACGCCGGCGTCGCGCAATGCGTCCGACACGCGCAGGGCTTCGGCGTTGTCCCCGATGAGCACCGGCTGGATCGCCGTGCGCGAGGGCAGCAACTGCCAGCGCTGGAGCTTGAGCGAGCCGCGGAAGTTGTCGACCACGGTGTGCAGGCGTTCGCGCCGGAAGTCGCCACGCTCGATCAGGTCGATGCTGGCCAGCAGGGCCTCGGCCAGGATTGGCGGAGATGCCGTCGTGAAGATGCCGGTGCGTGCCTTCTGCAGCAGCCATTCGATCACGTCGGCTTGACCCGCTGCGAAGGCGCCAGACACACCGGCGGCCTTGCCCAGGGTGCCGATCAGCACGATGCGCCACGAATCCAGGCCGGCCTCGGCGAGGGTGCCACGGCCTTGCGGGCCGAGCACGCCGAAGCCGTGGGCGTCGTCGACCAGCAGCCAGGCGTCGTGCTGTTCGGCCAATGCCAGCAGTTCGGCCAGCGGGGCGATGTCGCCATCCATGCTGAACACCGCGTCGGTGACGATCAGCTTGTTCCTTGCGGACGATTCTTCCAACGCCCTGGCGAGTGCAGTGACGTCGTTGTGGGCGTAGCGCACCAGGTTGGCGCGCGAGAGCAGCGCGCCGTCGACCAGCGAGGCGTGTATCAGCCGGTCTGCGAAGATCGCGTCACCGCGTCCGACCAGCGCCGGGATCACGCCGACGTTGGCCATGTAGCCGGTGGTGAAGTACAGCGCACGCTCGCAGCCGCTAAATGCCGCCAGTCGTGCCTCGAGACGCTCGTGCACATCATAGTGGCCGCTGACCAGATGCGAGGCGCCGGCGCCGACGCCATATCGCACGACGCTCTCGATCAGCGCCTTGGCCACCGTCGGGTCGGCCGCCAGTCCGAGGTAGTCGTTGCTGCAGAAGGACAGCAGTTCGCGGCCGTCGACGCGCATCTTCGCGCCGCACGGAATCTCGTTGGCGCGGCGCACGCGTCGCAGGTGCTGCACATCGAGCGCATTCAACTGCTCGCGCAGGTCATCGAGCCGGCTCATGCGTTCTCCAGTGCGGCCAGTGCGCCGTCGGCCAGTTGCGTGAGCTGGTCGGCGTCGACCACATACGGCGGCATGAAATACACGGTGTTGCCGATGGGGCGCAGCAGCACGCCATGCTCCATGCCGGCGGCGAAGAAGCGGCGCGGGAAATCCGGCTGCGTGTAGGGCACGTCGAAGGCCGCGATCATGCCGCGCCGACGCAGGTGACGCGCACGCGCATGCGCGCCGAAACGCTCGTCGAGCAGGCGGCCGAGCAGGGCCGAGCGGGCGCGGTTGGTCTTGAGCACATCGTCTTCTGCGAAGATGTCCAGTGTGGCCAGCGCCGCACGGCAGGCCAGGGGATTGCCAGTGTACGAATGCGAGTGCAGGAAGGCGCGGCTGGCCGTGTCGGCGTAGAAGGCCTGGTAGAGGGTGTCGGTGGACAGCACCAGCGACAGCGGCAGATAGCCGCCCGAGATGCCCTTGGACAGGCACAGCAGATCGGGCCAGATGCCGGCCTGCTCGCAGGCGAAGAAGGTGCCGGTACGTCCGCAGCCCACGGCGATCTCGTCGGCCACGAGCAGCACTTCATAGCGGTCACACAGCGCGCGCGCCAGGCGCAGGTATTCGGGGTCGTACATCACCATGCCGCTCGCCCCCTGCACCAGCGGCTCGACGATCAGCGCGGCGGTGGTGGCGTGGTGCTGTTCCAGGTGCGCCTCCAGCGCCGCGGCCGCGCGACGTGCGACATCCGCGGCCGTTTCGCCCTCGCTCGCGCTGCGTGCATCCGGGCACGGCACGGTGTGGCTGGCGCGCACCAGCGGCGCGTAGGCGTCGCGGAAGATCGCCACGTCGGTCACCGCCAGCGCGCCCACCGTCTCACCGTGATAACTGCCCGCGAGGCTGACGAAACCGGTCTTGTCGCCACGGCCCAGGTTGCGCCAGAAATGCACGGCCATCTTCAGCGCGATCTCGGTGGCCGATGCGCCGTCGGAAGCGTAAAAGGCGTGACCCAGCCGGTGGCCGGTGAGTGCGGCCAGGCGCTCGGACAGTTCGACCACGGGCTCGTGCGTGAAGCCGGCGAGCATGGCGTGCTCGAGCGTGTCGAGCTGCTCGCGCAGCGCGGCGTTGATGCGCGGATTGCAATGGCCGAACAGATTCACCCACCACGAACTGATGCCGTCGAGCAGGCGCCGTCCGTCGGCGTCGATCAGCCATGGCCCCTCGCCGCGCACGATGGGCACGAGCGGAAACTGCTCGTGCTCCTTCATCTGGGTGCACGGATGCCACACGCTGGCGAGCGAACGGTCGAGCAGGGACGGGGCGGGCATGGAGATCCGGTGGGCTGCGGCCAAACCTCAGGATGTTCCGGCAAGCCGGTGGGGGTGTCAAACCGCAAGGCCCGCGCGCTGAACCCCGGCGCGTGCCCGCGGTCTTGCAGGACGCGGCGCCGGCGCCGCTTTGCTAACATCCCGTGCTCACACAACCGACTCGACCGCGCCCATGATCTTCGTTCTCTCGCCCGCCAAGGCCCTCGACTACGAGACCCCGCCCACGCTTGCCAGACATTCCCAGCCCGACCATCTCGACGCCTCGGCCGAACTGATCGACATCCTGCGGGAGCGCTCGCCCGCCGAGGTCTCGAAGCTGATGGGACTGTCCGACAAGCTCGCCGCGCTGAACGTGGCGCGTTATCAGGAATGGTCGCGACCGTTCTCGCCGGACAACGCCAAGCAGGCCGTGCTGGCCTTCAACGGTGACGTCTACGAAGGGCTGGACGCGCCGTCCCTGTCGGAAGAGGACCTGGACTGGGCGCAGGAGCATGTGCGCATCCTGTCGGGTCTGTACGGCGTGCTGCGCCCGCTCGACCTGATGCAGGCCTATCGGCTGGAGATGGGAACCAAGCTCGAGACGCCGGCCGGAAGGACCTTGTACGCATGGTGGGGCGAGCGCATCACCGCGGCGCTCAACGAGCTTATCGCTGAGCGCGAGCAGGCCGGCGAGGTTCCGGTGCTGGTGAATCTGGCCTCCGACGAGTACTTCAAATCCGTGAAACCGTCGAAGCTCGAGGCGCGCATCGTCACGCCGGTGTTTCAGGACTGGAAGAACGGCCAGTACAAGATCATCAGCTTCTACGCCAAGCGCGCGCGCGGCCTGATGGCGCGCCACGCCGTCGTCCATCGCATCACGGATGTGGCGGGACTGAAGGGTTTCGACGCGGATGGCTATGCCTTCGCAGCCGACGCATCGAGTGACGACCGTCTGGTGTTCCGCCGCAGGCAGGAGTAGGCGCGACATTTCACGCACTTTGGCCGCTGTGGGGTCGCCGGACGCTGTCGCGGGTCGGGTGTTCCGGTGGCAGATTCGCGCCTGGGGCGTTTGTCGGGGATGTACGGCTTCTTTTCTTGTTCAAGGGTGGTGAGGCAATGACCCGTTCCGTGCGCATCGGTTGCGGCTTCGATTCCGGCAGTGTCGAGATAGTCGATCTGGCCAATCCGTCGGACATAAGGCTGCGGCTGCGTGACGACAGCGCGGCCGACATCCGCCAATGGTTCCATTTCCGCCTGATGGGCGCGTCCGGGCTTGCGGTACGCATGGTGTTCGAGAACGCTGCGAGTGCGACCTATCCCGACGGCTGGCCGGGGTACCGTGCCGTGGCGTCCTACGACCGTCGGCAATGGTTTCGCGTACCGACCCGGTATGAGGACGGCCAGCTCGTCATCGAGCATGTGCCGGAGCACGACAGCACCTGGTACGCCTACTTCGAGCCGTATTCGCACGAGCGTCACCTGGATCTGATCGGCCGCGCCGAGATGTCGCCCTTTGCGACGATCGACAGCCTCGGCGCGACGGTGCAGGGGCGCGAGATCGACCGCATCACCGTCGGCCAGGAAGGTCCGGGGCGCGTGCCAGTGTGGGTGATCGCGCGTCAGCATCCGGGCGAGACGATGGCCGAGTGGTTCGTCGAGGGTTTTCTCGAGCGCCTGCTCGACCCGTCGGATGCGGTCGCACGCCGCATCCGCGAGCGGGCGGTGGTGTACGTGGTGCCCAACATGAATCCGGACGGGGCGGTGCTGGGTAATCTGCGCACCAACGCCGCCGGTCGCAACCTGAACCGCGAGTGGCTGACACCGGACCCGGTGGCGAGCCCCGAGGTGTTCCGGGTGCGCGAGGCCATGCAGGTCACAGACTGTGACCTGTTCATCGACGCGCACGGCGACGAGGCCTTGCCTTACGTATTTTTCTCCACCTCGGATGACGTCCCCGATCTGCCGGACAGCCTTGACGAGCGACAGGCACGTTTCATCGACGCCGTACGAGCGGCGAGCCCTGACTTCCAGACCGAACACGGCTATGCCAACGGGCGCTTCGGCCCGGATGTGCTCAAGCTTGCCAGCAAATGGGTTGCCCACCGTTTCAAGTGCCTGTCGCTGACGCTGGAAATGCCGTTCAAGGACAATGCCAACCTGCCGGACGAGCGTTGCGGATGGAGTGGTGAACGTAGCAAGCGTCTGGGCGGAGCGATGCTGGGGGGCGTGCTGGCACACCTGGAGGGAGGGCGTACGTAGGGCGACTGCGACCGACGCATTGTTGCGCGGCTGGAGCCGCCCTTCCGTTGCAGTTTCAGGCTACATTCACCTTGATCGCCTTGGCCGACTTCTTTGCCGTCTTCGGCAGCGTCACGTTCAGCACGCCGTCGCGGAAAGTCGCCTTGATCGCGTTGGCGTCGACATTCTCGGGCAACGAGAAGCTGCGGCTGAAGCTGCCGTAATGGCGCTCGACGCGGTGGTATTTCTTTCCCTTCTCTTCCTTCTCCTGTTTCTTCTCGCCGCGCAGCGTGAGCACGCCATTGTCTACCGACACATGCATGTCGTCCTTCATCACGTCGGGCAACTCGGCCTTGATCAGGAACTCGTTGTTGGTTTCCGAGATGTCGACGCGCGGCGACCAGTCGCCGCCGGTGATGGCCTCCCGGCCCATCGACACCGGCAAACCGGCGTTACGGAAATAGCGGTCGAAGAAGTCTTCCATGTCGCGAAAGGTGTCGTGTTTGACGAGTGCCATGATGAATTCGCTCCTCAGGGCATGAAGGCTGATCGCACGGTGCGGTGCCCGATCCGCATCGGCGTGCGTCCCGAAACCGGGTAGGCACTGTCAATTTAGATCTGCGCAACGGCCTTCGCCGTGCGACATGGAGGAGGTTTGACGCAGATCAAACGGGAAGCGGGCTAATCCGGCCGCGGGGCGTTCCCATAGATCGCCTGGGTACGCGTGTAGAAGTCGGCGTCCCAGCGACCGTGTTCGGGCGGGCCGAAACCGGAAGTCTTCCAGCCTCCGAACGGGGCTTCAGCGTGAACTCCGGAGGGCATGCAGTCGAACTTGAGCACGCCGGCCTTCGTGGCATCGAGAAAGCGTCGGCGCAGCACAGCGTCGCCGCCGTACAGTGTGGCGATCAAGCCCTGCGGTACGGCATTGACCAGAGTCAGCATCTCGTCGACGCTGGCGAACGGGGTGATGGTGGCGATCGGACCGAAACTCTCCTCGAGAAAGACCGCGCTTTGCGGCGAAACACCGCGCAGCAGCGTGGGAGCGTACCAGGCGCCGTGTTCGAAACCGTCCGGGATGGCGCCGCCGCACACCAGTCTTGCGCCCTCGGCGCGGGCACGGTTTACGACTGCGTCGATGCGATCGCGCGCTCGGACATCGATGAGCGGACCGACTTCGGTGCGCTCGTCGGTCGGTTCGCCGACGACCAGCGCGCGGGTCGCGACTGCCAGCGCGTCGATCAGTTCGGCTTCGCGGTCCCGCGCGACGAGGATGCGCCGGCCGGCCGTGCAGCGTTGGCCGGCAAAGCCGAAGGCTGCGCGCGCGCAATCGCCTGCGATCGCATCGATATCGGCATCGGATGCGATCGCAGGC
>JACESY010000107.1 GCA_013911595.1 Azoarcus sp.
AGACCATTGATCGGGTCGCCACCGATGTTGACCACGGTCGACTGGCCCAGACCGACATCCGACAACTGCGCAGCGGCTTCATAGGTCAGCGTGCCCGAACGCGACACGACGCCGATGCGGCCCTTCTTGTGGATGTGGCCCGGCATGATGCCGATCTTGAGCTCTTCGGGCGTGATCACGCCCGAGCAGTTCGGCCCGATCAGCAGCGTGCGCTTGCCGCCGGCCGCTTCCTTGGCGCGCATCTTGTTGCGAACCGTCAGCATGTCGCGCACCGGGATGCCCTCGGTGATGCAGATCACCAGATCAAGGTCAGCGTCGACCGCTTCCTGGATCGCGGCCGCAGCACCGGCCGGCGGCACGTAGATGACGGAGGCAGTGGCGCCGGTGGCCGACTTGGCGTCGGCCACGGTACCGAAGATGGGCACGTCCATCAGCGACTCGCCCGCCTTCTTCGGGTTCACGCCGGCGACGAAGCAGTTCTTGCCGTTAGCGTACTCGATGCACTTCTCGGTGTGGAACTGACCGGTCTTGCCGGTCATGCCCTGGGTAATGACCTTGGTGTCCTTGTTGATCAGGATCGACATTCGGATGCTCCCTTACTTGACGGCGGCGACAATCTTGGTCGCAGCTTCAGCCATGGTGTCGGCGGAGATGATCGGCAGGCCCGACTCGGCCAGAATCTTCTTGCCGAGGTCTTCGTTCGTGCCCTTCATGCGAACCACCAGCGGCACTTTCAGATCAACTTCGCGCGCAGCCGTGACCACGCCGTTGGCGATGGTGTCGCAGCGCATGATGCCGCCGAAAATGTTGACCAGGATGCCCTTGACCTTGGGGTTCTTGAGCATGATCGTGAAGGCCGCGGTGACCTTCTCGGTGGTCGCGCCACCGCCGACGTCCAGGAAGTTGGCCGGCTCGCCGCCAAACAGCTTGATGGTGTCCATGGTGGCCATCGCCAGGCCGGCACCGTTGACCATGCAGCCGATGTCGCCGTCGAGGCTGATGTAGGCCAGGTCGTACTTGGAGGCCTCGATCTCCTGCGCGTCCTCTTCATCCATGTCGCGGTAAGCGACGATGTCTTCGTGGCGGAACAGTGCGTTGGAATCGAAATCGAACTTGGCATCCAGCGCCTTGACCGTGCCGTCGCTCTCGCGGATCAGCGGGTTGATTTCCGCCAGCGAAGCGTCGGTATCCATGTAGCAGGTGTAGAGCTTCTTGAGCGCATCGATGGCGTTTGCGCGCGCCTCGGCCGGCATGCCGATGCCGTCGGCCAGCTCGCCCGCCTGCGCGTCGGTCAGCCCTTCGAGCGGATCAACGAAGACCTTGATGATCTTCTCCGGCGTCTTCTCGGCGACTTCCTCGATATCCATGCCGCCCTCGGAGGACCCCATGATGACGACCTTCTGGCTGGCACGATCGGTCAACGCAGCAACGTAGTACTCGTGCTGGATGTCGGCACCTTCCTCGACCAGCAGACGACGCACCTTCTGCCCTTCGGGGCCGGTCTGGTGGGTGACGAGCTGCATGCCGAGGATCGCATCGGCGTGCTCCCGTACTTCAGCGGGCGACTTGGCGAGCTTGACGCCACCACCTTTGCCGCGGCCGCCGGCGTGGATCTGCGCCTTGACGACCCAGATCTTGCCGCCCAGCTCTTCGGCGGCCTTGACCGCCTCGTCGACGGAGAAACAAGGAATGCCCTTCGGCGTGACGATGCCGAACTTCCTCAGCAGTTCTTTTGCCTGGTACTCATGAATTTTCATGTTTGCCCTTCGATCGGAGTTGCGGCCTCTGTCGGGCCGCGAACGGTTGATGGGACGAAGCGAATTTTCTCGTGTCTGGCGGACGACGTCGCCGGGATACCGACACCCTCCTGCGGCCACGCCTGATGGGCGGACCCTGTCATGACTCGCTCCCGGATCGGGAGCTTCCGTTGCCAAGAACCGCGCAGTTTATAACGGCAATCGGATTGTGGAAATCCCGTATACCTTCGGGCATGCCGCGTTGCGCGGCGCAACATCGCCGTAACGAACTTCACACCGGGTTGTCGACATCGACGAAAGACACCTCGAGTCCGAATTCGCTGGCGAGGTGATCACCCAGTGCGCGAATCCCGTAACGTTCCGTCGCATGGTGCCCAGCGCCGATATACGGAACGCCGGACTCCCGTGCCAGATGCACGGTGGGTTCCGATATCTCGCCCGAGACGTAGACGTCCGCGCCCGCTGCGATGGCCTGTTCGAAGAATCCCTGGGCTGCTCCGGTGCACCACGCGATGCGCTGCACCATGCGCGATTCGTCGCCGACGAGCAGCGGATCCCGCCCGAGAAGACGGCCGAGCGAGGCCGCGAGCTCGCCTGCGCTTGACGGATTTTCCGGACGCCCCACCCATCCGAGCTGCTGATCGCCGAAGTGCACCGTGTCCGCAACCCATCCGGCCAGACGCCCGAGTTGCGCGTTATTGCCCAGTTGTGGATGCGCATCGAGCGGCAGGTGATAGCCGAACAGCGAGATGTCGTTCTTCAGCAGTGTCGCGATGCGCCGCCTGCGCACGCCGGTGATGCGCCCGTCCTCGCCGCGCCAGAACCAGCCGTGATGGACGAACACGGCATCGACGCCCTGTTCCACCGCATGGTCGAGCAGCGCCTGACTCGCGGTGACGCCGCAAAGCACGCGACGCACCTCGGGGCGTCCTTCCACTTGCAGACCGTTTGGGCAATAATCGCGGAAGCTCGTCACGTCGAGCAGCGTATCTACGTATTCCTGCAGTTCGGTCAGTCGCATCGTTCCTCCGCGGCAGTGTTCCGACACCGATGATACCGGACCGGCATCGCCGTCCGGACCCGTGCCACCGGGGGTTTCCGTTTCATGAATCGTCTCTGGTTGATCTTCGCCCAGGCCGTCACCGTCGCCGTCGCCGTCCTTTTCGTGCTCGACACCCTCAAGCCCGGGTGGATCAACGGCGCGCCGCGCTCGGCGGTGGTGACGGTGCGCGAGGCGCCGTCCACGCGCACGCCACCCGACAGCGGGGGCAGCGCGTCGTACGCCGATGCGGCAGCCCGCTCCATGCCGACCGTCGTGCATGTATTCACGCGCAGCGTGGTCGAGGCCCCGCCGCACCCGTTGCTCGACGACCCGCTGTTCCGCCGCTTCTTCGGCGCGCCGCCGGGAGGGGGCCCGCGTCAGCAGACCTCCGGCCTCGGTTCCGGCGTCATCGTCAGCGAAGACGGCTACATCTTGACCAACAATCACGTGGTCGAGGCAGCGGATCAGATCCAGGTCGCCCTTCACGACGGGCGCAAGTTCCCTGCCCGCGTCGTCGGCCTGGACCCCGAATCGGACCTGGCCGTGCTGCGTCTCGACGATGCCGAGAATCTTCCCGCGATCACCTTCGCGCCGCAGGGAGAACTGCACATCGGTGACGTCGTGCTGGCGATCGGCAACCCCTTCGGCGTCGGGCAGACAGTCACCATGGGCATCGTCTCGGCGCTGGGGCGCTCGCGCCTGGGGATCAACACCTTCGAGGATTACATCCAGACCGACGCGGCGATCAACCCCGGCAACTCAGGCGGAGCACTGGTTGACGCGGGGGGCAACCTGATCGGCATCAATACCGCGATCTATTCGCGTTCGGGTGGCTCGCTCGGTATCGGCTTCGCGATTCCGGCCCGATTGGCGCGCGACGTATTCGACCAGATCGTTGCTAACGGCCAGGTCACGCGCGGATGGATCGGTGTCGAGCTGCAGGCGCTCACCCCGGACCTGGGCGAATCGTTCGGGCTCGGGAATGTCACCGGCGCGCTGATCGCCGGAGTGTTGCGCGGCAGCCCGGCCGAGCGTGGCGGGCTGCGCCCGGGGGACGTGCTGACCTCGGTCGAGAGCCGCCCCATCGACGACCCGCGCAGCGTGCTCGACTCGATCGCCGAACTACGACCCGGACAGCACGCACGCCTCGAACTACTGCGCGGCGGCGAGCCGATCGAACTGTCAGTGGAAATCGCACGCCGGCCGACGCCGGGCGGCCGTTGAGCAACAGCCGCGCCCGGACCGGCCTCACTTGGGCTTTTCGGCTTCCTCGATGCGGTCCAGTTCGCCGTCCAGGTCCTGTTCGGTGGGCGCCGCATAGGGCGTCTCGTCCAGACCCTTTTCCTCGCGCTTCTTGGCAAACATGCGCGCCAGGAAGATACCCACTTCGTAGAGCACAATCATCGGCACGGCGAGCATGAACTGCGAGATCACGTCCGGCGGCGTGATGATGGCCGCAATCACGAAGGCGCCCACGATGACGTAGGGCCGCGCCTCTTTCAGGGCCTGGATGCTGACCAGGCCGGCGCCGGCGAGCAGGATGACGACCACCGGCACCTCGAAGGTCAGCCCGAAGGCGATGAACAGCGTCATCACGAAGGACAGGTACTGCTCGATATCCGGCGCCACCATGATGCTCTTGGGCGCGAACTCGTAGATGAACTTGAAGACGGTCTGGAACACGAAGAAATAGCAGAACGCCATGCCTGCAAGGAACAGCAGCGTCGTACCCACGACCAGTGGCAGGCCGACCCGCTTCTCATGCGAATACAGACCCGGCGCGATGAAGGCCCACACCTGATGCAGAACGTAGGGCAAGGCAACCAGAAAGGCCGCGAGCAAGGTCACCTTGATCGGCACGAAGAACGGCGTGACCACGCCCGTGGCGATCATGTTGGTCCCTGCGGGCAGTGTGTTCATCATCGGCAGCGCGAGGATGTCGTAGATGTCGCTGGCCCAAGGCATCAGGGCGATGAACACGACGAGCATCGCAACGACGGCCCGCAACAGGCGGTCGCGCAACTCGACCAGATGAGAGATGAAGGTATCTTCCACTTGCGTCAGCCCCCGCTACGTCCGCTCTCGGGGCGGGGCTCGCCCGACGCCGGCGGATCGCCCGCAGGCGCTTCATCTGCGGCGCTCGGCGCGGGCGCTGCCGGCTCCTCGGGCCAGGATTCCACAGCGCTCGAAGTCGGACTCATCGGGGGAGCATCGGTCGATTCGCCTTCGATGCCCTTGCGCACCTCGGACGTGGTCTGGCGGAATTCCGATTCAACGCTGTCCGCCTGCTGGCGCACCGAAGACTCAAGATCACGAGCCTGATCCTTGACCTGCTCCTGCAGCTTCTTGAGTTCCTCGAGCTGCATTTCGCGCGACACGTCGGCCTTCACGTCCGACACGTAGCGCTGCATGCGCCCGAGCAGGTGACCAACGGTGCGCGCGACCTTGGGAAGACGTTGCGGCCCGACCACAATGAGGGCGATGACCGCAACGAGGAGCATTTCGGAAAAGCCGAAATCGAACATGCAATGAAATCCGCGAAACCGGCGACGGCGGTCGCCACGCTAACGGGCCGCCGGTCGGCGGCCCGGGGCTGGCACATGGTCAGGAATTGACCTTGTCGGACTTCTCCTTGACCTCGGCGTCGAGAGTGTCGGAATCCGCGATGCGATTAGTGTTGTTGTCCTCGGTCGACGTTTCGGTCTCCTTCATGCCCTGCTTGAAGCCCTTGACCGCACCGCCCAGGTCGGAGCCGACGTTGCGCAGCTTCTTGGTGCCAAAGACCAGCAGGACGATCACCAGGACGACCAGCCAATGCCAGATGCTGAAAGAACCCATTACGCTCTCCTCAATGCTTCAACATGGCCGGCAGCACGTCCGGACCACCCAATACATGAACGTGCAAATGATACACCTCCTGCCGCCCCACTCGCCCGGTATTGACGATGGTCCGGTAGCCTTCTTCGAGCCCTTGCTCGCGCGCCAGATCCGCGGCCACCGTCATGATCCTGCCCATCAGCGCGGCGTGTTCCTCACGCACGTCGAGCATCGACTCGATGTGCGCCTTCGGGATGACCAGCAAATGCACCGGGGCAGCCGGCCGGATGTCGTGGAAGGCGACCACGTCGTCGTCCTCGAACAGCTTCTTTGCCGGGATGTCGCCGGCGACGATCTTGCAGAAAATACAGTCGCTCACGCGCGCCTCCATGTCATTTGTTGCGGGCGTTCTTCTCGTCGATGCCGGAAATGCCTTCGCGTCGACGGAATTCGGCGACGACATCGTCGACGCCCAGCCCATGGTGCCTCAACAGCACCAGCGAATGAAACCACAGATCGACGACTTCGCGCACCAGATGCAGGCGGTCGCCGTCCTTGGCGGCCATGATGGTCTCGGCCGCTTCTTCCGCGACCTTCTTGCAGATCGCGTCGTTGCCCTTGGCGTACAGGCTGGACACGTAGGACGAGTCCGGGTTCGCACTCTTGCGCGCTTCGAGCGTATCGGACACGCGACGCAGCACTTCGAGATCGATCATTTGTAGATGTCCTTCGGCGATTTGATCACCGGCTCGACCGCTTCCCAGCGGCCATCGGCCATACGATGCTGGAAGAAGCAACTGTGACGCCCCGTGTGGCAGGCGATCCCGCCGACCTGCTCGACGCGCAGCAACACCACGTCGTTGTCACAATCGATGCGCATGTCGAGCACGCGCTGCGTGTGGCCGGACTCCTCGCCCTTGTGCCACAGCTTGCCGCGCGAGCGCGACCAATACACGGCCTCGCCCAGTTCGGCGGTGCGCGCGAGCGCCTCGCGGTTCATCCACGCGAACATCAGCACATCGCCGGAGGAGGCTTCCTGCGCGATCACCGGGACGAGCCCGTGCTCGTCCCAGCGCACCTCGTCAAGCCAGTCGCCGCTCACAGCCGCACCTCGATGCCGCGCGCGCGCATGACTTCCTTGGCCTCACGCACGGTGTGCTGCCCGAAATGGAAGATGCTCGCTGCCAGCACTGCGTCGGCATGGCCGATCGACACCCCGTCGGCCAGATGGTCCAGATTGCCCACCCCGCCGCTGGCGATCACCGGCACCGTCACGGCGTCCGAAACTGCGCGCGTCAGTTCCAGGTCGAAGCCGGACTTGGTGCCGTCGCGATCCATGCTGGTGAGCAGGATTTCGCCCGCACCCAGCGCCACCACGTGCTTGGCCCATTCGACCGCATCCAGCCCGGTGTCGTTGCGCCCACCGTGGGTAAACACGTGCCACACGCCGGGCGCCACGGCCTTGGCGTCGATCGCCACGACGATGCACTGGCTGCCGACCTTGCCCGAGGCATCGGCGACGAGTTGCGGATTGTTTACGGCGGCGGTGTTCATGCTGACCTTGTCCGCGCCGGCATTGAGCAGGCGGCGCACGTCATCGACGCTGCGCACGCCACCGCCCACCGTGAGCGGGATGAAGACCTGGTTGGCGACTTCCTCTACCACGTGCAGGATGATGTCGCGCGCATCCGAACTGGCGGTGATGTCGAGAAAGGTCAGCTCGTCCGCGCCCTGCTCATCGTAGCGACGCGCAATTTCCACCGGATCGCCGGCGTCGCGCAGCTCGACGAAGTTCACGCCCTTGACCACGCGACCGGCGCTGACGTCGAGACAGGGAATGATGCGCTTGGCGAGCATCAGTCGCTCGCGCCGTTGAGTTCGTCCGCGCGCGACTGCGCGGCGGCAAAATCCAGCGTGCCTTCGTAGATCGCACGGCCGGTGATGGCCCCCATCACACCCTCGTCCTCGACGGCGCACAGACGATCGATGTCGGCCAGGTCGGTGATGCCACCGCTGGCGATGACCGGAATGCGCAAGGCCTGGGCGAGCCGCACGGTGGCTTCGATGTTGACGCCCGAGAGCATGCCGTCACGGCCGATGTCGGTATAGACCACCGCCTCGACGCCGTAGTCCTCGTACTTCCTGGCCAGGTCGACGACGTCGTGACCGGTGATCTTGGACCACCCGTCGGTCGCCACCTTGCCGTCACGCGCATCCAGACCGACGATGACATGCCCCGGAAAGGCCGTACACGCATCCTGCAGGAATCCAGGATTCTTCACCGCAGCCGTGCCGATGATGACGTAGTGGATGCCGCTGTCGAGATAGGCCTCGATGGTATCGAGATCACGGATGCCGCCGCCCAGTTGCACCGGCAGTTCGTCGCCGACTTCATCGACGATCGCGCGGATGGCAGCCTGGTTCTTTGGCTTTCCGGCAAAGGCGCCGTTGAGGTCGACAAGGTGGAGTCGGCGCGCACCCAGATCGACCCAGTGTCGCGCCATGGCGCCAGGGTCGTCGGAGAATACGGTCGCATCGTCCATTTCACCTTGCTTGAGGCGGACACAGTGTCCGTCCTTCAGGTCGATGGCGGGAATGAGCAGCATAGGGGAATCTTGTTGTGCGGGTGGATCAACGGGATGGAATCTCGGGATTCCAGGAGACAAAATTGGCGAGCAGTTGCAGGCCGGCGCGGGCGCTCTTCTCTGGGTGAAACTGGACCGCGAAGATGTTAGCCCGCCCGACTGCACTGGTAAAGCGCACGCCGTAGTCCGTGTGCGAGGTCGCGTCCGCCTCGTCGGCGGGCGCGACATGAAAACTGTGCACGAAATAGAAGCGTTCGCCGTCGTCGACTCCGGACCACAGCGGATGCGACGGGTCGACCTGGCGCACCTCGTTCCAGCCCATGTGCGGGACCTTCAGGCGCAGGCCTTCGGGCGCGCTCATGCGTGCATCCGACGGAAAGCGTACGACGCGTCCGGACAGGATGCCCAGCCCCGGCACATCGCCTTCCTCGCTGTGATCGAACAGCATTTGCTGCCCGATGCAGATTCCCAGGAATGGCTTGGTCGCGGCGGCCTCGATGACGGCCTCGCGCGCACCGCGTGCGTCCAGCTCGCGCATGCAATCGGGCATCGCCCCCTGGCCGGGGAAGACCACGCGGTCGGCGCGCGCAACCTCTCGCGGATCGGAGGTGACGACCACCCGCGCCTGCGGCGCGACGTGCTCGATGGCCTTGGCCACCGAGCGCAGGTTGCCCATGCCGTAATCGATGATGGCAATATGCGTCATCGCTGCTTCGCTCACTGTTCGATGCTGGGGCTGCGCAAACGGATCAGAGCGCACCCTTGGTCGAGGGCACGCTACCGGCCGTACGCTCGTCGCGCTCGGCGGCCATGCGCAACGCACGACCGAAGGCCTTGAAGATGGTCTCGCACTGGTGGTGGGCGTTGTCGCCGCGCAGATTGTCGATGTGCAGCGTCACGGCTGCATGGTTGACGAAGCCCTGGAAGAATTCGCGCGCGAGGTCCACGTCGAAGTTGCCCACGTGTGATCGCGTGTACTCGACAAAATAGTGCAGCCCGGGACGGCCGGAAAAATCCACGACAACGCGCGACAGCGCCTCGTCGAGCGGCACGTAGGCATGGCCGTAGCGACGAATGCCCTTCTTCTCGCCGAGCGCCTTCGCAAAAGCCTGGCCGAGCGTGATGCCGACATCCTCGACGGTGTGATGATCATCGATATGCGTGTCGCCCTCGGCGCGCACGTCGAGGTCGACCACGCCGTGGCGGGCGATCTGGTCGAGCATGTGGTCGAGAAACGGGACGCCGGTCGCGAGACTGGATTTGCCGCTGCCATCCAGATCGATCTTGACGGTGATGCGGGTCTCGAGCGTATCGCGGGTAACTTCTGCCTGCCGCATGGGATTCCGGTGCAAAGTGGGTCGGGTGCCACAGCGTGTGCCGTAACCGCTCCATGATACCATCGCCGCGCTGTCCGGCACGACAAGCGACGCGTTCGCAGGGCATCCGCGCAACACTGCCCCGGCCGGCTCGAAACCCCTTACCCGACTTCCGGATCCGCCCCATGAGCCGCTACTGGAGCGCC
>JACESY010000108.1 GCA_013911595.1 Azoarcus sp.
CGCTACGTGTTGACGCTGTTCGAGACGGTCGCGCGCGCCGACCTGCCCTACTACCTGCACCTGACCGCCCACCTGGCGCACCACGGCCTGCCGGTGCCGGCGCCGGTGGCCGATCGCAACAACGAGTATCTGGGCACGCTCTCGGGCCGCCCGGCCGCGCTGGTGCGCCGCTTGTCGGGACGCTGGCTCCTCGACCCGACGCCGACACATTGCAAGCGGGTGGGCGCGATGCTCGCCGGCCTGCATCTGGCCGGCCAGTCCTACGGGCGTCGCCAGCCGCATCCGCGCGGCGCGCAATGGCGCCGGGAGGTGGCCGACCGGGTCGCACCGCATCTTTCCGAAACGGACGCGGCACTGTTGCAGAGCGAACTGGCCTGGCAGGCGCAGCAGGACTTCGACGCCTTGCCGCAGGGCGTGATCCACGCCGACCTGTTCCGCGACAACGTGCTGTGGGACGGCGAACTCATCGGTGGCGTGATCGACTTCTATTTCGCCGGTACCGACGCGCTGCTGTTCGACCTCGCGGTGACCGTCAATGACTGGTGTACCATGACCGACGGCAGCCTCGATGCCGCGCGCAGCACTGCGCTGCTCGCAGCCTATGGCGACGAGCGCGCATATACCGAACACGAGCGACGGCTATGGCCGGCCGCCTTGCGCGCGGCCGCACTTCGCTTCTGGCTGTCGCGACTCGAGGATCTGCAACTACCGCGCAGCGGAGAAATGGTGCAGATCAAGGACCCGGACGAATATCGCCAGATCCTGCTCGCGCGCATCGACGGCGAGGCGCGCCTGCCCGACCCACCCTGAAACCCGACGACACGACGCAACATGCAAGCACGACGACTTCCGCTGCAACGCGGCTGGGGCTGGATCGCCGACGGCCTGAGACTGTGGCGCCGCAACCCCGCGGTGCTCATCTTCGCCACGTTCACCTACATGCTGACGCTGCTGGTGCTCGGCTCGATCCCGCTGATCGGCCAGGTCATCGCCTATCTGCTGATGCCGGTGATGTCGCTGGGCGTGCTCAACACCTGCCGTGCCATCGACGAGGGTCGCAAGGTCGGGCCCGACATCCTGTTCTCCGGGTTCAAGAGCAACGTCGCGCAACTGGTCGCGATCGGCGGCATCTATCTGGCGGGAAGCATCGTCGTGCTGATGCTCACCGCGCTGTTCGACGACGGCCTGATCCTGCGCATCATGACCGGCCAGGAGGAACTCGACCCCGAGGGCCCGCTGCCCGAAGTGGGCGGTGGGCTGCTCGCCGCCTTTCTGCTGTCGCTGCCGGTGCTCGCCGCCTACTGGTTCGCGCCGGTACTGGCGGGCTGGTGGAAGGTGCCGGCGGGCAAGGCGATGTTCTTCAGTTTTTACGCCTGCGTGCAGAACTGGCGCCCCTTGCTCGCCTTCGGCGCCTCGCTGCTGGTGATGCTGGGCATGCTGCCGAGCTTCGTCGTCAACATCGCCGGCATGATCTCGCCGCTGCTGTCGACCCTGCTGGTGCTGATATTGCCACTGGTACTCATCCCGGTGACCTTCGCGAGCTTCTACGCCAATGCGCGCGACGTGTTCGGGATTGACACCCATGATGGCAAGATCCTCTGATTCACGCCCGCTGGGCCTGCTCGGGGGTACCTTCGACCCGGTCCACTTCGCGCATCTGCGTCTGGCCGAGGAAGCGTGCGAAACGCTGAATCTCGCCCAGGTCGCATTGATCCCGGCCGGCACGCCACCGCACCGCGACACCCCCGGCTCGAGTGCCGAACACCGCCTGGCCATGGTCGAGCAGGCCGTGGCCGGAAATCCACGTTTGCGCTGCGAGGATCTGGAAGTACGCGCGACAGGGCGCAGCTACACGGTGCTCACGCTCGAACGGCTGCGCGAGCGCGAAGGGACGGGCCGGCCGCTGGTCCTGATCCTGGGCGCCGACGCCTTCGCCGGCTTGCCCGCCTGGCACCGCTGCGAAGAGTTGCTCGGGCTGGCGCACATTGCCGTAGCCAACCGCCCCGGTCATGATCGCCAGTGGATCCAGGCGATGCCATCGAAACTCGCGCACCTGTGCGGCGATCGCGTCACGCACGAGCCTGCCGCATTGCGTGCAAGCCCCGCAGGTGCGATCGTGCCCTTCGACATGACGCCGCTGTCGATCTCGGCCACGCACATCAGGAATCTGGTCGCACACGGGCGCAGCCCGCGCTATTTGCTCCCCGATTCCGTTGTCGACTATATTGGCCGCCACTTTCTGTATCGCGGAACCCGATGAACATAGAAGCACTGGAAAAAACCGTCGTCGACGCGCTCGAGGACATCAAGGCGCGCGACATCGAGATCATCGACACCGCGAAGCTCACCCCGCTGTTCGACCGGGTGATCGTCGCCAGCGCGGACTCGAACCGCCAGACGCGCGCGCTCGCGCGCCACGTGCAGGAAAAGGTCAAGACCGCCGGCGGTGAGGTCATCAGCGTCGAGGGCGAGGACAGCGGCGAATGGGTGCTGGTCGACCTGGCCGACATCGTCGTGCACATCATGCAGCCGGCCATCCGCAGCTACTACAATCTCGAAGAGCTGTGGGCGGCGACCCCGTCGGGCACGCGCAAGATTCCCGGCAAGGCCTGAGCGCCATGCGCTTGCTCAACCGTCTGCTCTGTCACCCGCGGTTTCGAGGATGAAGCTGCTGGTCGTTGCGGTCGGAACGCGCATGCCGTCCTGGGTCGATGCCGGCTTCACCGAGTTCGCCCGGCGCATGCCGCGCGAGATGCCAGTCGAACTCATCGAGGTCAAGGCCGAACCACGCACCACCGGCAAGACGGTCGAGGCGATGCAGAGCGCCGAAGCCGCGCGCATCGTCGCGGCCCTGCCTGCGCGCTGCCGGCGCGTCATCCTCGACGAACACGGCCGCGACCTCACCACCGCGGCGCTGGCCGCGAGACTGGAAGTCTGGCGCGAGGGTGGCGAAGACATCGCGCTGATCATCGGTGGGCCCGACGGCCTGGCCGATTCGCTCAAGCGTGACGCCTCTGAATCCATCCGATTGTCCAGCCTGACCCTGCCGCATGCCCTGGTGCGCCCGTTGCTGGCCGAGGCGATCTACCGCGCGTGGAGCGTGACCCGCAACCATCCCTACCATCGCGAATGAATCCATCCGTCCGACCACGCATCTACCTTGCTTCGCGCAGCCCGCGCCGCCGCGAACTGCTGCGTCAGATCGACGTGCGCTTCGACATGCTGCTGTTCCGCCAGGACGAACGCGCAGACGAGGACGTGGACGAGACGCCCCTGCCCGGCGAGGACGTCGAAACCTACGTTGCACGTCTGGCGCGCATGAAGGCCGAGGCTGGCGTGCGTCGTTTGTTCATGCGCCAACTGGTGCGCCGCCCCGTGCTGGGTGCCGACACCACGCTGGAAGTGGACGGCGAGATCATCGGCAAGCCGACCTCGCCGGCCGATGCCTGCGCGACCCTCGCGCGCCTTTCGGGGCGCACCCACCGCGTACTGACCTCCGTCGCCTTGGCCGACGAGATGCGCTGCGAGTGCCTGACGAGCGTCAGCGAAGTACGCTTTCGCACTCTGTCCGAAGCCGAGATCCGCGCCTATGTTGCGAGCGGCGAGCCGATGGACAAGGCCGGCGCCTACGGCATCCAGGGACGTGCGGCAGTGTTCGTCGAGGACATCCGCGGCAGTCACAGCGGTATCATGGGGCTGCCGCTGTTCGAAACGGCGTCGCTGCTGGAACATTTCGGCCTGCCCGTACTCGGCTGAGCACGGGCCCACCCGGTTTGCCGCCTTCCGGGTGCGTGGGTCCGCCCACTCGCCCGGGCCAGCATGCGCCGCGAGTTTTCAACCCGGCGAGCGATGAGCCATTCGCAAGGCACGGCGTGCCGGTCTTGCGAATTTCCCATCGGGCACTAGAAATGAGCATTGAATTCCTGATCAACTGCACGCCGCAGGAGGCACGTGTCGCGCTGACCGAGCAAGGTGTCGTGCAGGAACTGCACGTAGAGCGCACCGCCAATCGCGGCATCGTCGGCAATGTCTACCTGGGGCGCGTCGTGCGCGTGCTGCCGGGCATGCAGTCGGCCTTCATCGACATCGGGCTGGAACGCACCGCCTTCCTGCACGTGGCCGACATCTGGAGCGACCGACCCAACGGCGACAACCGCAGCATCGAACGTCTGCTCACCGAGGGCCAGAGCGTGACCGTGCAGGTCCTCAAGGATCCGCTCGGCACCAAGGGCGCGCGACTGTCGACGCAGATCAGTCTGGCCGGGCGCATGCTGGTGTATCTGCCGCAGGACAAGCACATCGGCATCTCGCAGCGCATCGAGGACGAGACCGAGCGCGAACGCCTGCGCGCACGGCTCGCGGCGCTGATCCCGGAAGACGAGGCTGGCGGCTACATCGTGCGCACGATGGCCGAATCGGCCAGCGACGAGGAACTCGCCGCCGACATCGCCTACCTGCGCAAGCTATGGACCGAGATCGGCAACCGCGGGAAGGTCGCCAGCCCGCCGGCGCTGCTGCACCAGGATCTCGACCTGGCGCAGCGCGTGCTGCGCGATCTGGTCACCGACGACACCGACCGCATCCACGTCGATTCGCGCGAGAACTTCCAGCGCCTGTTCGCCTTCGCCGAGGAATACAGCCCCAAGGTCGTACCGCTGCTGTCGCACTACGCCGGCGAGCGCCCGCTGTTCGACCTGCACAACGTCGAGATCGAGATCGAGAAGGCGCTGGCGCGCCGCGTAGACCTCAAGTCCGGCGGCTACCTGATCGTCGACCAGACCGAGGCGATGACCACCATCGACGTCAACACCGGCGGCTTCGTCGGCGCGCGCAATTTCGATGAAACCATCTTCAAGACCAACCTCGAGGCGGCGCAGACCATCGCGCGCCAACTGCGCCTGCGCAACCTCGGTGGCATCATCATCATCGACTTCATCGACATGGAGAACATCGAGCACCGCAACCAGGTGCTCGACGAACTGAAGAAGGCGCTGGCGCGCGACCACACACGCATGAGCGTCAACGGCTTCACCGGGCTGGGTCTGGTCGAAATGACGCGCAAGCGCACGCGCGAGTCGCTCACCCACCTGCTGTGCGAGCCCTGCCCGACCTGCGAAGGCCGCGGCGAGGTCAAGACCGCGCGCACCATGTGCTACGAGATCCTGCGCGAGCTGCTGCGCGAGGCACGCCAGTTCAACGCCAGGGAGTTCCGCCTGCTCGCCGCGCCCATCGTCGTCGACCTCTTCCTCGACGAGGAATCGCAGGCACTGGCGATGCTCTCGGACTTCATCGGCAAGAAGATCTCGCTGCACCCGGAAGCCAGCTACACCCAGGAACAGTTCGACATCGTGCTGCTGTAACGGAGGCGACATGAGTCAGACGCTCAAAGACATTCGCGTATGCGTGTTCGACGCCTACGGAACACTGTTCGACCCGGCAAGCGTCGCGCGCAGCGCACAGGACGCGCTGGGCGAGCGCTGGCAGACGCTGGCCGGACTGTGGCGCGACAAGCAGTTGCAATACACGTGGCTGCGCGGGCTGGCTGGCCATCACGCCGATTTCTGGCAGGTTACCGGTGACGCGCTGGATTTTTCGCTGGCGCAACTGGACATCGACGACGAGGCGCTGCGCGAGCGGCTGATGCAGGCCTATCTCGCCATCGAGGCCTACCCGGAAGTGCCCGACACGCTCGCCGCGCTGGCTGCGCGCGGCATGCGCCGCGCCATCCTGTCCAACGGCTCTCCCTCGATGCTCGACGCGGCGGTGGCCAATGCCGGCATCGGCGACCGGCTCGACGCCGTGCTGTCGGTCGAGGCGGTCGGTGTGTTCAAGCCGCATCCGTCGGTCTATGCGCTGGCCACGACACACTTCGGTGTCGCGCCTCACGAAGTCTGCTTTCTGTCTTCGAACGGCTGGGATGCGTACTCGGCCAAGGCCTTCGGCTTTCGCGTGCTGTGGTGCAACCGGTTCAGACAGGCACCCGAGCGTATCCCGCACACTCCCGACGGCGAGATCGCCGATCTGTCCGAACTGACGCAGTGGCTCGCATGAACGATCGCATCATCGAGTGGAGCGGCCCGGCGCTGGCCGTGCTCGCTGCGGCGCTGGGGCTGGCCGCGGCGCACGCCGACGGTGTGCCGCTCGCACCGTTCAAGGGGGCGTTGGCGCTGGTGCTCGCCGCGCCGGCCTACCTCGGTTTCACGCGCACCGTGCAACGCGTGGGCGGCGACCGCTTCGCGCCGCTGTTCGATCTGGTGTTCGCAACCGTGCTGCCGGCGCTGTTCCTGCTGCTGCTCGTGGTCGGCAGCGACCATCTGGTGCGCGGCGCCTGGAGCTTCACGGCGTTCGCCGTCGGCCTGCCGCTGGCGCTGCTCGCCGCCAGTGTGCCGCTCGCGCGTGGCTTCGCGCGGCGCAGCGAGGACGTCGAAGCCGGGCGCGACTCGCTCGCCGCCGCGGTCGCGCCGATCAACGCCAAGCTGTGGCTGTTCGGCTGCGCGTTGCCGGCTTATCTGTGGCTGATCCTGCAGGTCGGGCGCGATGCCTTGCCGCAGGCCTGTGCCGCGGCCGCGCTGAGCATCGTCGTGTCCTTGCGCGCGGTGCGCGTGCTGTACGAGGATTTCGACGACGCCGACGAGATGACGCGCGCCGTGCGTCTGACTGCCATCGCCGCGCTCACCCACGGCGTGCTGCTCATCGGCGGCCTGCTGTTGGCCGACCGCCTGCCACTCTTTTAACGGATCGCCCCCATGATCGGACGCCTCACAGGCACGCTCATCGAGAAGTCCCCGCCGCAGATCGTCGTCGACGCCGGCGGCGTCGGCTACGAAGTGGACGTGCCGATGAGCACCTTCTACGGCCTGCCCGCGACCGGCACACGCGTAACGCTGTTCACCCATCTGCTGGTGCGCGAGGACGGTCATTTCCTCTACGGCTTTGCGAGCGCCGACGAGCGCGCCGTCTTCCGCCAGTTGATCAAGGTCTCGGGCGTGGGCGCGCGCATGGCGCTGGCCGTGCTCTCGGGCATGTCCGTGACCGAACTGGCGCAGGCGGTGACACTGCAGGAGGCCGGGGGCCTGGTGAAAATTCCCGGCATCGGCAAGAAGACCGCCGAACGCCTGCTGCTCGAACTGCGCGACAAACTTGGCCGCGCCGTGCCCAGCCTGTCGGCGACCGGCGCCGAAGCCGCACCGGCCGACGAGCGCAGCGACATCCTCAACGCACTGGTGGCGCTCGGCTACAGCGAGCGCGAAGCGCTGTCGGCAATGAAGGAACTGGCCGAGGATGTATCGGTGTCCGACGGCATACGGCATGCGCTCAAGCGGCTCGCGAAGGCGTAAAAGAGCAGTCTGCGTAGGGCGCAATAAGCGAAGCGCATTGCGCCGAATACCCGACCAATACGGCGCAATGCCTTGCAGTTATTGCGCCCTACCTCTGGCAAAGGGGTGAGCACCCTGGGCCGCAGTGTCGCACTCGCCCGCGGCTCGACGCGACCTGCACAAGTGAACCGGCTAAACTCCGCCCATGATCGAAACCGACGAACTGGGCGCTGGCCCGCGCATCGTATCGGCCGAGCCGACGGACCGTCGCGAGGACGCCATCGAGCGCGCGCTGCGGCCCAAGCGTCTGGCCGAGTATGTCGGCCAGGCGAAAATCCGCGAGCAGCTCGAAATCTTCATCGCCGCTGCACGCGGACGCAACGAGGCACTCGACCACGTCCTGCTTTTCGGCCCGCCCGGACTGGGCAAGACCACGCTGGCGCACATCGTCGCCGCCGAGATGGGCGTAAACCTGCGCCAGACCTCGGGGCCGGTGCTCGAACGCGCGGGGGATCTGGCTGCGCTGCTGACCAACCTCGAACCGCATGACGTGCTCTTCATCGACGAGATCCATCGCCTCTCGCCGGTGGTCGAGGAGATCCTCTACCCGGCGCTGGAGGACTACCAGATCGACATCATGATCGGCGAGGGTCCGGCGGCGCGCTCGGTCAAGCTCGACCTGCCGCCGTTCACGCTGGTCGGCGCGACCACGCGCGCGGGCATGCTGACCAACCCGCTGCGCGACCGCTTCGGCATCGTCTCGCGGCTGGAGTTCTACACGCCCGACGAACTGGGCTTCATCGTGACCCGCTCGGCCAACCTGCTGGAAGTGGCCATCGACGAGGCCGGAGCGATCGAGATCGCACGGCGCTCGCGCGGCACGCCGCGCATCGCCAACCGCTTGCTGCGCCGCGTGCGCGACTACGCCGAGGTCAAGGCCGGCGGTCGCATCACGGCCGAGGTGGCCGATGCGGCGCTGTCGATGCTGGAAGTGGACGCGCTCGGCCTGGACATGATGGACCGCAAGCTGCTCGGCGCGATGCTGGAGAAGTTCGGCGGCGGCCCGGTGGGCCTGGACAACCTCGCCGCGGCCATCGGCGAGGCCGGCGACACCATCGAGGACGTGCTCGAGCCCTATCTGATCCAGCAGGGCTACCTGCAGCGCACGCCGCGCGGGCGCGTGGCCACGGCCGCGATCTGGCGCCACTTCGGACTCGCCCGCCCCGGGCAGGACGACGATCTGTTCCCCTGATGCGCCTGTTCCTGGCCTTCGCAATCGTGCTGTGCATCGCGGGCGGTGCATGGCTCGTGCAGGGCCATGATTTCTACTGGCCGGCGCGCGGCGATCCTTCACTGGCGCTGCACCTGTCTGGCAGCGGTGCGCGTCTGCTCGGTGCCGCACTGTTCGTGATGGCCGGGCTCGGCGCGATGGCGGTCCTGCAGGCTCGTCGCGGCCGTCCGGCGGGTCAGGCCTGGCAGATCACCTACTTTGCGCTGGCGATGCTCGTCGTGGCATTGATCGGCAGTGCGATCTGGAACGGCGAGGTCGTACCCAATCCGGAAGCATCCGCGCCCGCCGCCACCACGCGCTGAACGCTCAGAAGAACACCGTGTGCACCATCTTCAGCGACAGCAGCAGGAAGAACACCGCAAAGACCTTCTTGAGCCGCTTGACCGGCATGCGGTGGGCCACCCTGGCGCCCAGCGGCGCGGTCAAGACGCCGGCCACCGCGACCGTCGCGAGTGCCGGCAGGTAGATGAAGCCGATGCTGTGCTCTGGCATGCCGGGCGCGTCGAGCCCGTTGACCAGGTAGCCGATGGCGCCGGCCACGGCGACCGGCCAGCCGATCGCGGCCGACGTGCCGATGGCGTGCTGCAGGCGCACATTGCATCGCACCATGAACGGAATCGACAGGGCCGCGCCGCCGATGGCCACCAGCGACGAAATGCCGCCTATGCCGAGGCCGACCGCGCCGACACCCAGCGGCCCGGGCAACTCGCGCGTCGGCTTGGGCTTGACGTCGATCATCATCTGCGCCGACATGTAGGCCATGAAGATGGCAAAGAACAGCGCCAGCGGCCTCGACGCCACGGCCGCGGCGAAGAAGGTCGTCGCGAAGGCACCGATCATCACGCCCGGCGTGATCATGCGCACGATATCCCAGCGCACAGAACCCAGGCGGTGATGCGCGCGCAGGCTGGACACGGCGGTGATCACCATCACCGCCATCGACGTACCCAGCGCCAGATGCACGACGTTGGCCAGCGGCACGCCCTGCGCGACGAAGATCGAGGTCAGGATCGGCACCATCATGCCGCCGCCGCCGATCCCCAGC
>JACESY010000109.1 GCA_013911595.1 Azoarcus sp.
GACAGACCCACCGCGATCGCCGCGAGAATCACCGCGAGCAGTGCAGCCAGGCGCAGGAAGCGCTGGGCCTGATCGAGTGCCGAGCGCACTTCCGGGCGCGCGTTGGCGATGGTCTCGAGCCCCTCACCGCGGCCCAGCCGCGGCTCGACCCAGGCTTCGAAACCGTCGACAGCGGCAGCGTCGCCGGCCACGTGCAGGCGCCACGTTGCACGCGAACCGGTGACGATCAGTCCGGTGTCGTCCAGGTCGGCGAGATTGAAGATGGCGCGAGGCAGCAGGCTGAAGAAGTTCGCGCCCCGGTCGGATTCGAAGGTCACGATGGCGGCGACACGAAATTCGAGTTCGCCCAGGCCCACCATGTCGCCCACGGACACACCCAGACTCGCCGTGAGCCGCTCATCCAGCCACAACTCGCCGCGCGCCGGAATGCCCTCGGCAACCGCGTCCGGCGCGTTGCGCGCAGACGCGACGCGCATCGCGCCGCGCAGCGGGTAGCCGTCGCCGATGGCCTTGATGCCGGCCAATTGGGCTTCGTCCGCAGTGCTCACCATGCTGGTAAACAGCACGGTGTCGGTCACGGCCAGGCCGCGATCGCGCGCCTCGCTCGCAAGCCGGCTGTCCCAGGGATGGTCGGAGCGCAGCAGCAGGTCGCCGCCGAGCAACTGGTTGGCCTCGCGGTCCAGGCCGTGGGCAACGCGGTCGGCGAGAAAGCCGACACTCGCCAAGCTCGCGACCGCAACCACGATCGCCAGCCCGAGCAGATGCAACTCGCCCGCGCGCAGATCGCGCAGCATCATGCGCAGGGCCAGTCGCAGGGTCTTCATGGACGACTACGACCGGGCAGTGACGCGCTGGTTCATCGCGTCGCGCCCAGCAGGCGTCGCACCAGCTCGACCCAGTAGGCACCGCCGACCGGAATCAGGTCGTCGTTGAAGTCGTATCTCGGATTGTGCAGCAGGCAACCGCCCTCGCCAGGGCCGTTGCCAAGCCACACGTAGCAACCGGGCTTGTGCTGCAGGAAGAAGGAGAAATCCTCCGAGCCCATGCTCGGGCGCATGTCGGTCGTCACCCGCTCCTCGCCCACCAGCGCGCGGGCCACCTCGGCGCACAGCGCAGCCTCGTCGGAGGAATTGACCGTGGCCGGGTAGCCGGCGCGGTAATGCAGTTCGATGTTCACGCCGTGGGCGGCGCCGATGCCGTCGCACACCTCGTGCATGCGCCGACGCACGGTGGAACGCACGTCCTCGCGGAAGCTGCGCACCGTACCGGCCAGCTCGACACGGTCGGGAATGACGTTCTGCGCCTTGCCGGCCTGAAAGATCGTGGTCGACACCACGGCCGCGTCCAGCGGGTCGATGGTGCGCGCTGCTATCGTCTGAAAGGCCTGCACCAGGGCGCTGGCGGCGACGATCGGGTCCACGCCCAGATGCGGCATCGCGGCGTGACAGCCGATGCCGGTGACCTCGATGTCGAAACGGTCGGCGCTGGCCATGACCGGGCCCTCGTGCACGGCGAAATGCCCGCTCTCCAGCCCCGGCCAGTTGTGCAGCCCGAAGATCGCGTCCATCGGGAAACGCTCAAGCACGCCGTCGTCGATCATCGCCTTGGCGCCGGCCATGCCCTCCTCGGCCGGCTGGAACACGAGGTACACCGTGCCGTCGAACTCGCGCCGCTTCGCCAGTGCCTCGGCCGCGGCCATGAGCATGGTCGTGTGACCGTCGTGGCCGCAGGCATGCATGCAGCCCTCGTGACGCGAGCGGTAGTCGATCTGGTTCTGCTCGACGATGGGCAGCGCGTCCATGTCGGCACGCAGACCGATCGCCCGCTCCGACGAGCCGGCGCGCAACACGCCGACCACGCCGGTGCCGCCGATGCCACGATGCGTTTCGATGCCGAGTGACTCGAGGTGACGCGCGACCAGTTCCGCCGTGCGGTGCTCGGCGTAGGCCATCTCGGGATGGGCATGAATGTCGCGGCGGATGTCCGTATAGCGCGCGTGTTCCGCGCGCAGGGCTTCGAGGGCGCTCATGGATTCGCTCCGGAGGCCGTCGCGAACGACGGCTGCGTGGATTATTGCAGGTCGGGCGACAGACCCGAGGACTTCGAACGTTCGGCCTGTGCGGCGCGCACGAGTTCCGCGATGTCGGTGTTGCGGTTTTCGAGCGCCCAGCTCACGGCGGTGTAACCGCGATCGGTTGCCTGGTGCAGATCGACGTCGGTCTCGAGCAGTCGGCGCACCACGTCGATATGGCCGTTGCGGCAGGCCAGCATCAGCGCGTTGGCCTGGTTGGGCGCGAGCGCATTGACGTCGGCACCGCGCAGCAGCAGGTCTTCGACAAGATCCAGGTGCCCCTGGAAGGCAGCGTACAGCAGCGGCGTCCAGCCCTCGTGATTGAGGGGTGCGCCGGCATCGATCAGCATCTCGACGATCTCGCGGTTACCCTTGAGCACGCCAAGCATCAGCGCCGAATCACCCGCCTCGTTGCGGTGCTTTGGGTCCGCGCCGTAGGCCAGCAGCGCACGCACGGTGTGCGCGTGACCCTCACGCGCGGCGATCACCAGCAGGCTGTTGTTGAAGGCGTCGACCGTATCCGGATCGATACCACGGTCGAGCAGTTCGGTGAGTGCGGAAGTGCGTCCATGCGTGGCCGCGTCGAGCACGTCCTCGTAGCTGCCGGCCGAGGCCGTACCGGCCACGGTGAGCATGGCCGCGAGGAGCATCAGGCGCGCGGCGCGCACGAATCGTTCAGTGAGCTTGGGCATGGCGGAAAAGCCTGAAAAAGTTGTCCCGGGTGGTCTGTGCGATGTGTTCGACCGATTCGTCACGCAATCGTGCGATCTCCTCTGCGACATGCACGACCCACGCGGGTTCATTGGTGTGCCCACGATGCGGCACGGGCGCGAGATAGGGCGAGTCGGTCTCGATGAGCATGCGCTCGAGCGGTACGATGCGCGCAACTTCCTTGAGTGCCTTCGCATTCTTGAAGGTGACGATACCCGAAAACGAGATGTAGAAGCCCAGTTCCAAGGCGGCCTCGGCCACCTCGCGCGTTTCGGTGAAGCAGTGCATGACGCCGCCGACCTCACCGGCACGCTCCTCGCGCATGATGCGCAACGTGTCCTCGGCGGCCGAGCGCGTGTGGATCACCAGCGGCTTGCCGGTCTCGCGCGAGGCGCGGATGTGCACTCGAAAGCGCTCGCGCTGCCATTCGGGCCGGTCTTCGTGCCAGTGGTAGTCGAGCCCGGTTTCGCCGATCGCGACGATCTTGGGATGATCGGCCAGCGCCACCAGACGCGCGACGTCGGGCTCGTCGACGTCCTTGTTGTCCGGATGCACGCCGACCGACGCAAAGAACCCCTCATGGCGCTCGGCCAGCGCACGCACGCGCGGGAAGTCCTCGAGCGTGACCGAGATGCACATCGCGTGACGCACATTGTTGGCGTGCATCGCGTCGACGATCTCGTCCTCTCGTTCGGCAAGTTCCGGAAAATCGAGATGGCAATGGGAATCGACAAACATGGTTTACAACAAACCTCGGCAAGACTCAGAGGGTGTGGGTCGGACGGGTGGAACCGACCAGACCGGCGAGCACCGTCTCGACACGGCTGCGCAGCGCCTTGCCCGCCTCGTCCGGCGAAAAGTGCAGCCCCACGCCCTGGATCTTGCCGCCCTGAGCGCCCGGCGGCGTAATCCACGCCACGGTCGCGGCGACCGCGTGTTTGGTCGGATCGTCCATCAATTGCAGCAGCACGAAGACCTCGTCACCCAGGCGATACTGCTTGGGCGTGGGCACGAAGATGCCACCGTTGGCCAGAAACGGCATGTAGGCAGCGTACAGCGCCGACTTGGAGTTGATGTTCATCGACAGCACGCTGGGGCGTGCTGAAGGACCCGTCGCTTCGCTCATCGTGATGCCCCGCTCAGTGCGCGCACATAGCGCAACAGCATGTCCTCGAGCATCAGCCGGGTGTTCAGCGGATGCTGGGCAACCCTGCGGATGCGTGCAAGATCATTGTAACAGTTCGACACCGCGGCAATGCCGCAGCGCGCAGCCAGCCGCTCGAGCGTGGCGCGCTGACCGGGAAAGAAGCGCAGCCGCCCCCCCAGGCGCAGCGCGGCCAGATCGGCGACCCAGCGCTGCATCCAGTCGACCAGGACAACCATGTCGAAACCGGCCGTGGCGACCTCCTTGCCGCGCAGCCAGCTCTCCCACTGCCCGGCCAGCGTCAACGCATCGGATTCGGGCAGACGCGAGACATCCCGCACGAAGCGCGCGAGATACTCTCCCAGGCCCTTGTCGGCCATGCGGGCAGCGGCCAGCGGCATGCCGCCGGCGACGTCTAGCAGCCCTGCCGAATCCGCATGCGCGGCGCGCCAAGCATCGACCTGCTCCGGCGCAGGGCGCGCCACCGGCCACACCCGGCAGCGACTGCGGATGGTCGGCAGCAGGCGGCGTGGCAACGAGGACACGAGGATCAGCACGCAACCGGTGGGAGGCTCCTCGAGCAGCTTGAGCAGCGCGTTGGCGGTATACACGTTCATCGCCTCGGCCGGCTCGACGACGACGACGCGGCGCGCGCTCTGGTGGCCGGTCACCGTCAGCGACTCGGTCAGCGCGCGGATCTGGTCGATGACGATCTGCCCCGAACGGCGCGGCGCCTTCGCGTCACCCTCGCCTTGCGCGTCGCTCTCCGGCGGCTCGATGACGAACAGATCCGGATGGTTGCCCGCGCGCCGCAGCGCGCATGTCGCGCACTGCCCGCAGGCCTGGCCGTCAGCGGCCGGCTGCACGCACAGCAGGCGCGCGGCCAGGGCGTCGGCCAGATCGCGCTTGCCCACGCCGGGCGGGCCGGCGAACAGCAGCGCGTGCGGCATGCGCTCGCCCAGCGCAACCAGCTGCCGCCAGCCGTCCTCGAGCCAGGGATGGATCATCGCAGTAGCCGCTCCATGACGAGCGTTTCGACCTCGGCGCGGATCGTTTCGGGTGCGCGATCCGCGCCGACGACGACGATGCGCTGCGGCGCGGCCGCCGCGCGCTGCAGATAGGCGGCGCGCACCCGCGCGAAGAAGTCGCGTTGCTCGCGCTCGAAGCGGTCCGGCGCATCCCCCGTGGCGGCGACGCGCGCGGCGGCAATTTCGGGATCCAGATCGAAGACCAGGGTCAGGTCCGGCTGCAGGTCCGGATGAACCCATTGCTCGAGCGCGGCGAACTTGGCCGCATCCAGCCCCCGCCCACCCACCTGGTAGGCGTAGGTCGCGTCCGAGAAGCGGTCACACACGACCCAGCGCCCGGCTGCCAGCGCCGGCTCGATGCGCGCGGCCAGATGCTCGCGGCGCGCGGCGAACATCAGCAAGGCCTCGGTCTCCAGATGCATGGCCTGGTGCAGCAGCAGTTCGCGCAGACGTTCGGCCAGCGGCGTGCCACCGGGCTCGCGGCTGCGCTCGACGGCAATTGCGTGCGCGCGCAGCAGTTCGGCCACGGCCTCGATCTGCGTGCTCTTGCCCGCGCCGTCGATACCCTCGAAGGTGATGAAGCGTCCGCGCGCGACCGGATTCAACCGTCTCTCCCAAGAATGTGGATGTTCACCGCCCGATTGTGTTCACGCAGCGTGCGCGAGAACTTGCTGGTGCCGTCGCCGCGCGCAACAAAATACAGATAGTCCGATTCGGCCGGCTGCACCGCGGCAAGCAGCGCCGCGCGCCCGGGTATCGCGATCGGCGTGGGCGGCAGACCGGAGCGCGTGTAGGTGTTGTACTCGTGATCGGTGTCCAGATGGCGGCGGCGCAGCCGCCCTTCGAAGGATTCGCCATAGCCGTAGATCACGGTCGGGTCGGTCTGCAGGCGCATGCCGATGCGCAGCCGGTTGGCGAACACCGAGGCGACCAGCTCGCGTTCGTCCGCACGCCCGGTCTCCTTCTCGACGATGGATGCCAAAATCAGCGCCTCGTAGGGCGAATCCAGCGGCAATTCGGGATCGCGCTGCGCCCAGGCCGCGGCGAGTTCGCGCTGCATCGCCTCGTAGGCCGCACGGTACAGCGCGCTCGCGTTCGAGCGCCGCGCGAAACGGTAGGTGTCGGGGAAGAACAGGCCTTCCGGATGGGCCTTGTCGGCACCGATGCGCGCCAGCAGCGCCTCGTCCGACAAGTCCGCCGTGTCCTGCACCAGATGCGGGTGGGACTCGATCGTGGCGCGCACCTGACGCACGTTCCAGCCCTCGACGAGCCGCAGTTCGGCGTAAGCGACCTCGCCCCGCTTGAGCCGGCCGACGAGTTGCCACGGCGTCATGCCGTCGGTGACTTCGTAGCCACCCGCGACCACGCGCTCGGCCTGGCCCGTGACGCGCGCAATCCAGTACAGCCGTTCGGCATCGACCGGCGTGCCGGCAGCGGCAGCCGCGCGCAGCGCTGCGCGCATGGTCTGGCCGCGTTCGACGATGAAATCGACGGGCGCGGCCAGCGCCAGCGGCCGATGCACGGACCACGCCACCCACGACGCGGCGAGCGCGGCCAGCGCCGTTGCCAACAGCAGGAATCGGACGAACCAGGATTTCATCGGTACTCACGTCGGGTGTGGGGTCGAAACGCCACGCGGGCGGACCGTATAATACTGCATCGATCCACCCCCGCACCCGAGGCGACATGACCCAATCCTGGACCGAATTCCTCACCGGCGAGGGCGCCGAATTCACCGACGCCGCCGCCGTGCACTTTCCCGCGCTGCAGGACGACATGGAGGCCTGCGCGATCGTCCCGCTCGTGCATCTGGCCCTGATCGAGAGCCACGGCGAGGACTCGGCCGCGTTCCTGCACAACCTGCTGTCGAACGACGTCGCCAAGCTCGCCCCCGATGCAGCGCAGTGGACCAGCTTCAACACGCCCAAGGGGCGCATGCTCGCGAGCCTGCTCATGTTCCGCGACCTCGACGGCCACGCCATCGTGCTTGCATCCGACATCGCGCCGGCGATCCACCGCCGGCTGTCAATGTACGTGCTGCGCAGCAAGGTCGCGTTGACGATGTCGGACGCGGCGCTGATCGGCGTGACCGGCCCGGACGCGGCCGGCATTCTGGCCCAGGCCGGCATTGAGGTGCCGCACGACCGCATGCGCCAGAGCGTGGCCGACAACCTGCGCTGCGTGCGCATTGACGCGAGCGACTTCGTGCTCGTCGTGCCGGCCACCGAGGCCGAGGCGACCTGGCACCGCTTGCGCGAAGCCGGCGCACGCCCGGCCGGTACCCAACGCTGGCAACTGGCGATGATCCGCGCCGGCCTGCCTCTGATTACCGCCGCGACACAGGAAGAGTTCGTCGCGCAGATGCTCAACTTCGAGCTGATCGGCGGCGTGAGCTTCAACAAGGGCTGTTATCCGGGGCAGGAGATCGTCGCGCGTACGCAATACCTGGGCAAGCTCAAGAAGCGCATGTACCGCCTGCATGTACCCGCCGGTGACGTACCGGCCGCCGGCGACGACATCTACACGCCCGGCTTCGGCACGCAGTCGGCAGGCAAGCTGGTCAACGTCGCACCATCGCCGGACGGCGGTTTCGAGGCGCTCGCCGTAATGCAGATGAACTGCGCGGACAGCGGGGAAGCTCACCTGCGCGGCCCCGACGGTCCGAAACTCGAATTCCTCGACCTGCCTTACGCCCTCGCCTGAGAAGGTGTGACATGAGCCACGCAGCCGACCCGATCCCACTCGACTACTACATCTACTACCGTGTGCGCGAACCGGCAGTGGCCTGCGAGCGCGTGCGCGCCATGCAGACCGACATCGCCGCGCGCACCGGCGTGCACGGACGGCTGATGTGCCGTGCCGATGACGACGAGACGCTGATGGAGGTGTACCCCACCGTCATAGACCCGGATGCCTTCGAGACCGCGCTCGAGGAGGCGCTCGCCGCGCACGACATCGAGGCATTGATCGCCGAAGGCGCAGGGCGCCACGTCGAACGCTTCCGATGTGTCTGATCGTCGCCGCCTGGAACGCCCACCGGGACTATCCGCTGATCGTCGCCGCCAACCGCGACGAACACTTTGCGCGCCCGACCGCGGCCGCGCACTGGTGGCCGGACGTGCCCCGGGTGCTTGCCGGCCGTGATCTGGTCGCACGCGGAACCTGGCTGGGCATCACGCGCGACGGCCGCTTTGCCGCGCTCACCAACTATCGCGATCCACGCCTGCGCCGAGACGACGCCCCCTCGCGCGGACTGCTGGTGCGCGAATGCCTGGAGTCAACCGTGCCGGCCGGCGAAACGCTGAAAGGCATCGCCGCGCGCAGCCCCGACTACGCACCGTTCAACCTGCTCGCGGCGGACGCACACGGTTTAGGCGTCCACGAAAGCGCTAGCGGCACGACGCGCATGCTCGAGCCGGGCATCCACGCCCTGTCCAACCATTTGCTCGGCACGCCCTGGCCCAAGCTGCGCCAGGCGACGACGCGCTTCGAGGCCGCGCTGCAGGCACCCGAGCGCGAGGACGCTTTCCTGCGTCTGCTGCGTGATGACACACCGGCGCCCGACGAGGAACTGCCGGAGACCGGCGTCGGGGTGGAGTGGGAACGTCTGCTCTCGCCGGTATTCGTGCGCGCACCCGGCTATGGCACGCGCTCGTCAACGCTGCTGCGGGTGAGCTCCGACGGCACGGTCGACTTCATCGAATGGAGCTGGGACGCAGCCGGAGAGCCGGTCGGCGAAGTGCGCGAACGCTTCGCGCTGGCCTGAATCAGGCCAGCCGGACGAGTGGCCGGCGCATCAGGCGGTGCGGGATGCCGGCCTCGTCGAAAAGCGGCCCGTCCGGCTCGAACGCGTGGCGCCGGTAGAAGTCCTGGGTCTGTGCCTGCGCATGCAGCACCACCTCGGGCAGATCGCGACGCGCCGCCTCGGCCACCAGCGCCTCGAGGATGCGCCCACCCACGCCGCGCCCGCGCCAGTTCCCGGCCACGGCCAGACGACCGATGTGTCCGTCGGGCAGCAGCCGGCCGGTGCCGACCACCTGGCCGCCGTCCGTTTCGCACACGGCGTGCAGCGACAGCGGATCGTGTTCGTCCAGTTCCATCTCGGGCGGCACGCCCTGCTCGCCGACGAAGACCGCCACGCGCAACGGCATCACCCGCATCTCGGCCTCGCGCCACGGCAACAGGCGCAGGGATGCGGCCTCAACCATCGATGATGACCTCGGTGCCGGCGGGCGCCAGCTCGAACAGCTCGATCACGTCGGTGTTGCGCATGCGCACGCAGCCGTGCGAGCGCGGCTCGCCCATGGGCTCATCGTCTGGCGTGCCGTGGATGTAAATGTAGCGGCGCATGGTGTCGACCTCGCCGAGACGGTTGCGTCCCGGCTCGCGACCGGACAGCCACAGGATGCGCGACAGGATCCAGTCGCGTTCGGGATGCCGGGCCGCGAGCGTCGGCGTCCAGGTCTCGCCGGTGTGGCGCCGGCCACGGAATACCGCGCCGATTGGCGCACCCGCGCCGATCTTGGCGCGAATCACGTGGCGCCCGCGTGGCGTGCAGCCACTGCCTTCGCGCTCACCCGGGCCGTTGGCGGCGGTCGATATCGGCCAGGCGCGCAGGCATTCTCCACGCGCGTTGAGCACTCTGAGTCGTTGTTCCGGAATGCTGATGTGTATGAG
>JACESY010000011.1 GCA_013911595.1 Azoarcus sp.
GCGTCAAGCGAATCCATAGTCGGCAGCGGCAGCCGCTCCGTGGTGTCGCGGCCGAAACCCTGGGCAATCTTCGTCATCGTGATTCCTCCGTTGCATGCATCGTTTCGCGCCGGCCTGACACCGGCAACACGGCCCCGACGGCGAGCGCCGCAGCAGCCAGCATCAGGGCCGGGTCCATGCCCTGCCCACCCAACTCCAGCCCGGCCGCGACCAGCGGGCCGAGCAACTGGCCACCGGCGAAGGCAGCCGTCATCGAAGCGATCAGCGGCTGCGCTCGCGCGCCGCCGACCGCCGCGCCTTCCTGCAACGCGAGCATCGTCACCACCATGAAGGTCCCGCCCACGCACAGCGCCGACACCGCCAGTGCGGCCAGCGAGTCATGCAAGGCGGGCAACAGAACGCCGACCGCCATCACCGCCTGCGAACCCGCCCAGCGCGCGCGTCGCGAAAGCCCGCCGTGGCGCCGACCGACCGCAATCCACATCGACGCCGCGGCCGCCGCGCCGAAGACCGGCCACACCCAGCCGAACACTGCCGGGTCGCCGACCAACATGCGCGCCTGCGCCGGCAGGAAGGTCGCCGGCAGAATGTAGCCGAAGCCGAGCAGGCCGTAGCTCCAGACCAGCCGTCGCGCATCTCGCGCGTCGAAGCCCTGCGCGGCCGGTCTCGTGCCCTGCGTCGCAGGCGCCCCGGGCCCAGGCGAGAGCCCGCGCACCGCCGGCACAGCCAGCACCGCAGCCAGCGCCGCCAGCACCCACCAGCCCGCCACCGCGCCGCCACCGGCGAACACCACCGCCTGACACGCCAGCCCGGCAAGCGCGATACCGATGCCGACCCCGGCGAACATCACCCCGGCCAGACGCGGGCGACCGGCCTCGCGCAGCCGCCCCAGGCACAGCGCGGCCGCACCGACCAAGGCCCACGCGCTCGCCACGCCTGCCGCGAAGCGAATGACCATCCACCCGTCGAACGAGCTCACCGGCCCCATCGCCGCGGTCGTCAACACCACCGCCGTCAGCCCCAGCGCGAGCATGCCGGCCGGTGCCGCCGCGATGCGCGTAGCCGCCAGCGCACCCACCAGGTACCCCAGATAGTTGGCCCCCGCCATCCAGCCACCACCGGCCAGACTCAGCCCCGTCTCGGCCTGCATCAGCGGCAACAGCGGCGTGAACGCGAAGCGGCCGATGCCCATCGCGACGACCAGCGCCGCCATGCCTGCGAGCGCCGCAGTCACGGCATTGAAGCCCGGATCTTCTTTCATGGAATCCATTGTGATCGTCTACACTTGTTCTGCTCTATTGAATTATTACGAACGGTCATTCCCTTAATGAGAACTCTTGATCTCGACGAGCTGGCAATCCTGCGAGCCGTCGTCGTCCATGGCGGCATCGCGCGTGCTGCCGCGGTGCTGCACCGCGTGCCATCCAATGTCACCACGCGCATCAAGCAGCTCGAGGAGCGGCTCGGCGTCGCATTGTTCGTCCGGCGCGGGCGCAGCCTCGCCCCTACTGCCGAAGGGCGCGTGTTGCTGGGCTATGCCGAGCGCCTGTTGCGCCTGGCCGACGAGGCCGAGGCCGCGGTGCGTTCAGGGCGGCCGCTGGGCAGTTTCCGTCTGGGGTCGCTCGAGAGCACCGCAGGGGCACGCCTGCCGCCGCTGCTGGCGCGTTTCAACCACGACTTTCCCGAGGCGTGCGTCGAACTGGTCACTGGAACCACCGGCGCCCTGATCACGCGCCTGGCGCGTCACGACATCGAAGCCGCCTTCGTCTCCGAACCGTTTACCGCGCCGGGGCTCGAATCGCGCCCGGTGTTCGACGAGGAGCTGGTCCTGATCGGTCCGGCCTCCGGCCCGTCCATCTCGCAACCGTCCGAGCTCGGGCGCGCAACGCTGATCGCCTTCGCCAACGGCTGCTCCTACCGCCGACGTCTCGAGGACTGGCTCGCCAGCGACAACGTGCTGCCCAAGCGCGTCCTCGAGTTCGCGTCCTATCCGGCGATCGTCGCCTGCGTGGCCGCCGGCACCGGCGTGGCGATCGTGCCGCGTTCCGTGCTGGCCTCGCTCAACGCCGCCTCCCAGATTCGCGAACACGCACTGCCGGCGGCGATCGCGCACAACCGCACCCACCTGCTGTGGCACGCGGGCGAGCCATCGCTCGCCCTGAGCGCCCTGCTCTCGCTGCTCGATGCACCTGTGGCCGTCTGAGCTCACGCGGCAGTGCGGTCGTCACGGTCCAGAAACCGTCGCGTGCCCTGGCGGAAGGCGGGCGTGGCGGCGACCAGGCCGAAGGCGTCGGCGCCGAGGGTGGCCGACTCAGCAACCGACAAGTCCAACCCGCGGTGCAGCGCGTCCCAGCTCAGGCGCACCGCGTCGGGCGAGCACGCCAGTACCTCGTCGAGCAGGCTCATTACCTCGTCCATCAGACGCGCGCGCGGCACGGCACGATGCACCAGGCCGATCGCACAGGCTTCGATCGCGTCGATCGTGCGGCCAGTCAAAAGCAGTTCGGTAGCGCGACCCTTGCCGATCAGGCGCGCGAGCCGCGTCGTGCCGCCGAAGCCGGCGACCGCACCGATGCGCACTTCCGGGTGTCCAAGGCGCGCGCCCTCGACCGCGACGCGGAACATGCACGCCTCGGCGATCTCCAGCCCGCCGCCCAGCGTGTCGCCATTGAGCGCGGCGACCACCGGCTTGCCCAGTTGCTCGATGCGCGTCGTCACCGCGACCGCCTGCATGGCGAAGGCGCGCACGTCGAGCGGTGCCGCCGTGCTCAGAAAACGGATGTCGGCGCCAGCCGAGAAAGCCGCCTCGCCCATACCGGTGAGCACCACCGCGCGCACCGCATCGTCCTCGCGCAGGGACTCCAGCACGACGGACAGCCGTTGCAGGGTCTGCTGATCGAGCGCATTGCGCACGGCAGGGCGGTTAAGCGTGACCAGCGTAATACCGCGCGCATTGGTCTCGCACAAGACGGGGGAAGTGTGGCTCATTGCAAGTCTCCTTCGTGATCGACCCGGAAGCGGGTCCGTGCATCCATGCTAGGCAGCGACCAGGCAACGACGCTGAAACACGCTGCGCACCCGACCAGTAGCTTTCACGACCTCACAAATGCGCCGACCAGCAGGAGCGCCGCAGCGACGGCCAGCGCGCACGCCGCTCCTCGCTCTACGAGCCGCGCACGGCCCGCTCCGATCCACGCGGCGACGCGTGCGGCGGCCAACGCGTAGGCGAGCTTGACGCTCCCCACCGCCAGCACGGCCACCATGACCACCAGCGCGACCTCGCCCACGCCGAGCGAGCCGACGTCGACGAAGGCCGGCAGCAACACCAGATAGAAGAGCAGCGCCTTGGCGTCGGCCAGCGTCACGGCAAGCCCCGCAACGAAGCTCGCACCCGATGCGCCCGGCGCGATCTCGGCGCCTCGCCCGGCCGCGTTCCATTGCCGCCACGCAAACACGCCGAGCAAGCCGGCCCCGACCACACGCAAGGCATCGCCCCCCGCGCCGCCGGCAGCCAATAGCGCAGAACCGCCGAACAGCGCGAGCACGATATAGAACACGTCGCCCACGACGATTCCGGACGTGGCCAGCACACCGTCGCGCGCTCCACCGGCGAGCGAGCGCGAGACGACGGTGAGCACGCTCAGCGACGGCACGGCGGCGAGCAGTGCGAGCGTTGCGAACAGCGCGGCAAGCGAGGCAGCGGTCATGGGCGGAGGCGCGCGTCGAGGATGCCCGTGCAGTGTGACCCCGCAGTGCGATCAATGCCTGAATTGCGCTGGCATCGCGCGCTCCACGATTCAGGCGGCCTGCGCACGATGCGCGCAGCATTTCCCCGCGGCCGGCATTCCATCCGGCCGGGAGGAGACCATGCACGAGCGAAACGAGTACTACATCGACGGCGCATGGCGCGCGCTGTCCAGCCGTGAACGCATCGAGGTGCGCAATCCGGCCAGCGGCGAATGCGTCGGCAGCGTGCCGGCCGGGCATCGGGTGGACGTCGACGCGGCCGTGCGCGCCGCACGGGCCGCCTTTCCGCACTGGAACGACACCCCGCCCGCACAGCGCGCCGACGCGCTGCACCGCGTCGCTACGGGCCTGCGCGATCGTGCCGAGGAGATCGCGCTCACCATAACCGCCGAGATGGGCATGCCGATCCGCATGACGAGGCGCATCCAGGCGCCGCTGCCGGCCGAGGTCTTCGCGACAACGGCCGACGCACTCGATGGCATCGCCTTCGAGGAACGCATTCGGCATTCACGGGTGACACGCACCGGACGCGGCGTGGTCGGCTGCATCACGCCGTGGAACTACCCGCTGCACCAGATCGCTGCCAAGGTCGCTCCGGCGCTGGCGGCCGGCTGCACGGTGGTGCTCAAACCCTCGGAACTGGCACCGCTGAACGCCTTCATCCTCGCCGAGATCATGCACGAGGCGGGCGTGCCGCCCGGTGTGTTCAACCTGGTGAGTGGCCACGGACGCAGTGCCGGCGCCTCGCTGGTGGCCCATCCGGACGTAGACGCGATCTCCTTCACCGGATCCACCGAAGCGGGCCGCCGCGTCGCCGAGAGCGCGGCACGCACCGTCAAGCATGTCGCACTCGAACTGGGCGGCAAGTCCGCTTCGATCGTGCTCGACGGTGCGGACTTCGACAGCGCCGTGCGCACCACGGTCAGCCGCTGCATGCTCAACTCGGGCCAGACCTGCAACGCACTGACGCGATTGCTGGTGCCCGTATCGCGCCACGACGAGGCCGCCCGCCTGGCCGTCGCCGCCTGCGCGACGCTGCAAATGGGCGACCCGTTACTCGAAACCAGCAAGCTCGGGCCGCTGGTGTCCGAAGCGCAAGCCGCGCGTGTACGCCGCTTCATCGACGGCGCGATCGCCGACGGCGCCGAACTGCTGTGCGGCGGCAGCGAAGCGCCCCCGGGGCTGGGCGGCAACTACGTGCCGCCGACCGTGCTCGGCCACGTCGCGCCCCACAGCGCGCTCGCGCAGCAGGAAGTATTCGGACCGGTGCTGGCCATCCTGAGCTACCCCGACGGCGACGAGGATGCGGCAGCCGCGATCGCCGAGGCGACTCCCTATGGTCTGGCCGCCGCCGTATGGGCCGGCGATGACGAGGCCGCGATGCGCTTCGGTCGACGCCTGCGCGTGGGACAGGTCGACATCAACGGCGGCGTCTTCAACCCCGCCGCACCGATGGGCGGCATGAAGTACTCCGGCACCGGCCGTGAACTGGGGCGGGCGGGTATCGAGGAATTCCTGGAAACGCGCAGTTTCCAGTTGCCGCAGCGCGACACAACGACGTGAGCGGAGATTCAGCCCTCGGGCATCTCGGCCATCGCGGCGAGCACCTCGGCGCAGGCCTGCACGACGCCTCGTTCTCGCCCGGCCGCCGAGAGCAGCAAGACGTAGCTCTTGGCCGGCACACGCAGCGGATGCGCGACGACCAAGCCGAGGCGGCGACGCAGGCCGGCGGTGAGGCGCTGCGGCAGCAGCGCCAGACCCTCGCCGCGCGCGCACGCCATCAGCACCGCGTACATGTCGTGGCACACCAGATCGGGCTCGCGCATGCGCGCGCTTACGCCGGCCCACTCGGCCAGGCGCTGCCACGAGAAGGCAGGATGTTCGAGCAGGGCGTGGGTGGTGAGCAGTTCCGCCGGCGAGGCCAGCGCCAACGCCGTGGCGTCGGCACCGCGCGCGATAACAGCCAGTTCCTCGTGCCACAGCACGCGCGCCTCGTTGTCGTAGTCGTCGGGCCGGCAATAGCGAATCGCGATGTCGCACTGATTGCGCGCCAGGTCCGACAGCGCCTCGCTGACACTGACCGTGAAGCCCACTCCCGGACAGGCCTCGCGCAGGCGCGCCAGGCGCGGCGCGAGCCACAGCCGCGACACGCCGGGACTGGCCGCCAAACGGATCTCGGTTTCGCGCCCGCAGCCGAGCGCGTGCAGGGCGTCGGCCGCGCCGCGCGCAAACACCGACACGGCCTGATAGTAGGCCGCGCCCTCGGCAGTCAATTCCACACCCGGCGTGTGACTCACCAGCAGGCGCAGGCCGGTGCGGTCCTCGAGCTGAGCGAGCGAGCCGGTCAGCGCCGCCCGCGTCACGCCCAGTTCGGTCAGTGCCGGGGCGACGGCACCGTGGCGCACCAGGGCTTCGAACGCGACCAGCGCATGCAGCGGCGGAAGAGGTACATTCGTCATACGGAGGATTGAATCCGATGAAGCCTTCATTATTGCGCGATCTCCCCTTGCTGGAACTGGTCGCGGTCGAGGCGGTGATCCGCCTGGGCAGCGTCGCGGCCGCTGCCGACGAGTTGTCGGTGACGCCCTCGGCCATCAGCCACCGTCTGCGCCAGATCGAGCGCGCGCTCGGCGTGGCGCTGGTCGAACGGCGCGGTCGCGGCATCGCGCCCACCGCGACCGGGCACGACTGCCATGCCGAACTGGCGCGGCTGATCGCCGACTTCCGCGACACCACCGCCCGGCTGCGCGCGCAGAGCCTGCAGCGCGTGCACCTGGACGTGCCGCCAGTGATCGGCGTGACCTGGATCACGCCACTGCTGCCGCGCCTGCGCGAGCGGCTGGGCGTACCCGGACTGCGCTTCGAGCTGAGCACCAACCGCGTGCCCGGCGTCGCGCCCAACCCCGATGCCGACCTGTTCATCGACTTCGGCATCGGTGATGGCCGCGGTCCCGGCCAGCACCTGCTGCACCGCGGTTCGGTACGCGCCTACGTACCCGCCTGCGAGCCGCGCAACGGCGACCTCACGCTGGCCGAACTCGCCACACGAACGCTGGTGCGCCACACCTCCGCGAACTGGCCGCAGTGGATGGAGGCGGCCTTCGGCGAGGCCGTGGAACCGCGCTACGCCGTGAGCTTCGATGACCCCGTCAGCGCGCTCGAGGCCTGCCTGGCGGGCGAAGGGCCGGTGCTGGTCGGCTCCATCGCGGCGCGCGCCTACGTCGAGGCCGGCCTGCTGCGCCCGGCCCATCCCGGCCGGCTCGACGCAGGCGACTACACCGTGGAACTGACCCCGCGCGGCCAGCTCAAGCCGCTCGCACGGCGCGCCCTCGACCAGTTGCTCGCGCTCGGCGACGCCCCCGCAGGCTAGCGTGCGAACGGGACTACCGGCTGAATTCCACTGGGCGTCGCCGCAGTACGATTCGCGCGGGCGGAGCAGGCGCCGACAGGATTGCGTATGGCCGAAGTCAGTGGAAGCGGCCGCCAACGCCCGTGTACCACTCGCCAAAGGCCTCAGCCGAGGCCGGACGACACATGTGGTAGCCCTGCGCGAAGTCGCAACCAATCCCGCGCAGGAAGTCGAAGGTTTCGCGGTTCTCGACGCCCTCGGCAACGACCCGCAGATCGAGGCGGTGGGACAGATCGACCGCCGCCTCGACGATGTGTGCCGCGCCGCAATCGTCAGGCAACTTGCGCACGAAGGCCTGGTCGATCTTGAGCACGGTCACCGGCAGCTCATTGAGGTATTGCAACGACGAATAGCCGGTACCAAAGTCGTCGATCGAAAGTACGATCTGCATACCGGAGAGTTTCGCCAATTCGGCCATCGTGGCGTCGATATCGACCATCAACGCACCTTCGGTAACCTCCAGTTCGAGCCGGTCGGGACTCAACCCATGACGCGACAGGCTGTCCACGACTTTCTCGGCGAAGTTCGGTTGCAGCAGGTTGCGTGCGGAAATGTTGACGGCCATGTTCAGCTCGATTCCAAGATCATTCCACTGGCGCAATTGCGCCAGTGCGGTATCGATCACGAAATCGGTGAGCGGGTCGATCAGCGTGCTCAATTCCGCGCGCGGAATGAACTGCCCGGGCGGAATGTTTCCGCGCACGCCGTGGTGCCAGCGCAAGAGGGCCTCGACCCCGAGTACGGCCCCACTGCTCAATTCGATCTTGGGCTGGTAGTGCAGCAACAGCTGGCGTTCGCTCAGCGCATGTCGCAGTTCGCCCAGACGCTGCAGATTCTCCCGTCCGTCGCCGTGTCGTTGCGAGTCGAAGGCAGTCACGTCCACCGCACGGTGGGTCGACGCGGCCAGCGCCAGATGGGCCTTGCGGAGGATGTCATCCGACGTGTCGAGCGCGAGATCAAAGGTCACACAGCCGATGCGCACATCACCATGGACGGACAAATCATCGGATGCAAACGGGTCCCGGAATATCTGCGCGATCTGGGACAAGCCTGCTCCTTCCGGCGAACCGTCCTCGACACGGTCGAAAAGCACCGCGAGCTTGTCGGCGTCGATACGGTAAGCAGTCCGGTCTGGCGGCAACACTTCATACAGACGGATCGAGATCTGTCGGACGACATCGTCGAGCACGTCGGGGCCGAACGTCGAGACGAGTTCGCCGCTATTCTCGATCCCGAACATCACCAGCACGCCACGTCGTGGAGCACGACCAGATGATGCGTTCAGTTCCCGCAAGAGAGCATGGCGATTGGGCAGACGGGTCGCTTCATCGTGCAAAGCATTCCACTCCAATCGTTCGACATGACTCCGCACCAAGTCGCTTGCAGTTCCGGCGAAACATCCAATCAATGCGTAGAAGCCAGTGCGGTAGAGCCAGTTGATCGCTGGCTGCATTTCGCCGGTGAGGGTGTCGATGGGCATCCACGGACCGAGGGCAACGCCCCCGACGACGCCCGCCAGCGCGCCTCCGCGGATGCCAAACAGGAAGCCCGCCAAGAGCACCGGAACATACATCGAATGCGAGTAGACATACTTGATACCACCAGTGAAATACACCAGCGCAGTAACCGCGCCAATCGTGGCTGCGAGCACGACCATGCACCATCGGGGCCGTCGAGACACGAAAAAATGCACGGCGTGCAGTAGACCATCGGGCGTCATCGGGCGTCCCTCCATGATTGCGAGAGAGGCAGCCTATTCATCACTTCGGCATACTCCGGCGGATGGACGCCCCACATGACGCACGGTAGTGACCAGGCTGCACTCGGACGCTGATCATGCTTCATGAAGTTGCGCCCGCCCGTCAACTGAAACATTTCCCGGATCGACGCTTCTAGCAAATTCCAGACCCCTTACCCGGCTTCGGACCGGGCACGTGCCGAAGTCTATACTCCCTTCATTCCATTGCCACCGGCCCGGAGACACTGTGAAACTGGCCGAAGGTATCCGCAAGCACGGCTTCATCCGCTGGCACGAACGCGAGCTTCTCGTCGGCCACGGCTGGCTGGCGCTCGCGCTGATCGCGGCGGTGATGTGCTTTGCATCGCTGGAACTGATGTTCGACGCGGCGGACAGCGGTCTCGAGCGGGTCTTCAGCGGGCTGGCCTTCACGCTGTTCGCGCTGCTCACGGTGACCCTGCTCAATCGCTTCTTCGCGCGTTTGGTAGCCGCACAGCGCGCCAGCGCCCAGGCCATCTGCCCGCATTGCGCGACTTTCGGCCGGCTCACGCTAGTAGGCGAGGACTTCGGCCACGGCCGCGTGCAGGTACGCTGCCGCAAATGCGGTGCGCAATGGACGATGGACGCGCGTTGAGGGTCGCACCGGAGCCGCCACACCGGCGCCGATGGAACGATTCTCTCGCTCGACTGCCTGAGACGGCGACGCGCACAATGCGCACCTCTTACCTCACCAACAAGGAGCCCTGCATGAATCGCTGGCTGTCCCCGCTGCTGACCGCACTGTTGGCCGCACCGGCCCTCGCGCTGGCCACTACGCCATCCTACGGACCGAACCTGGAAGGCTTCGAGTATCCGCACGAGGTCGGCAAGTTCGAGTTCACGTCACAAGGCCAGGCCGTGCATATGGCCTACATGGACATCGCACCGAGTGGCGAAGCCAACGGCCGCACCGTGGTCGCGCTGCACGGCAAGAACTTCTGCGGTGCGAGCTGGCAGGACACCATCTCGGCCCTGACCGGTGCCGGCTATCGCGTCGTTGCACCGGACCAGATCGGCTTTTGCAAGTCGAGCAAGCCGGACGGCTACCAGTACAGCTTCCACCAGCTCGCTGCCAACACCGCCGCGCTGCTCGACGAGCTGGGCGTGGAAGAGCATGTGGTGATGGGGCATTCGATGGGCGGCATGCTGGCCACGCGCTATGCGTTGCTCTACCCGCAGCGGGTCGAGCACCTGGTGATGGTCAACCCGATCGGGCTGGAAGACTGGCTCGCCAAAGGCGTGCCCTACATCAGCGTGGACGAGTGGTACCAGGGCCAGCTCAAGACCACCCGCGAGGGCATCAAGAACTACCAGCGCACCACCTACTACAACGGCGAATGGCGGCCGGACTTCGATCGCTGGGTGGACATGTCGGCCGGCATGTTCAACGGACCGGGCAAGGAAACCGTGGCCTGGCACTCGGCGCTGACCTTCGACATGATCCTCACGCAGCCCGTATATCACGAATTCCACCGCCTGCAGGTGCCCACGCTGCTGATCGTCGGCGAGCACGACAACACCGCCATCGGCAAGCATCTGGTGTCCGAAGAGCAGCGCAAGGCGCTGGGCGACTACCGCGCGATGGCGCGTGACGTGGCCGGCAGGATTCCCGACGCGACGCTGCATCTGTACCCGGACCTGGCACATTCGCCCCAGGTACAGGACCCGGCGCGTTTCCACGCCGACCTGATCCGGCTGCTCGACTGAGCCCTCGCTTTTTCAGCGTACGGCGCGCTCCGCTGCCATACGGAGCGCGCATTCGAGGCCATCGAGCACCGGCACCGGCGAGATCGCCGACAGCGCCTCGCCCAGTCCCGCCGTGACTGCGCCGCCGAGCACGACGACTTCGGCGCCGGCCTCGTCTACGCAGCGCCGCACGGCCTCATGCAGTTCGCCCATGTGGGCGTCCGGATTGCGACCGAACTCAAGCACCCCGACCGACAGGCATTCGATCGCGGCCAGCCGGTCGGCACAGCCGTAGTCCGCAATCAGGCCGTGCAGCACGTCGCGCATCGCATAGCCGAGCAGCACCACGGCAAAGCGCCGCCCGCCCGCGGCCGCGCCCAGGCACGCGGCCTCGGCCAGACCCACCACCGGAAACGGCATCGCGGCGCGCACTTCGGTCAGGCCCGGATCGCTGAAACAGGCGACGATGCCGGCATCCGCCCCGCCGCCGTGTGCCTCGAAGCCACGCAGCGTGCCCAGCGCGGCTTGCGGCAGATGCTCGGGCCGCTCGATCGCGGCGACGCCGCACGGCGCGGTCGCCGCCACGACCTCGACGCCGGGCGGGCACAGGCGCCGTGCGGCATCGAGGAGCTGGGCGGTGACCGCCTCGGTGGTGTTGGAATTGACGATCAGGATGCGCACGTCAGCGGTTCATCATCAGGTCGGGCAGGAAGGTGACCAGGCCTGGCCAGGTGGCGAGCACGACGATGCCGAGGATCATCACCATGAAGAACGGGAAGGCCGAGCGTGCGATGACCATCAGGTCGCGCCCCGACATGCCCTGCAGCACGAACAGGTTGAAACCCACGGGCGGCGTGATCTGCGACATCTCGACGACGATGATCAGATAGATGCCGAACCAGATCGGATCCAGCCCCGCAGCCTGGATCATCGGCAGCGCGATCGACGCGGTCAGCACGATCATCGAGGCACCTTCCAGGAAGCAGCCAAGCACGATGTAGATCAGCGTCAGCATCACCAGCAACATCCACGTCGACAGCCCCAGGCCCTCGACCCACGCGGCGAGCGCGGCCGGAATGCCGGTGAAGGCCATGCCGATGGCCAGAAAGCTGGCGCCGGCGATGATGAAGGTGATCATGCAACTGGTGCGCATCGCGCCCATCAGGCCGTCGAGAAAGGAGCGCAGCGTCAGCGAGCCGGACACCCAGGCCAGCCCCAGCGCACCGAGCACACCGATGGTGGCGGCCTCGGTGGGTGTGGCGAAGCCGGTATAGATCGAGCCGATGACGAGCACGATCAACACGATCACCGGAATCAGCCGACGCGAGTTCCAGAGCTTCTCCATGAAGCTCATGCGGATGTCGTTGGGCGGCATCTTGTCGCGGTTGATCAGCGACCAGATGATCACGTAGCCCATGAACAGGCTGATGATCACCAGGCCGGGGATGAGGCCGGCGATGAACAGCCGTGCGATCGACTGCTGCGTGACGATGCCGTAGACGATCATCATGATCGACGGCGGAATCAGCAGACCCAGCGTACCGGCGCCGGCCAGCGTGCCCAGCGACATGCTCTCGGAGTAGCCGCGTTTCTTCAGTTCGGGCAGACTCATGCGACCGATGGTGGCCGCGGTGACCGCCGACGACCCGGCCACTGCCGCCATCACGCTGCAGCCGATGATGTTGACGTGCAACAGACGGCCCGGCAGCCACGACAGCCACGGCGCAAGCCCCGAGAACATGTCCTGGGACAGGCGCGAACGGGTCAGGATTTCGCCCATCCAGACGAACAGCGGCAGGGCCGTGAGCGCCCAGTTCCAGCTGTGGTCCCACACCGTGATCGCGAGCAGCGAATCGGCCGGCGAGGGGGTGAACGCGGCGATCGCGATGAAGCCCACGACGATCAGCGTGACCGCGACCCATACACCGCTGGCAAGCAGCGCGAGCAAGGCGCCGAACAGGACCAGCACGATGATGATCATTTCGTTCATGACGCCCTCCCGCGTTCGAGCCGGTTGTGCGAAGCGATGCCGTCCGCGCGTTGCGGGGCCACCTCGACCGACTTGGGGTCATCGTCGGACAAGGCCGTTTCGGTCTGTTCCTGATAGGCGGCTTCGGCACCGCATGCGATGCGACAGAATTCGTCGACGAATGCGATCGTGACGATCGCACAGCCGAGCAGCATGCCGAGCTGGGGAATCCAGATGGGAACGGCCATCATGCCCGGGCTCAGTTCCTCATAGAACCAGGACTCGTAGACCATGTGCGCCGCGGCCCAGGTGACGTAGCCCATCACCACCGCAGCGACACTGGTCGACCACAGCTCGATGGCCTTGCGTGTCGACCCACGGGCCTTGTGGATGAACAGCGAAACGCGGATATGGCAGCCGCGCTTGAGCGTGTGCGCGAGCCCCAGGAAGGTGCTCGCGGCCAGACAGAAGCCGCCGGTCTCGGTGGACTCGAAGATCACGCCGAAGAAACGGGCCGTAACCTGAGCGATGACCAATACGGCGATCATCATCAGGAAAAAGGCCGCAAGATAGCCACTGAGCAGATACAGGGTGTCGAGGAATCGACGCATGACGGAACCCTCCCGGCCCGGACACGAGTGTCCGGGCCCGTTCAAGCCACGAGGGCGTTACTGGCTGGCCAGATAGGCGTCGAGTACTTCGATCGCCTTCGGGCTGGCCGACGCGCGCCAGTCGTCGATCAGCACTTCACCGATCTCGTGCAGCCGGGTCATGACCTCCTCGGGCGCATCCTTGACCTTCATGCCCTTGTCGCTGAGCACCTCAAGCTGGTCCTTGAATGCCTGCGCACTGTACTCCCAGCCACGCTTGCTGGCGCGCTTGCCGGCTTCGAGCAGCGCCTGCTTGTGGGCGTCGGGCAGGCGGTCGAAGGCGCGCTGGTTCACGATTACGGCGTTCTTGGTATTGAGCGCACCGACCACGGTGTAGTGGTTGGTGTTGTCCCACGCCTGAATGTCGATGCCGGTCTGCGGGCTGGTGAACAGCGCGTCGATCAGGCCGGTGGCGAAGGCCTGGGGGATCTCCGAGAACGGCAGCGTCGTGGTCTCGAAGCCGAGCATCTCGCCCATCTTGGCCGTGGTCTTCGAATACACGCGGGCGCGCTGGCCCTTGAAGTCCTCGAGCGAATTGATCTCGTTCTTGGTGTAGAAGCCCTGGCCCGTCCACGGTGAGAACGACAGCGGCATCAGGCCGAGGCGAGCGAACATCTTCTCGAAGTACGGCATCTGCGCTTCCTTGAGCGCCCATGCGCGGTCATAGCCGTTGGCAAGAAAGGGAATGCTGTCGAGGATGTACATCGGATCCTCGTTGCCATAGACACCCAGCCGGATCTCACCGATCTGCACCTGATTGGACTGCACCGCGCGACGGATACCGTCGAGCTTGATCAGCGTGCCGTTCGAATGCAACTGAATCTTGAAGTCCCCGCCACTGAGTTCCTCGACATCGGCGATCAGAGCGCGCAGATTGCGTGTATGAAAATTGTCGTCCGCATAGCCGCTGGCCATCACCCACTCGGTGGCCTGGGCCGACATCGATAACGTCAGTGCGGCGACGCCGCATGCCAGCATTTTGGTCAGTTTGTTGCTCATCGGTCACTCTCCTTGAACAAGTATTCGCCCCTCGCAGGGCCGGTCAGGTGAATCAAGCCATGAGCCGACACCCACTGCCGGGCAACGGCGTATCCGCATCGATCTCTGTTGCAGATGTGTTTCGACTCTAGTCCGTATCTTTTCCACTAACAAGTAGGAATCTTTTATCGAATTCTGTTCATATCTTTGTTTAACGCTATTTCGTGTCGGTTCTTGACCAAAATCGTATCCGATACTAAAGTTGGTTTGCCATACGCAATTCGGCGTACCACCGACCGACGAGAACGAATCGGAGACCTTTCATGAGCGCATCGCGCAGAGACTTCCACGGCTACGGCAACCACCCCCCGGCCGCCGACTTTCCCGGCGGCGCGCGCGTCGCGCTGTCCTTCGTGATCAATCTGGAGGAAGGCGCGGAGCTGTCGGTGGGCGATGGCGACGAACGTAACGAGAGCGTCTACGAGGCAATCGAGGAAGTCGTCGGCGCCGCCGACCCGTGCATGGAATCGCATTACGAATATGGCACGCGCGCGGGCTACTGGCGCCTGATGAACACCCTGGCTGCCTTCGACGCACCCGGCACGCTGAGTTGCTGCGCGCGCGCGGCGCGTCGTTCTCCCCAACTGGTGCGCGATGCGCTGGCACGTGGTCACGAGGTCTCTTGCCACGGCGAACGCTGGGAAAGTCACGCCCACATGTCGGTCGAGCGCGAGCGCGAGATCATCGCGAGCACCCACGCGTCGCTTACCGACATCGCCGGACACGCACCGGTGGGCTGGCACACACGCTCGGCCGCATCGACATCCACACGCGCGTTGCTGCTCGAGCACGGCGGCTTTCTCTACGACTCCGACGCCTACAACGACGACCTGCCTTGGCTGCACCGCCACGGCAACGGCGACGCTCATGTCGTGCTGCCCTACAGCTTCGACACCAACGACATGCGTTTCCAGCCGGGCGGCGGTTTCGTGCACGCGGAGGACTTCGCGCGCTACTGCTGCGCGGCCTTCGATCAACTGTGGGAGGAAGGCGCCGACACGCCAAAAATGATGTCGGTGGGCCTTCACCTGCGCATCATCGGGCGTCCTGCCCGCATCGGCGGACTGAGGCAGTTTCTCAAGCATGTCCGCAACAAGGGCGACGTGTGGATCGCCCGCCGCGACGAGATCGCTCACCACTGGCGCCGCGTGAGCGGCCTGCCGACGTGGCGCGCGCGCTCGCCTGAAACGACCTCGGCCACCGGGCCGATCACGACGTGAAGGATGACGACATGAGCACCGTGACCACCCGCAATGCAACCCCCGGACAGACCAACGCCCGCGAACACTGCGATCTGCTCGTATGCGGTTCGCTGGTGATGACCTGCGACGAGGACGATCGCACCATCGCCCACGGCGCGGTCGCGATCCGCGGCAACCGCATCGTCGCAATCGGCACGCAAGGCGAACTGACCGCACGCTTCGAGGCCACCGAAACCATCGATGCCGGCAACCAGCTCGTGATGCCTGGTTTCATCAACTCGCACAACCACACACCGCTTATGATCGTGCGCGGCATGATCGAGGACCGCAATTTCGCACCGGCCTATACGCGCTCGCTGCCCAATGTGCATGCGCTGTCCGAGGAAGAGACCCATGCACTGTCACGCGCCGGTGCCTACGAGCTGCTGCGCGGCGGCATCACGACGGCAGTCGACTTCTATCGCCATCCGCGCGCACTGGTCGCCGCTGCCGACGAGGTCGGCCTGCGTGCGGTCATCAGCGGCCGCATCCACGACGCCGACACCGCCGAACTTGCCCAGGGACGATATGTACACAAGCGCGAGATCGGCGACGCCACGCTGCGCGAGACGCTGGACCTGATCGCCGACGGCGAGCGTCGCGACAACGACCGTATCCGCTTCGACTTCGGCCCGCACGCGGCCGACACCTGCTCGCGCGCCCTGCTCGCCGAAGTCGCCGCCCTGGCCGCGAAGCGGCCGTGCAACATCCACACCCATCTGGCGCAGAGCCAGAAGGAAGTCGAGCACGTGCTCGCGCGCGACGGCGTGCTCCCGCATCGCCTGTTCGCCGAAGTCGGCCTGCTCGACGAACGCATGATCGCCGCGCACTGCGTCTTCCTCGAGGGCGAGGCCATCGCCGAGGTGGGCGCCTCGGGCATGGCCGTGGCACACGCCCCCCACCAGAACGCCCGCGTAGGCAACATCGCGCCGGTGCGCGATCTGGCCGACGCCGGCGCGCGCATCACGCTGTGCACCGACACGCGCTCGGCCGACATGTTCGAAGCCATGCGCCTGGCCGTGGCCTCGGCACGCATCCGCCGCAAGGAACTCGAGCCCAAGTCGCGCAAGACGCTGTCCTGGGTGCTGTCGGAGCCCGCCGCGGCGCTGCGTCTGCCCGGCGTGTCCGGCATGCTGCGCGAGGGCGACAAGGCCGACCTGATCCTGATCGATCTGGACAGCCCCAACCTCGTGCCCTTCGTCGAAGGCCCCGGCATGCTGGTGCACAGCGGCCAGTCGCTCAATGTGGACACCGTCATCGTCGACGGTCGCGTTCGGCTGCGCGATCGCAAGCCGGTGGGCTTCGATGGGCGCGACATCGTGCGCGAAGCGCAGCGCGTGGGCGCCCGCCTGTGGAAGGCGCAGGGTATCGAAAGTCCGATCGCCGAACCCGCATGAGCGCTGCCGATCCGACCGCACTCGGCGCTGTCGCGATCTCGCAGGCAGTGCGCACCCGCCGGCTTCGCGCGAGCGACGTGGCCGAGGCATTTGTCGCACACATCGCGACAGTCAATCCGACGCTCAACGCAATCGTCCAGCACGATCCGGCGTCCGTCACACGCACGGCAGCCGATATCGACCGCCGTGTCGACGCCGGCGAGGATCTGCCACTGGCGGGCGTGCCGTTCACGACCAAGGACAATCTGTGGGTCGGCGGCGTGACGGTGACCCAGGGCTCCCGCCTGTTCCGGGATTTCGTCGCACCGGCCGATGCCGTCGCGGTCGAGCGTCTACGCCGCGCCGGCGCGCTGTTCGTCGGCGTGACCAACTGCTCCGAGTTCGCCTGCAAGGGCGTGACGACCAACCGCGTCTACGGCACGACGCGCAACCCGTGGAACCTGGAGCGCACGCCGGGCGGTTCGTCCGGTGGTGCGGCCGCCGCCGTGTCGGCCGGCCTGTGCGCGATCGCGCTGGGCACCGACGCCGGGGGCTCGGTACGCCGGCCCGCCGCACACACCGGCGTGGTGGGCTTCAAGCCCGGCGCGGGCGTGATTGCCCATCCGATCGGATTCCAAGAGCCGGTCTTCGGCAACAGCGTCGTCGGCGTGATGGCGCGTAGCGTGGCCGATACGCGAGTCGCGATGGCGGCGATGGCCGGCTTCGATGCACGCGACCCGCAGTCCTTGCCGCGCGCGGACCTTCCCGACGCGCTGCGCACGCTGGCGCACTCCAACGGCCTGCGTGTGGCCTTCAGTCCTCAGCTCGGGCTCGTTTATCCGGTCGATCGGGACGTCGCTGCACGGGTGGAGGCGGCTGCAGAGTCGCTGACCCGGCGCGGCGTCAAAGTGGTGCGTGCCGACCCCGAGTGGCCGACCGACGCCGACGAATCGGCGTTGATGCCCTTGCAGTTTGCCGGGCTGGCGTCGATCCACGGCAAGGCCTTCGCGCGTGACCCCGAGGCCTTCGATCCGGACATCGCGACGCAGATCGAGCGCGGGCTGGCCCTGTCAGGCACCGCGGTTACCGACGCACTGCTGCTGCGCGACCGCCTGTACCGCAGCCTTGCGGCGCTGTTCGCCGACTTCGACCTGCTGATCGCACCCACAGCGCCGGTCACGGCCTGGCCGCTCGAGCGGCTCGGCCCGGAGACCATCGATGGTCAGTCGGTATCGCCCCGCGGCCACGCGGTGTTCACTCCGCTGTTCAACCACACTTACGTTCCGGCCTGCTCGGTGCCCTGCGGGCTTGGCGACGACGGGCTGCCGGTCGGACTGCAGGTAATCGGGCCCCGCGGCGGGGAGACGTCCGTTCTGGCGCTCGCCGAGCTCGTCGAGGCGGAGTACGGAGCGCAGTTCGTTTCACCGCGCTCGCCGCACTGAGCGAACGCATGCAGGATCGCCCCGCCTCCGATATGATGCAGGGCCCGAATCGTACACGCTCGCCGTCCAGGCCTGATTCGTGTGGTCCGGATTGGAGCGCGGGCACATGCTCCCCAATGTCTGCAGGACGAGATGCGATGACCAAGGGCACGGCCGGACCGGTCACCGACGAAATGATCTATCAGGCGATCTACGAAGCGATCGTCGAGCACCGTCTCGCGCCCGGCGCCAAGCTCAGCCAGGATGAGCTGGGCGAAATCTTCGGCGTGAGCAAAACGCGCGTGCGGCCGATCCTGTTCCGACTCGCCGAGCAGAAGATCGTCACGCTCGAACCGAACCGTGGCGCCTTCGTCGCCAAACCCTCGCTCGAAGAAGTGCGCGACGTGCTCGCCGCACGGCTGGTGGTCGAGGAGGGCATCATGCGAGAAGTCGCGCGCAACGTCACCGGCGGGCAGATCGCCGAGTTGCGTGCCCTGATCGACGCCGAACGCGACGCGCGGCTGGCCGGCGAATCCTCGCGTGCACACCGACTGTCGGGGCAGTTCCACATGTCGCTGGCCGAGATGACCGGCAATCCGGTGCTCGTCGACCTGCTGCGTTACCTGATCTCGCGCAACGCGATCTCGATCGCGATGTATCAACCCAACGTCGGAAGCTGCTCGCTGCAAGGCCACACCGAGATCGTCGATGCGCTGGCCGCGCGCGACGAGGAGCGCGTCGTCGAGGTGTCGCTGTCCCATCTGCGCGATATTGCTCGCAGCCTCGACCCCACGGCCGTGGACAGCAAGCGCAACAGCCTGCGCGGCGCCTTTACTGCGCGCTGAACACGTCCTCCCGCAAGACCAGTTCCACCGCCTCGTCGAGCCGATGTTCCTCGCAGTCGGGTTCCGGCCCGATGCGATCCACGATCAGGAAGTCCGACACGCCATCCAGAGCGAGCAGCGGGTGGTGCCACACGTCGCGCGCGTAGTTCACGCCCTGCTCGGCGCTGGCGACGAACAATCTCAGCTCACTGGCGCGCGGACGCGGGCCTGGCGGTGCGACCAGCAGCAGATAGGGGCGGCCCGACAGCGGCACGAATGCCTGGCTACCCAGACGGTGACGTTCCATCATCGTCGCCTCGAACGGCAACGCACGCGCCTCGCCGCGGAAGATGCTGATCCCGGCGCGACCGCGACCACCGGCGTCCACGCGTGCCAAATCATGGTAGCGCTCGGTGTTGCCGGCGTTGATCGGGAAGTGGCGCACCGCATCCGAGCACTCGATCACATCGCCGAACGGCGCGAAGGCCTCGCGCGTGAGCGGCTCGGCGACGAGCCGACGACCTGCACTCATCGAACCACCCTCCCCCACACGCGCAGGCGCGAAACACCGCCGTCGGGGATGATGTTCAGGCGCACGTGCGTGACCGGACCGATGCGCGCTATCGTCGACGCGAACTCGTGCTCGGCGTCTGCGGTGAGGGCGCATTCCGGCAGCAGCACCGGCCAGAACATGCTCTGCGCGACCAGCGAAGCGGGCGTTCCGCCGTCGGGCACACAGGCTGCCTGCACCGAGCAGCGGTCCGGGAAGTTGCCCTTGAAGTGCGCGGTGTCGATCTCGATGCGCTCGACCTCGCCGAGCGCTGCCAGCGCGACGATGCACCAGTCATGGCCCGGTTCGCGTCGCCGCCGCGTTTCCCAGCCGTCGCCCATATCCACGCCGCGACCCGGCAGGAGAAGGTTCTCGACCGAGCCGAAGTGCGCGTCGTTCCAGGCAACCGGCCGCGCCCCATTCGTCAGCGCAGCCAGATCGACCGACGTGTTCGAAGCGACATCGTCGAGTGCGCTGGAGAAAACGCCGTACACGCGCAGCCGCGCGATTCCGCCGTCCGGGAGGATGTTCACCCGCAAGTGCGTCCACTCGCCGGCGGCGGTGGCCTCGATCAGGTGATGCCGATTGCCGGTGAGCGCGGTGAGCACAAGGACCTCACTCCATGCCGCGTCGTCGCCGGGCTCATCGACATCGGTACACGTTCCCTCGATGGCCACCGCCGGCGCATAGTTTCCGGTGAAGTGACTGGTGTCGATATCGAAGCCACGCACCACGCCCTTGCCGGCCAGTCGGATCACGCAATGATCATGGCCCGGACCACGGCGCCGCCGCGTCTCCCAGCCGTCCATCCATTTGCCGTGATCGTCGTAACGACCTGGATGAAACTCGGCCGGCGTCGCATCGAGCATGCGCGAGACCGGCGCGAAGAACGCGTCGGAGGCGGACACCGGCGCGGCACCCAGGCGCGGGTCGGCGAGATTGGTCGCGGTCTTCGCCCAGTCAGGCAGTTCGGCGGCTTCGGCAATACGGATGCGGTCGGGGGCGGTCACGGAATCCTCCTTCAGAGTTTGGGGGCGGGATGGCGCGCAATCCAGTGTTGCGCGATGTCGACGCGGCGACAGACCCACACGCGGTCGTGGCACTCGATGTGATCGAGAAAGCGCTGCAATGCGCGGAAACGGCCGGGACGCCCGATCAGGCGGCAGTGCAGGCCGACATTCATCATCGCGGGACGCGACTCGCCCTCGGCATAGAGCACGTCGAAGGTATCGCGCAGATAACGGTAGAACGGCTCGCCATCGGAATAGCCCTGCGGCAACGCGAAACGCATGTCGTTGGCGTCGAGCGTGTAGGGCACGACCAGATGCTGCACGGTCGTGCCGTCGGACTTCGTCACCGGCGTCCAGAACGGCAGATCGTCGCCATAGTGGTCGGAGTCGTAGATGCAACGACCGTCCTCGACGACGAGACGCCGCGTGTTGGGCGAATCGCGCCCTGTGTACCAGCCGGATGGCGGCGCACCGGTCAGATGCTCGATGACCGCGATGGCGCGTTGCAGGTGTTCACGCTCGCTCACCTCGTCCATTTCCTGGTAGCTGATCCAGCGCCAGCCATGGCTGGCGATTTCGTGCCCCAGTTCGACGAAGGCGGCGGCCGCCTCACGGTTGCGCTCCAGCGCCATGCCGACCCCGAACACGGTAAGCGGCAGGCCACGCCGCTCGAACTCGCGCAGCACCCGCCACACGCCGGCGCGCGAGCCGTATTCGTAGATCGACTCGATCGACAGGTGCCGGTCGGGAAAGGACGGGGGGTTGAACACCTCCGTAAGAAACTGCTCGCTGCCGGCATCACCGTGCAGCACGCTGTTCTCGCCGCCTTCCTCGTAGTTGAGCACGAACTGCACGGCCACCCGCGCGCCCCCCGGCCAATCGGCCTGAGGGCGGTCACGACCGTAGCCGACCATGTCGCGCGGATAGTGCTGGAACAGATGCATTGCGCAAACCCTCCGAAGATCTGCGTGCGCCGGAAGGTCAAGTGCACCAGCTTACGCATTCTTTCTGACATGTTACGAAGAATTCCATGTTGTGGTCAAGCAGACATGTCGAACCGCGAATTGGGCTACCATCGCCGCATTGTCGACAATGCGGCCTTCTCATCATGGACGACACCGCAACCGAAGTCCCGCAACTGCGCGAGCAGGCCTTCGTGAAATTGCGCCAGTTGCTGGTCGACGGTGGCCTGCGTCCGGGTCAGTTCGTTTCGATGCCGGACCTGGTCCGCCAACTCGGCCTGCCGATCGCGCCGGTACGCGAAGCAGTCAAGCGAGCCGAGGCACTGTCGCTGGTCACGGTGGTGCCCAAGCGCGGCGCCTTTGTCATGGACGCCACGCCCGAGACCATCCGACACACCTTCGATCTGCGCGCGATCCTCGATCAGGAAGGGGCACGCCGGCTCGCGCTGCGGCACGATGCAAACCGCATGTCCACGCTGCGACAGGCCCATCGGGAAGTTTTCGACGCCGCTCGCGGAACGATCACACCGGCCTTGCAGCAACGCGCCAAGGAGGTGGACTGGTCCATGCACCAGACGCTCGCCGATGCGCTGGACAACCCTATCGCGAGCGACCTGTACGCGGCCAACCGGGATCGCATCTCCATCCTTCAGCACGCGCGCCCCCTGCTGCCTGACCGCATCGGACCGGCAATGGCCGAGCATCTGGCGATCCTCGACTGCATCACGGCCGGCGACGCGACGTCAGCCGCCGATGCAGTGCGCGCCCATTACGCCCAGACCTTGCGCTGGTGGGGCCTGTTCGACTGAAGGCGTCAATCAGTCGTCGCCCGGCGCGCGCCGCCCGGCCTTGATGCGGGCGCGGTGCGTCTTGCCGGCCAGACGCCGCTTGATCGAACCGCGGGTGGGACGCGTCGGAACGCGCTTGCGCGGCACCTTGCGCGCGGCTTCGATCACTTCTTCGAGGCGGCGCAGGGCCTCCGCGCGGTTCTTCTCGAGACTGCGGAATTTCTGCGCCTTGATCACCAGCACGCCATCGCGACCGATGCGCCGGTCACCACGCGCGAGCAGGCGTTCCTTGATTTCGTCGGGCAGCGACGAAGCGCCGATGTCGAAGCGCAGGTGCACGGCGCTGGACACCTTGTTGACGTTCTGCCCGCCCGGACCACTGGCGCGGATCGCGCTGATCTCGACCTCGTCGGGCGGCACCGGAAAAGCCTCAGTCATTGCGACACCCTCGTCTGCGCGTCGTGCTTGCCGGAACGAAATTGTGGCGACCCGTGCGAACGCGAAGATCAGATGACATGGCGGAACCTCGAACAATCGGATTTGCCGAGCCTAGCCCGATCCGTGCGCGACAACAATTGGGGCTCGCGCCACACCGCACGCAATCGCCGATCTGCTGCGCCTGTCACGCATCCCGTCGCGGTGCCACATCCACGATACATGCAGAAGCCACTGTCGCCTGCGCTCCGACTGGGCCAGAATGCAGGTCATGAAGAATGCAAAACGCTGGAAGAAGATCGCGACCCTGGCGACGATCTCAATCATCGTACTCGGCGCAGTCGCCGCCGCGCTGGTCGCGGCCAACGGCGAGGCGATCCGGTCCTGGGTCGAGCGAGAGGCGGCCGCGCGTACTGGGCTGGACCTGCAACTGGCCGGATCGGTCGGCCTGCGCATGTCGCCGCGACCGACGGTGCGCCTGGCCGACGTGAGCATACGCCGCGACGACGGCTCCATGATTTCGGCACGGGCCGTCATGATCGAGCCCGTTCTCGGCGCCCTGTTTTCGGGACGCGCGCAGGTGCGCGCGGTGACCCTGGACGGACCCGAAGTGATGATCGAAGGCAGCGGCGACGCACCCGCGGGGTTCGTGATTCCCGAGGCAGCGCTCGACGCGCTCGATCAACTCGGCCTGGAGCGCCTCGCCATCTCGGACGCGACGCTGGAATACCGCGATGCGGCGTCCGAGCGCGTGATGCTCGCACGTGGTTGCGCGCTGACGCTCGACGATCTGCAGGCGACCGGCGCGCCACTGCCGTCCTTCGCCATCGACATGGCGTGCGAGAGCATCGAAACCGATGACATCGCGCTCGGTACCCTGCAGGCTGAGGGGCGCTCGGCCGACGGTGTCCTGAGCCTCGACCCAGTCACGCTGAGCCTTTTCGGCTCGCAGATGCGAGGCCAGGTGCAGGCCGACCTCAACGATAGCCAGCCGCAGATCCAGGCGCAGTTCGCGCTTGACGATTTCGCGCTCGCCAACTTCTTCGAGCGACTCGAGGCCGAGGTTTCCGCGGACGGAAGCGTCGACATCGACGTCGACCTGACAATGCGCGGCATGGACGCGGAGTCTCTCGCCCGCAGCGCGGCCGGGCGTGTCTCGCTGCGCGGCCGGGACCTCGTGCTGCACGGCGTGGACCTGGACGAGACGATCGCGCGCTTCGAATCCAGTCAGAGTTTCCACCTCGTCGATCTGGGTGCGGTCTTCCTCGCCGGGCCATTCGGCATGGTCGCCACGCAAGGCTATCGTTTCGGCAGCCTGGCGATGTCGCCGCAGGGCAAGAGCGAGGTGCGCGCCCTAGTCTCGGACTGGCGCATCGAGAACGGGGTTGCAACGGCACGCGATGTCGCGTTGGCGACGGATCGTCACCGCATTGCGGCGCGCGGACGCATCGATTTCGCCGACCGGCGATTCGAAGAACTCACCGTCGCCTTGCTCGACGCCGAGGGCTGCGCGAGCGCCGAACAGACGCTCGACGGCCCGTTCGAGAAGGCCGGCGATTCGGGCGGCGGACTGGTCGGGCTGATCACCGGCCCGACGCGCAATTTGTTCGAGCGCGGCGCGGCGCTGTTCTCGAGCGGCGAATGCGAACCCTTCTATAGCGGCTCGGTGGCCGCTCCACGCTGAGAATGGGCAAACCCAAGGCGGGCATGCCCGAACCCTGTCCCTGCGGACGGGGCGCGACGCTGGCCGGGTGTTGCGCGCGCCTGCACGCCGGCGAGCCGGCGGCCGATGCCGATGCCGAAGCACTGATGCGCTCGCGCTACAGCGCCTTCGTGCTCGGCGATGCGACCTATCTGCTTGCGACCTGGCATGCGTCCACGCGCCCCGAAACCTTGGATCTCGACCAGGGCGAGCGCCCCAAATGGCTGGGGCTGGAGGTACGGCGCGCGCAGCTTGCCAGCCCGGACACGGCCGTGGTCGAATTCATCGCACGTTACCGCATCGCGGGCCGCACCCACCGACTGCATGAGACCAGCCGCTTCGTGCGCGAGGACGGCCGCTGGTATTACGTAGACGGTGAGTTGGACGGGAACCAGGGCTGAGCCTGCAGTGCTTCGATCGGGACCGGCGGACTGAACAGATAGCCCTGCATCAGGCCGCAGCCGTCGCTGTTCAAGGCATCGCGCTGCTCCTCGGTCTCGACGCCTTCGGCAACCACGCCGAGCGAAAGCGATGCGCTGATTGCGAGGATCGCGCGCACGATCGCCCGGCTGGAATCGTCCTCACCCATCGCACGCACGAAGGACTGGTCGATCTTGATCTGGTCAAAGGGCAGCGTACGCAGGTAGGACAGCGACGAATAACCGGTGCCGAAATCATCCAGCGAGAAGCGCACGCCCAGCTCGCGCAGCGTGCGCATGCGCTCCACCGCCTCGTCGAGGTTGCCGAGTACGACGCTCTCGGTCAGCTCCAGTTCGAGCCCGGCCGGATCGATGGCGTGGCGCTCGATGCAGGCACGCACCATCCCCGGGAAGTCCGGCCGGTGGAACTGACGCGCGCTGACGTTGACGGCCATCGACAGCGCCCGCGTCGCGGGTTCTGCCTGCCAGCGGGCAAGCTGGGCGCAGGCGGTGTTCAGCACCCACTCACCGATCGGCACGATCAAGCCACTGTCCTCGGCTGACGGGATGAACAGCCCCGGCGGCACCAGCGTGCCACGCGCGTCGCGCCAGCGGATCAGCGCCTCGGCACCGACCATGCGGCCTTCGCCGTCGAGCTGCGGCTGGTAGTGCAGCGAGAATGCGCCATTCACAAGCGCCTCGCGCAGGTCGCGCACCAGGGCCGCGTGGGTCTCGACCGTGGCCTGCATGTCCGCGCTGAAAAAGCGCACGGTGTCGCGGCCAGCCTCCTTGGCGCGGTAGAGCGCGACCTCGGCCTGCTTGAGCAGGTCCTCGGCCGCAACACCGCGTCCCACGAAGAGCGTCACACCGAGGCTCACCGTGACGTGGTATTCGCCACCGGCCGGATCGATCGGATAGGCGCCGGAGAGCGCGTCGTGCACGGCGGAGGCAATGCGTTCGGCATGCGCGAGCGCCTCATCCTCGTCGACGGCGAGGCTCTCGAAGACCGCGGCGAAGTCGTCATCCCCCTGCCGCGCGAGAGTGTCGTCCTCGCGCAGACATTCGCGCAGGCGCTGGGCGATCGCACGCAACAGATCATCCGCGGCATCGTGCCCGAGCGTGTCGTTGAGTTCGCTGAAGCGGTCCACGTCAAGGTGAATCAGCATCGCATGAGAACGCGTGCGCGCACTCGACAACGCAGCCTGCTGCAGGCGATCGCGCAGCATCGCGCGGTTGGGCAGGCCGGTGAGTGCATCGTAGTAGGCCATGCGATGCAGCAAATCTTCGGACTCGCGGCGCAGCGTGATGTCCTCGCCGACCGACACGTAGTGCGTCGTGCGCCCGTCGGCAGAGCGAATCGGCGCGACGGTGGCCAGCTCGATGTAGGGTGTGCCGTCCTTGCGCGCGTTGTGGAACTCGCCTCGCCACACCTGACCACGCAGCAGCGTGGACCACAGGTCGCTTACGGTCTCGGCCGATGTGCCCCCTCCGAGGATGCGCGGGGTCTGGCCGACGAGCTCCTCGCGCGCATAGCCGGTGGTGGCAACGAGCGCATCGTTGACGTATTCGATGCGCGCCGCGGCATCGGTGATCAGAATGCACGCCGGGCTCTGCTCGACCGCGGTCGAGAGCTTGTGCAATTCGCCGGTACGCGCATCGAGCTGACCGGCCATGCGGTTGACGCCGCGCTCCAGGCGTTCGAGCTCGCGCACCTCCGAAAACTTCTCGATGCGCGTATCCAGGCGACCGAGTGCGAGCGCGTCCAGCGTGTCGAGCATCTTGCCGGCCCAGCGGTCCACGAGCCTGTAGATGGTGTAGCGGGCGACAAGCGCGGACAGTAGTGCGACGACCAGCAGCACCGCCACGCGTAGCGCAAACTCACGATCCAGGGCGGACAGCGAAAGCCCCAGCGGCGCACCGATCGCGACAAAGACGTCGTCTCCCGCAATCGCCACCGGCTCGACGCCGTAGAGCCGACGCTCGCCACGAAAATCCACGGCCTCGGCGACACCGTGCGGCGACTGCAGGGTGTCGCGGAAGGCGCGCATCAGGTCGCCGGGCACCGCGCCCTTCCATTCGTCGATGCGTGGCCGGCTGGCGATGACCCGCCCCTCGGTCGAGATCAGGCTGGCCTCCCAACCGTCGGGCAGATTGTATTCGGCGATCACGCGATCGAACCAATCGGTGCGCAGCATCGCGTACAGCACCGACAGCAGTCGGCCGTCGGCGTCGCGCAGCGGGTAGCCGAAAACGAAACCCGGCTGTACCGATACGCGACCGGCCTCGACGTATTCCCCACGGGTGATTCCGCTGCCGCTACTGCCCTCGCGAAACCAGTCACGGTCGGCGACCGACACCCTCGTGCTCATGGGCCGGGCACTGCAGAACACCATGCCGTCCGGATAGGCCGCGCCCAGATTCGAGAAAAACGGCAGCGAGGTGAGCATGCGCCGCGCCAGGCCGGAACAGTCCTCTCCGTCGAGCGACTGCATATTGTCGGCACGCGAGACGATCTCGAGGACCAACTGCACGCTGCGCTGAGCAGATTGCTCCTCCTGCCGCGCGGCGAACATCACCGCCTCGATCTGGGCCTCGATGTCGCGGATCGCGTCACGGCGCTGCGACTGGTAGTCGAACAGCACAATTGCCGACAGTGGCACGATCGCCAGCACGACGATCAGCCACAGACGCCGGTTCAGTGATCTCTTGGCCTTGATCGGCATGCGGCGCGCGGTCCGATGTCATCGTCCGGCGAAGCGCCGAACCCGAGTAAGATAAAAGCACACGCAGCTTGCCCGGCGCAATCCCGGGCTGACCGATCGCAGGAGTCTGAAACGATGAAAGCCGTCGCCTACCGCATCCCCGAATCCGTCGGCACCACGATGCCGCTCGAAGACGTCGAACTTCCCGATCCGGTGCCCGAGGGGCGCGACCTGCTGGTCGAAGTGCGCGCCGTTTCGGTCAATCCGGTCGACACCAAGGTACGCCTGCGTCCGGCCAGCCCGGCCGGCGGATGGAAGGTGCTGGGCTGGGACGCGGCCGGTGTGGTGCGCGCGGTGGGCCCCGAAGCGAGCACTTTTCGGCCCGGCGACAAGGTGTGGTATGCAGGAGACATTACGCGCGCCGGCACCAATGCCGAATTGCATGTGGTCGACGAACGCATCGTCGGCCACATGCCCGAGAGCCTGGATTTCGCGCAGGCCGCGGCCTTGCCGCTGACCGCGATCACCGCATGGGAACTGCTGTTCGACCGCCTCGGCCTGCGTCCGGGCAAGTCACCCACCGGCGAGCGCCTGCTGGTCATCGGTGCGGGCGGTGGCGTCGGCTCCATCCTCGTGCAACTGGCCGCCCGACTCACCGCCGCGACGGTCATCGGTACCGCCTCGCGCCCAGAGACCCAGGCCTGGGTGCGCGAATTGGGCGCCGCCCACGTCATCGACCACACGCGGCCACTGTCCGAGGAGTTGCGCCGCATCGGCATCGACGATGTCACCCATGTGGCAAGTCTTACGAACACCTACGACCATTTCGCGCAAATCGTCGAGGCCGTCGCGCCACAGGGCCGCGTGGCGCTGATCGACGACCCCGAACCGATCGACGTGCGCCTGCTCAAGAAGAAGAGCGTGTCGCTGCACTGGGAACTGATGTTCACGCGCTCGATGTTCGCCACGGCCGACATGGTCGCGCAGCAGCACCTGCTCGACGAAGTCGCATGCCTGGTCGACGCCGGCGTGATCCGCAGCACGGTGGCCGAGCATTTCGGGCCGATCAACGCCGCCAACCTCGAGCGCGCGCACGAACTGCTGCGTTCGGGCAAGTCACGCGGCAAAATCGTGCTCGAAGGCTTCGGCACCTGACCGGCCCCGCGAAGGAGAACCGCCATGACCCCCGTCCCGTTCGCCCGCATCGTCGTCGCGCTCGCGCTGAGTCTTTGCGCGGCGCTCGCGCTCGCCGCCCCGCCCACGGTCGGCCGGCTTGAGATCGTCGCCGAACTGCCGTTCCGGCCCGGCAACGTCGCCATTTCCGACGACCGCCGCATCTTCGCCACCGTGCATCCGTTCGACGCGCAGCCCGGTATTCAACTGGTCGAAGTCACCGGGCGCTCAGGCTATCGCGCCTGGCCCGGCAAGCACGTACAGGGCAGCCCCGAGGAACGCGGCAACCTGCGTATGGACACGCCATTGGGCATCCACATCGACGGCGCGGGCCGCTTGTGGGTGACCGACACCGGCATGAACGTGGGCGAGACCCGTTTGTGGGCCTTCGACCTGCGCAGTGGTCGCCTGCTCAAGCGCCTGAGCCTGCCACAGGACATCGCGCCGGCCGGCAGCTTCGTGCAGGATCTGGTGGTCGACGCCGAGGCCGGCTGGGTGTATCTGGCAGACATCGAAGCGCCGGCCCTGATCGCGGTGCGCATCGACGACGGCTACGCCTACCGCTTTACCGGGCACCCCAGTCTCGCCCACGAGGACGGTGCGCAGATGCGCGTCGACAATCGCCCAACGATGTTCAACGGCGAGCCCGCACGCGTCGGCGTGAACCCGATCTCGCTCTCGGCCGACGGAGAGACGCTCTATTTCGGCGCGATGACCGGCCTGCGCTGGTACGCCGTGCCGACGCGCTTGCTGCGCGAAGGCAGCGAAGACGAGATCACGGCGGCAATCCGTATCGTCGGCCGCAAGCCGGTCTCCGACGGCGCGACCACCGATGCCGCCGGCAACCACTACTTCACCAACCTCAACGACAGCGGCATCGACCAGCTCGGCAACGACGGCGTACTGCGCCCACTGGTGCGCGATGCCCGCCTCGAATGGCCCGACAGCGTCAGCTTCGGCGAACGCGGCTGGCTCTACATCGTGACCAACCAGCTCCATCGCAGCCCGCCCTTCACCGGTGGACGCGACGCGGGCATCCCGCCCTACCGCATCTTCCGCATGTGGACCGAGTCGGCCGGCGTGGTGCGGCGCTGAGCGAACTCTCGCCCGCCGTCATTCCGGCAGCGGGATGTACTCCTCCTCGTCGCCGGGCACCTTCGGAAAGCGCCCGGCGCGCCAGTTCTCGCGCGCCTGCTCAATGCGCTCCTTGCGGCTGGAAACGAAGTTCCAGTCGATGAAGCGCGGCCCCAGCGCCTCGCCGCCGATCAGCGCGATGCGTGACGGTGCCAGCGCCTCGACGACGACCCCGGGCGTGGCGTCGAGAATCGCCATCGCATGCTCGTCGATGCGCGTGTCCCCCGCTGCCAACGCCCCTTGCGCGACATACAGCGCGCGCTCGTCGGCCGGCGGCAACACCAGCCGCTGCCCCGGCTGCAGATGCGCCTCGATGTAGAGCGTCTTTGCGAAGGTTCGCACCGGTGAGCTCGCCCCAAAGGCCGAGCCCATCATCACGCGCACCGGCACCCCGTCGACATCGACACTCGGGATGTCGTCCGAGGGATAGTGCAGGAAGGCCGGCTCGCATTCCTCGTCGGCCTCGGGCAGGGCCAGCCACAACTGCAACCCGTGCAGGCGATGCGGCACGGTCGTGACCTCGGGCCGCTCGCGCTCCGAGTGCACGATGCCGCGCCCGGCCACCATCAGGTTGATGTCGCCCGGACGGATCGCCTGCAGACTGCCCAGCGAGTCGCGATGCAGGATCTCGCCCTCGAACAGATAAGTCACCGTGGCCAGATTGATGTGCGGATGCGGGCGCACCGCGATGCCCTTGCCCGGCGGGAAGTCCGCCGGTCCCATATGGTCGAAGAACACCCACGGCCCCACCGCCTTGTGCCCGATGGTGGGCAGCAGGCGGCGCACCGAGAACTCGCCCAGATCCTTCTCGCGCGGGCGCAGCACGTGCAGCACCGCACCACAGCCGGCGTGCTCCTCGCACTCACGTTCAACCTGTCTCGTTTCATTGCTCATGGAAATTCTCCGTTTGACTTGCCTCGGGCGCACGTCAGCGATACAGCCACCGTGCGACGCGACGCGTATAGGGCGGCATGATCACATAGACCATCAGGTACACGATCGCTGCTGCGACGACCAGCTTGCCGAGCAGAAAACCCGCGCGATCGCCACCATCGAGAAGCGGCGCGAGTGCCCACGGCACGACGATGGTGAGCGGGAAGATCGCGGACAAGGTCAGCAAGAACTGCTTCCAGCGCTTCGGCGGCTTGATCGCCGGCGGCGCAAACCAGAAATCGAGCCCGCTGCGGATCTCGTAGCGGTCGGCCCGCTCCAGCGCGTGTTCGATGCGCTGCAGGTATTCGCGCCGCTCGGGCGATTCCATCCAGGCCCGCAGTGCCTCGACGCCGGCAAAGCGGATGATCACGGTGTAATTCGGCTGGTTGCCGACCGGACGGATCACGTCGGTCGACAGATAGCCCGGAAACTGCCGGCATGCTTTGCGGATATCGGCCAGCCACTGCTCGTACTCGTCGCGCGCATCGGCACGCGGATGATGCACGATGATGCCGGTGACAGTTTCGTCAGTGGCGGCAGGCGCGGGGGCGATGCTGCTCATGCGCTCTTTCTCCTGGCGGGGACGGTGGCATTCTGGCACGGGCACCGGGGCTCACCCCGGCAGCCGTGCCATGCATTGCCGGCTTACTTGTTGGCCTGAAGCGTGAAGTAGCTGGTCATCAGGTTCTTGTAGTCGGGAATGTGGTTGGCGAACAGCGTGCCCAGACCCTCAACGTCATTGCGCCAGTCGCGGTGCAGCTCGCAGGCCAGGCCAAACCACGTCATCAATTGCACGCCGGCCGCGCTCATGCGGTCCCAGGCCGAGTGGCGGGTGAGTTCGTTGAAGGTGCCGGAGGCGTCGGTGACGACGAAGACTTCGAAACCTTCCTCGATCGCGGCCAGTGCCGGGAAGGCCACACACACCTCGGTGACGACGCCGGCGATGATGAGCTGCTTCTTGCCGGTGGCTTTCACCGCCTTGACGAAGTCTTCGTTGTCCCAAGCGTTGATCTGGCCGGGGCGGGCGATGTAGGGCGCGTCCGGGAACATCTCCGTGAGTTCCGGCATCAGCGGGCCGTTGGGGCCGTCCTCGAAGCTGGTGGTGAGGATGGTCGGCAGCTTGAAGTACTTGGCCGCATCGGCCAGCGCCAGCACGTTGTTGTTGAAGCGGTCGGGGTCGATGTCGCGCACCAGCGACAACAGACCCGCCTGATGATCCACCAGCAGCACGGCGGCATTGTTCTTGTCGAGTTTGACGTAGGGCTTGTTCATGCTGTTCTCCTTGTTGGCTCTCTTGGGGTGCCGCCAGCGCGGCTGGGTTTGACGCCCGCCCCGGACGGGGCCGGACGTCGGTTTCAACCGGCTGTCTCGGCGGTTTCCGCTTGCGGGATGCCACCAAACCGGCCGCTGTTGAAGTCTTCGATGGCCTGCTTGATCTCGGCCTCGCTGTTCATCACGAAGGGGCCGTAACCGACGATGGGCTCGTCGATCGGCTCACCCGCCAGCAACAACACGACTGCGTCATTGTTGGCTTCGAGTGTTACGCCTGCGCCCTCACGATCAAGCACGACCACCTGATCGCCGCGTGCCACTGCGTGGCCGTTGACCAGCACCGTGCCGCGCAGCACCACGATGCCGGTGGTCCAGCCCTCGGGCAGCGGCAGATCCGCCACGCCACCGGCCGTCAGGCGCAGATCCCACACGTTGATCGGCGTGAAGGTATTCGCCGGGCCGCGCTTGCCGGTCAGCTCGCCGGCGATCACGCGGGCCGTGCCGGCACCGTCGGGCAGCGTCACCACCGGGATGTCGACCGAGCGAATCGACTGGTAGCCCGGCGGTGTCATCTTGTCGCGCGCCGGCAGGTTCACCCACAACTGCGCCATCTCCAGCTCGCCACCTTTGCGGGCAAAGCCTTCGCCATGGAACTCTTCATGCAGGATGCCGGCGCCGGCCGTCATCCACTGCACGTCGCCCGGCCCGATCAGGCCGCCCTGACCGGTGGAATCGCGATGCGACACCTCGCCGGCATACACGATGGTCACGGTCTCGAAGCCGCGGTGCGGATGCTGACCAACGCCAAGACGCTCGTCGGTGGCGTCGAAATGCGCAGGCCCCGCGTGATCGAGCAGCAGGAAGGGGCTCAGTGCCTTGCCCTGGCTGCGGTACTCGAACAGCGAGCGGACCGGGAAACCGTCACCGACCCAATGGCCACGCGGTGCGCTGAAAATGCCCTGGACTCGCTTCATGTTCGTCTCCTTGTTTGCGGTTCGTAAAGCGTGCTCTCACTTTAGGCATGAGACGAAGACACGAAAAGCCCTCAAAATTCATCGTCAGTGTTCTATAAATGGAACGATAAGCTGCAAACGAGGAATCCCATGGACGACCTGAACGATCTCTACTACTTCGCCCGCGTCGTCGAACACCGCGGCTTTGCGCCGGCCGAGCGCGCCACCGGCATCCCCAAGTCCAAGCTCAGCCGCCGCATCACACTGCTTGAAGAGCGCCTGGGCGCGCGCCTTCTGCAGCGCTCGACGCGCCACTTCTCGGTCACGGAACTGGGTCAGACCTTCTACGAGCACTGCCGCGCGATGCTGGTGGAGGCCGAGGCCGCACGCGAGGCGGTGGAAGCCACGCGCGCAGAGCCGGCCGGCACGGTGCGCATCAGTTGCCCGATCACGCTACTGCATGTGCATGTGGGCGCCATGCTGGCGGACTTTCTCGCCGCCTATCCGCGCGTGTCGCTACAACTGGAGGCCACCAACCGCAGGGTGTCGCCGGTAGGCGAAGGCATTGATCTGGCGATTCGGGTGCGACCGCCGCCGCTGGCCGACAGCGACCTGGTGATGCGGGTGCTGGCCGACAGCGCGCAATGCCTGGTCGCCAGCCCGGCGCTAATCGCCGCCCACGGCCAGCCCACCGGCCCGGCCGATCTCGCCGCCTTCCCGAGCCTGTCACTCGGCCCGCCACAGGACGAACAGGTGTGGACGCTGTTCGGCCCCGACGGCGCCGACGCCCAGCTGC
>JACESY010000110.1 GCA_013911595.1 Azoarcus sp.
TCGTTAGCGTGTCGAGATTCACGCGGGTCGCGACCTCGGTGTCGGCTTGCCAGGTGACGGCGGGCCAGTCTTCGAGTTTCGGCGTTTCGAGCTGCGCCGGGCCCGAACCGTCGAGGTGGAAATGCACGTGACGGGTTGCTGCGCAGTTCGGGATCATCGCCACCGGCAGGCTGGCAGCATGGGTCGGGTAGTCGAGGATCTTGACGTCGAGCACGGTGGTGAGGCCGCCCAGTCCCTGCGCACCGATGCCCAGCGCATTGACCTTGTCCATCAGTTCCAGACGCAGTTCCTCGACGCGCGTGAGTTGGGCGCCACTGGCGGCCTTGTCGCGCAGCTCATGGATGTCACAGGGCGCCATCAGCGATTCCTTGGCCATCAGCATGGCCTTCTCCGGCGTGCCGCCGATGCCGATGCCGAGGATGCCCGGCGGACACCAGCCCGCGCCCATGGTCGGCAGCGTCTTGAGCACCCAGTCGACGATGGAGTCCGACGGGTTGAGCATGGCGAGCTTGGACTTGTTCTCCGAGCCGCCGCCCTTGGCCGCACAGGTGACCTCCAGGCCGTCGCCCGGCACCATCTCGACGTGCACCACGGCCGGGGTGTTGTCCTTGGAGTTGCGGCGCGCACCGGCCGGATCGAGCAGCACCGACGCGCGCAGCTTGTTGTCCGGGTGGTTGTAGGCGCGGCGCACGCCTTCGTCGATCATCTCCTGCACGCTCAGCGTGGCGTCCCAGCGCAGGTCCATGCCGATCTTGAGGAAGACCACTGCGATGCCGGTGTCCTGGCAGATCGGGCGGTGGCCTTCGGCGCACATGCGCGAGTTGGTCAGGATCTGCGCGATGGCGTCCTTCGCGGCCGGGCTTTCCTCGCGCTCCCAGGCCTTGCCGAGTGCCTGGATGTAGTCGAGCGGGTGGTAGTAGCTGATGTACTGGAAGGCGTCGGCGACGGACTGGATCAAGTCGTCCTGGCGGATGACGGTCATGGTGTTTCTCCCGGGAAATGCGGCGGCCTGCGGGATTCTACCAGCGCGGTTGCCGGGGGTATCATGTGCTCAGGGCAGGGTGCCGTCGGACTAGGCCGTAAGTCGTATGTAAGACACATCTTCTTAAATGAAGGCCAGTCTGCCGACCGACACCCGTGCCGGTTCCGGCCCGCGACAGGCCGGTGTCAGAGCCAGAACAAGCAAGGAGACGACAAGATGTCGAGCGAACAGCAAGCCCGTGTGTATCAGCCATCGGCAGAGGCGGTCTCGCGCGCGAGGGTGTCGGGAATGGACGCCTACGAGGCGCTGTGCGCGGAGGCCGAGCGTGACTATGAAGGCTTCTGGGCGCGCCATGCGCGCGAGCTGATCGAATGGCAGACGCCGTTCAATCAGGTGCTGGACGAGAGCGACGCGCCGTTCTTCAAGTGGTTCGCCGACGGCAAGCTCAACGTTTCGTACAACTGTCTGGATCGCAACGTCAAGCGCGGCGACGGCAACAAGACCGCGATCATCTTCGAGTCCGACGACGGCAAGGTCGCTCGCGTCAGCTACGCGGACCTGCTGGTACGCGTATGCCGCTTCGCCAACGCACTGCGCGACATGGGCGTGAAGAAGGGCGACCGGGTCATCATCTACCTGCCGATGTCGGTCGAGGGCGTGATCGCGATGCAGGCCTGCGCGCGTATCGGTGCCACCCATTCGGTGGTGTTCGGCGGCTTCTCTGCGCACGCGCTGCGCGATCGCATCGAAGACGCCGGCGCGGTCGCGCTGATCACCTCCGACGGGCAATTTCGCGGCGGCAAGACGCTCCCGCTCAAGTCCATCGCCGACGAAGCGCTTGATTCGGATGCGGCCAAGTCGTGCAAGAACGTCATCGTGCTGCGGCGTACCGGCGCCGACGTGAACATGGTCGCCGGGCGCGACCACTGGATGCACGAGGTCGTCGAGGCTCAGCCCGACACCTGCGAACCCGAATGGGTCGGAGCGGAGCATCCGCTGTTCATCCTGTACACCTCCGGGTCCACCGGCAAGCCCAAGGGCGTGCAGCACTCGTCGGGCGGTTATCTGCTGCAGGCGGTGATGTCCATGCGATATACCTTCGACATCCAGCCCGACGACGTCTTCTGGTGCACGGCCGACATTGGCTGGGTTACCGGACACACCTACGTCGCCTACGGGCCGCTGGCCTGCGGCGCCACCCAGATCGTGTTCGAGGGTGTGCCGACCTATCCGAATCCGGGGCGCTTCTGGCGCATGGTGCAGGACCACAAGGTCAGCATCTTCTATACCGCGCCGACCGCGATCCGCTCGCTGATCAAGGCCTCCGAGAACAACCCCGACTGCGCGCCGACGCAGTACGACCTGTCGAGCCTGCGCATCCTCGGCACCGTCGGCGAACCCATCAATCCGGCCGCCTGGGAGTGGTATTACGAGAACGTCGGCGGCTCCCGCTGCCCGATCGTCGACACCTGGTGGCAGACCGAGACCGGCGCGCACATGATCACGCCGTTGCCGGGCGCCACGCCGATGGTGCCGGGTTCGTGCACGCTGCCGTTCCCCGGCATCCTGGCGGCGATCGTCGACGAGACGGGTGCAGACGTGCCCAATGGCCACGGTGGCATTCTCGTCGTCAAGCGCCCGTGGCCGTCGATGATCCGCACCATCTGGGGGGATCCGGAGCGCTTCCGCAAGACCTACTTTCCGGATGACTTCAAGGGCAAGCTGTATCTGGCCGGCGACGGCGCGGTACGCGACAAGGACACGGCGTATTTCACGATCACCGGGCGTATCGACGACGTGCTCAACGTCTCCGGCCACCGCATGGGCACGATGGAAATCGAGTCGGCCCTGGTCGCCCACGACGAGGTCGCCGAGGCGGCTGTGGTGGGTCGACCGGACGAGATGACCGGCGAGGCGATCGTGGCCTTTGTCGTGCTCAAGGGCTCACGCCCGACGGGCGAGGCTGCCAAGCAGATGATCAAGGAACTGCAGCAGTGGGTCGGCAAGGAGATCGGCCCGATCGCTCGTCCCAAGGACATCCGCTTCGGTGAGAACCTGCCCAAGACGCGTTCGGGCAAGATCATGCGGCGCCTGCTGCGCCAGCTTGCGAAGGGCGAAGAAATCACGCAGGATACGTCGACACTTGAGAATCCAGCGATTCTCGACCAGCTCAAAGGGGTCGACTGAGACTCTGGGCAACGATTTACAGGAGGAGGCTGGGCACAAAGGCGTGAGATGGAGGGGCCGTTCCGAGGTAAACCGATGTTGTCCCGAGACGATGACCGTTTGCCGAGGCCGGATCACCGACACACAGACGTCCGCCCAGACAGGGGGGAAAGCGCGCGAAAGCGCGCTTTTTTTTGCCAGTCCGGTTCTTCGCGCGACAATAGCGACTGATCAGGGAGAGCGCATGTCCGCGACGCATTTGTTTTCCGTTCCGACACTCCGGTTTGTCCGCGCCAGCTCGGCGTGGCGTGGCGTGCGCTCGCGCCACCGCGCCGGCGGGAGGCATCGCGCATGATGCGCAGAGCGGGGCCGGCGCTGTTCGCGGGCGGGTTGATTGCGCTGATGCTCGCTCCGCTCGCGCTGGTGCTCGGTTTGATCTGGCATCTCGGCGACGAGGCGGTGCGCGCGCATCTGATCGAGGCTGTACAGGGGCGACTCGGCGTCGTGCTGTTCGCGCTGGTACTGCTTCTGATCGTGGGCGCGATGCTTGCCTGCTGGCTGCATCGCAGCCACGTACGCCAGGCTTTCACGCTCGCCGAGGAGATCGAGCTGATCGCGGGTGCGGGTGAGCAGCTGCGCATTCGCGAACACGGTCCGGCTTCGCTGCGCGCCATCGAGCGCGCCGTCAATGCGCTGGCCGCGCGGCGCGAAGCCTTGCGCGCCGATATCGCTGAACAGGTCTCGCAGGCGCAACGCTCCATCGAAGCCGAACGCAACCGTCTGGCCGCACTGATGGGCGAGCTGGCGCAGAGCGTCGTGGTGTGCAATCTGGACGGACGCATCCTGCTCTACAACGCTCGGGCGCGCGAGCAGTTTCGCGGCCTGTCGTCAAGCCCGCAGGTGGCCGACGGGGGCGAGCTGATCGGTCTCGGGCGCTCGATCCATGCCGTGTTCGACCGCGACGCGATCGCGCACGGCCTGGAAACCATGCGCCGACGCCTGGCGCGCGGCGACGAGCCGGCGGTCGCGAACTTCGTTCTGGGTTGCGGCCAGGGACATTTGCTGCGGATGCGCATGTCGCCCGTGCTATCCGAGGGCGGACGCGAGCCGGGTGGCTTTATCCTGTTGTTCGACGACATTACCAGCCAGTTCGTCAGCGAGGCCCGGCGTGACCGGTTGATGCAGTCGCTGACCGACGACAACCGCGCCTCGCTCGCGCTGTTGTGTTCGGCGGCCGAGCAGCTCGCCACGGAGGGAGGAGACGCGTCGCAACGCGCACGCCGGATCGCCGAGATTCGCAGCGCGGCGGCGCGCATGGGCGAGCGCTTCGACACTGCCGCGGCGGAACTGGCCGAGGCGCGCCGCGCGCGCTGGCCGCTCGAGGAGGTGCACGCGACGGATCTGGTCGATGCCGTGCGCGTGCGCATCGCAGCTACGGTGGCGGTCGAGGTCGAGCGGGTCGATGATCTATGGCTCGAGGCCGACAGCTTCTCGCTGTTGCAGGCGGCGGCCTTTCTCGCCTGGCGTATCTGCGAAGCCTCCGAAACCGACACCTTGGCGATCCGTCTGATCAGACTCGATGGGCAGGTGTGTCTCGACCTGGGCTGGACCGGGCATCCGGTCAGCGAGGAGACCGCGGCCGGCTGGGAGATCGAGCCGATGCGTGCCGGAGATCGCGTTCTGCCGACGACCGTGCGCGAGGTCATCGAACGCCACGGTGGCGAGCTTCGTTTCGAACGGGATCGCGTGCGCGGCCGCAGCTGGTTGGGCTTCGTGCTGCGCGAGGCCGCATCGAGGTCGGATGAGGTCGGCGCGCGCGGTGCGCCGCTCGCGGGCGGTCGCCCGGAGTTCTACGACTTCGACATCTTCGACTGGGCGGAGGATGCGCGCGTACTCGATGACACGCCGCTGTGTGCGCTCAACTACACCGCCTTCGATACCGAGACCACCGGCCTCAATCCGTCCGGCGGTGACGAAATCATCCAGATCGGCGCCACGCGCATCGTCAACGGCAAGCTGCTGCGCGGCGAGTCGTTCGAGCAACTGGTCGACCCGCGTCGCGCGCTGCGACCCGAATCGGTCGCGGTGCACGGCATCGGGCCGGAGATGCTGGCAGGCCAGCCGACCATCGACGCGGTCCTTCCGGCTTTTCGTGCCTTTGTCGCCGACACCGTGCTGGTGGCCCACAACGGGGCCTTCGACATGCGCTTTCTGCAGCTCAAGGAGGCTGGTACCGGTGTGGTGTTTGACCGGCCAGTGCTCGACACCTTGCTGATCTCGGCGCTGCTGCATCCGAACCAGGAATCCCATCGGCTGGAGGCCATTGCCGAACGCCTTGGGGTGAAGGTGACCGCGCGCCATACGGCACTGGGGGACGCCATCGTCACCGCAGAGGTGTTCATCCGCATGCTGCCGCTGCTTGCCGAGCGCGGCATCCGCACGTTGGGTGAACTGCGCGAGGCGAGCGAGCGCACCTATTACGCGCGGATACGCTACTGATGGCGGGGCGGGACGGTTTCGCGCGCAGGCTGCTGCGCAACTATCTGATCTACGCGCTGGTATTCGTCGGGCTGCTGGTGGCGCTGGCCATTGGTGAGCAGCACGGCCTGTCGGAGGCCACTATCGGTCTGGTGTTCCTGTTCGGCACGGTCGGCATCTATGCCGGCATCGGCGTGGCCAGCCGCACCTCCGACCTGAACGAATACTACGTCGCCGGGCGGCGCGTGCCGGCGGTGTTCAACGGCATGGCCACCGCGGCCGACTGGATGAGCGCGGCGTCCTTCATCGGGCTGGCCGGCTCGCTGTACTACTCGGGCTTCGAAGGCTTGGCCTTCGTCACCGGATGGACCGGCGGTTTCGTGCTCGTGGCGTTGCTGCTCGCGCCCTATCTGCGGCGCTTCGGGCAGTACACGATTCCGGATTTTCTCGGCGCGCGCTACGAAGGGCATGTGGTGCGCATCGTCGGTTTGGCGGCCGCGGTGCTCGCGAGCTTCGTGTATCTAGTCGCGCAGATCTACGGCGTTGGCCTGGTGACGAGCCGTTTCGTCAGCGTCGAGTTCGAGATCGGCTTGTTCATCGGTCTGGCGGGCATTCTGGTCTGTTCCTTCCTGGGAGGCATGCGGGCGATCACCTGGACCCAGGTCGCGCAGTATCTGGTGCTGATCGTCGCCTATCTGGTGCCGGTGACCATGCTCGCCTACAAGAGCACCGGCGTGCCCGTGCCACAACTGATGTACGGCCCGGTCATGGAAAAACTGTCCGAGCGTGAAGGCGAGCTGATCTGGGACTGGCGCGAGGCTGAGGCGCGCGAACTGTACCGTCAGCGTGCCGACGAGTATGTGCAGCGCATCGCGGGTCTGCCCGAGTCGCTCGAGACAGAACGGCGCGAGCGCGCGGCCGAGCTCAAAGCCTTGCTCGCGCGCGATGCGCCGGCACGCGAGATCGTGCAGCTCGAACGCGCGCTGCGCGACATACCGCTTACCCCGGAGGTGGCGCGCGAGTCCTGGGGCGAAGCGCGCGACGAGGCCTTGCGACGCGCCGAGGTGCCCAACCGCTTCGCCCAGGCCCATCCCGGCGTGTTGCCCGAACAGGAGGCCGAGTCGCGCAACAACTTCATCGCGCTGGTGTTCGTGTTGATGATAGGCACAGCCGCGTTGCCTCACATCCTTGCGCGCTACTACACCACGCCGGGCGTGACGCAGACCCGAAGTTCGGTGTTCTGGACGCTGTTCTTCATCCTAATGCTGTACCTGGCCGCACCGGCCTATGCGGTGTTCGCCAAGTGGGAGGTGTACAGCAACGTGGTCGGCACCGAGATCTCGGCGCTGCCATCGTGGGTGGCCTCGTGGGGCAAGGTCGGCATGGTGCGCTTCGAGGACATCAACGGCGACGGCATCCTCCAGTTGGCCGAGTTGTGGCTCAATACCGACGCCATCGTCCTGGCCACGCCAGAGATTGCCGGGATGCCCTATGTGGTGGCCGGACTCGTCGCCGCGGGCGGCTTGGCCGCGGCCTTGTCCACCGCGGACGGCTTGCTGCTGACGATTTCCAACTCGCTTTCGCATGATCTCTACTATCGTGTGATCCGGCCGTCGGCCCCGTCCCATCGTCGGTTGCTGATGTCCAAATCCGCGCTGCTGCTGGTCGCCATCGCGGCGGCATGGGTGGCCTCGCTGCGACCGGACAACATTCTGTTCCTGGTCGGTCTGGCCTTTTCCCTGGCCGCCTCGGCCTTCTTCCCGGCGCTGGTCCTGGGCATCTTCTGGCGACGAGCGAACCGCGCGGGTGCGATCGCGGGCATGCTTTCCGGACTGGCGATGACGATGTTCTATGTGGCGCACACGCACCCATTTTTTGGTGGCGATGCGACCAACGCCTGGTTCGGCATCCGTCCGATTTCGGCCGGAGCCTTCGGCGTGGCGCTGGGATTTGCGGTGATCGTCGTGGTCAGTCTGCTCACGCCACCGCCTTCAAAGGCGGCCGGCGCGTTTGTGCAGCGACTGCGCTCCCCCGAGTCCGGCGAGCCTGACGACACCTCGTTGCACTGAGATCGGGGTTCCGTGCGGCGAGAGTTCTGCTAGAATGCCGCGCTCGGCGTGGAGAGGTGGATGAGTGGTTTAAATCGCACGCCTGGAAAGCGTGTTCAGGGTAATCCCCTGACGCGGGTTCGAATCCCGCCCTCTCCGCCACGTATCCAGTAAAGACGCGCCTTACGGCGCGTTTTTATTTTCTACCCATCATCCAACCCATCAACGGGAAGGGTGCTTGGCATTTAAGGTAAAGCCTCCGTCAAAGATCAAATAGCGCAGCTAGCGCAGCGATCACGAGGCTTGTCCCGAAGATTGTCCCGAAGAGGGTCAAGAGGGCTCTTCCTACTTCGCCCAATACTGACTGTCCATTCGAACCAGTGGGTCTATTTGGGGGTTGGTACGGTGTTGCCGTGGGTCTGGGGCGTTCCAAAGGACTGCTTGGCATCCTCACGGAAACATGGGAATGAGGAGTCGCCGGATCAAAGTCGAACGATGTTCGGCACCGTGGGCACGTTGCTAAACCACGTCGCGATGGAACACGGAGCTTTTGCTTGCACGACGGGCACAACACAATTCGCGGCGGGATGGCGGGGTCTGGCGGCGCCGATGTTTTTGCAGCAGCAACCGAATTGAAGTGCTCGCAGGCTGCAGTAACTGCAGTTTTTGCAGTCTCTTCATCAACCTCAAAGAACTCGCGGTTGTGTTGGAATCGTTGCTTCGACAGCACGCGGAACACATGTCGCTCGGCTCGTCCGCAATCGACTGTTTTGCGCTCGAACACTACAACAAAGCGACCAGGCGATCCGGTCGTAGCTTCGTTGTTAAGCTCTTCGGCGCGAGCGCGAGCCGAACGCGTTGATTGCCCGATCTTGAGAAGGTGAGGAAACGCGTGGTTCTTGAGGATGTAAACGACGCCCGGCTTCCCGTCGTTATTCCGGAAGTCGTCGTCGCTTCGCCATCTTCGCCGAGCCCCTCGCGCTCGCATGGAATGTCCTCGCTTGGACACGGTAGCGTATCACGAGCGGTACTGCGTTGAATTTGCCGCAGGCTGACATTCTGGGCAGTTAGTCTCTCCCTTGCGCTACACTTCCCCCGCTATCTCAGCCCCGAGCGTTGGGGGCGCCCTGTCCGGGCTTCGACCAGGTGCGTCAGCGAACGGGGAACTGCCGTCCGGTTGCAGTAGGTGCGGGTTCGCTCCCGCCGAGAGATGGCTTTCAAGATGCCCCGGAGCGGGTACCCCGTTCCCGCTGGCGTGTCCGGCACGCCGGGCTTTGCAGGCCGATCCCCTAAGCCGGTGGGATGGCCCCCACGGTAAGCCCCCGAGAGCGTCGCCAGTGTAACGCCGTTGGGTTTGTCATCCGCTACGGTTTGAATCTCGCCAGCCTCGCGGATGCCTGTGCGCTCCCGGTGGCACGCTGCGCCTCGGTCATGAGCCGATAAGCCTCGTCGAGGATGCGCCAGGCCTCCAGCGTCGTGTGTGCGTTCAGGCCGACCGTTCGCAAGCCTCGGGCGGTATCGCCGGCCATGTGCCGGTGCGCGGCCTCATAGACCGCCTGTGCGCCGTATTCCTCGATAGCTCGCGTCAGTCCGTCCATACCATCAACCATAGCAGCGCTCTCGGCGGCTTCATTGGTGTGAATGCGCGCCTGCTTGTGAGATTTCGCACGAACGAATTCGGCTGACTTGCGCCCCTGCTGACCTTTCCGGCATCCATCGCCTCGACCAGTTCCGGCGCGCCATGCTCGACTACGCGCTACGCGCCTCCAGCGTCGTGCCGCTGCCGAGGCCGGCTTTCGTGGCGGCGATATCGTTCGCCGTCCGGCGGCGAAAGCGGCGAATCCGGCGAAAAGCGGCTCTGGTGCTGGATTTGAGCGTGGCGAATTTGTGGCGAACGGTGGCGAATCGGCGGCGAAAAAAACCCGCCACGCGGGCGGGTTCGGTT
>JACESY010000111.1 GCA_013911595.1 Azoarcus sp.
CGCTGGGCGGGCGCGCACGGGTCGTCGTCAAGGACGGCCATCGCGTCGACAACGGGCAGCACATCCTGATCGGCGCCTACACCGAACTGGCGCGTCTGATGCGCGCCGTCGGCCAGTCGCCCAAAGTGCTCGAACGCCGGCCGCTGACGCTGGTGACACCGGGCAAGCTGGAACTGCGTGCCGCACGCCTGCCCGCCCCGCTGCACCTGGCCGTCGGCCTGCTGCGCGCCAAGGGACTGTCGTGGGCCGACCGACGCGCGATGCGGGCACTGATGCGCCATCTGAAGCAATTCGGTAGCCGCATCGACGCGCATGCCACGGTCGCTGCCCTGCTGCACGACACCGCACAGACCCCGCGCCTGATCGAACTGATCTGGGCGCCGCTGTGCGTGGCCGCCCTGAACACGCCGATCGAGCGCGCCAGCGCGCGCGTGTTCGCCAGTGTGCTGCGCGACAGCCTGATGGGCACGGCCGCCGACAGCGAGCTGCTGATCCCGCGCACCGACCTGACCGAGCTGTTCCCGGTACAGGCCGCGCGATTCTTGGCCACGCGTCGCGGGCGACTGGACACCGGCACGACCATCACCGGCGTCACGCGCGACGCGCTGGGCTTCGCGCTGGGCGGGGATGCGTTCGCGAACCGGCGCTTCGAACATGTCGTGATCGCCACCGCCCCGTATCACGCCGGCACACTGCTGCGCTCGGCCGGCTGCGAGACGCTCGCGCAACAGATCGACGCCTTCGAGCACGAACCCATCGTCACCGTGTATCTGGCTTTCGACGAGAGCGTGCACCTGCCCGAGCCGATGATCGGCCTCACCTCAGGCCCGGCGCAGTGGGCTTTCGACCGCGGCGCGCTGGGTGGCGAGCCGGGGCTGCTGGCCTGCGTGATCAGCGCGCACGGGTCGCACGAGGACTTGTCGCGGGAAGAGCTCGAAGCGCAGGTCCGGGAACAACTGTCGGCGACGCTGGCTCGCGAACTACCGCAACCGCTGTGGTCGATGACCATCACCGAGAAACGCGCAACCATCGCCTGCACGCCGGGACTCACCCGCCCCGGCATCGCCACGCCCGTGCCCGGACTGTGGCTGGCCGGCGACTATCTGGATTCACCCTATCCGGCCACGCTCGAATCCGCGGTACGCTCGGGCAGTGCTGCGGCCCGCGCGATCCTCGCCGCGCCGCGCGACGGAGAAGCCCGATGAACCTCAAGCCGAGCGTGACCCTCGCGCAGACCGACCGCTATCGCTTCGAGATCGACTTCGGCGAGGCCATCGCCCCGCTCGGCGTCGACGAACCACCACCGATCGGCGATGGCGAAGGTCCGGCGCCCGAACAGATGATCGCCGCGAGCGTCGGCTACTGCCTCGCAGCCAGCCTGTTTTTCGCGCTCAGCAAGTTCAAGCAGGATGCCGAAGGCATCACCACCCGCGCCACCTGCACGATCGAGCGCAACGAGAACAATCGCTTGCGTATCACCGAGATCCGGGTCGACATCACGCTGGGCGCAGAAGCCGCGCATCTCGAGCACATGGATCGGATTCTTTCGCAATTCGAGAATTTCTGCACCGTCTCGGAGAGCGTCAAAAGCGGGATTCCGGTCAAGGTTTCTGTAAGCGACCGGACCGGTATGCTGCTCAAGCAGGCCTGACTCGCGGGCATTGCAACGGTGCCCTCTCGCGGATGTTCCAACGGCAGATCTATGACGGTGCAACAAAGGACAGACGCTGCGGCGAAGCTTGAGCGGGCGCCAGCAACTCGGCGAGTGTCACCCGATCCAGCCGCGCCAGAAACGCTTCGAGCGCACTCTTCAGGGCGACCTTGAGTTTGCAGCCACCGGCGAGCACGCAGTCGGACTTGTCGGCGAAACATTCGACCAGCACCAGATTGCGCTCCATGCACCGCACGACGTCGCCGACCACGATCGTCGCAGCAGGTCTCGCAAGCTGCAACCCGCCACCCTTGCCTCGCGTACCGATCACGAAGCCTTCGCGCACCAGCTGATTGACCACCTTCGTCAAATGGCTGCGGGAGATGCTGAAGTATGCCGACACATCCGAGATCGTGACCCGGCGATCCGTATGTTCACCGAGGTAGATGAGAACGCGCAGGGCGTAGTCAGTGTGTTGAGTCAGTTGCATTCAGGCTTCCGGTTTCGACCGCGCTGACAGTGCGCAAGACAGCATGATAGCGACCGACAGGGATTGGTTCCCTAGTCACCGACGAGCGAAACAAAAGATTCATTTTATTTGCCTCTTTAAAACATGCAGATTATAGTCCGCTTCAATAGCGGCCTGCAGCAAGGGTGGTGGCGGCTTCGGCCCTAGTTGCGCCGGGGTTTCGAAGAATTCACCACCCGGCGAGAAAGGTGCGCGAAAGCCATCTACGATGACATTGTGATTACGCCGTCCCCAGCCTGCTCGTGCGGCGTTGAAACCCGCATTTTTGATCCACCGCCAGAATCCCTTTTCCTGAACTGGGTGAAACATGCAAAAACTGTACGGAATCATCAGGAAGCTAGGCCTTGCCGTGCTGCTGCTGATGCTTGTCTCGATCGCGTACGCCGCCTTCATGTCGATCTACTACTGGCACGGCATCGGCGTTTGAGCCAGACACGCAATCATGAATAGGCCCAACCATGAATAAACGACAAGCCCGGATCTTCGCCCTTGCGTCGACTGCGATTTCCGCATTGATCTTCCTGATCCTGACGGTCGACAGCCACCGCCAGTTTCCCACCCTGACCAACGCCGAGACCATCACGCCCCAGGTCACGAGCGGAAAGGACGTGTGGCACAAGTACAACTGCATCAACTGTCATACGCTGTTCGGCGAAGGTGCCTACTACGCGCCGGATCTGACCAAGATCACGCAGCACCGTGGCGAGGCCTACCTCAAGGCCTTCATCCGCGACCCGTCGAATTTCTACGACGAACAAGAGCATCGCCGGTTGATGCCCAAACAGGATCTGAGCGACCAGGAGATCAACGACCTCATCGCCTTCCTCGACTGGGTGAGCAAGGTCGACAACCAGGACTGGCCGCCGCGTCCGATCCTGGTCACCGGCAGCGGCGGCCTCGGGTCGTCCGGTGTTCGATCCGAACCTGCCAGCGTCACCGCCGACGCATCCGACGACCCCATCGCGCTCGGCGAGGTGCTGTTCCAGTCGGTATCGCCGTCGTGCAGCGCCTGTCACTCGACTTCACCCGGCGTCGAGCTGGCCGGACCGACCATGGCCGGCTTGGCCGCACGGGCGGAGGAGACGCTCGCATCGCCGGACTACGGCGGCGAGGCGACCGACGTCGAGGGCTACATCCGTGAATCCATTCTCGCTCCGAGCGCGCACGTAGTGCCGGGCGAGCGCTTTTCGGCGGACGGCGTCTCGTTCATGCCCAACACTTACGGCGACAGTCTCCCCGAAGAGCAGACGGAACAGCTCGTGGCCTACCTGATGTCGTTGAAATGAGCACGCCGCAAAAGCCGGTGTGCAACGCGAAGTCGATGGAGAACGGTAATGCGATATAAATCCCAGTCGGTAGCCTATTGGTATTTTGCGGTGGCGATGGCGTTGTTCGGGCTACAGATGGTCTTCGGGCTGCTCTCGGCCGCAAAATATCTCGGACCGGACCCGCTGCTCTACATCCTGCCGTTCGACGTCACCAAGGTGATTCACACCAACCTGTTGATCGTGTGGGTGTTGACCGGCTTCATGGGGGCCACCTACTGGATCGTGCCGGAGGAATCTCGCGCCGAATTGCACAGCGTGAAACTCGCGTTCATCCAGTTGATCCTGTGGGTGGTCATGGGCGTCACCGCGGTCGTCGGCTATCTGTTCCGCTACGGCACGGGCAACAAGCTGCTGGAGCAGCCGCTGCCGCACAAGATCGTGATCGTCATCTGCATGCTGATCTTCCTCTACAACATCGGCATGACCATCAAGAAGTCCGGCCGTTTCACCACCACCGAGGGCGTGCTGGTGCTCGGTTTGGTCAGCTCTGCCGTGCTCTTCCTGCCCGCGCTGCTGCACTACGAGAATTACACCGTGTCGATCTACTACCGCTGGTGGACCATCCACCTGTGGGTCGAAGGCGTGTGGATGATGATCATGGGCTCGTTCCTCGCCTATCTGCTGATCCGCCTGTCCGGGGCGGACCGCGAGGTCATGGAGAAGTGGCTGTACGTCATCGTCGGCCTGGTGTTCATCGCCGGCATTCTCGGCACCGCGCACCACTACTACTGGGTCGGCGTGCCGACCTACTGGCTGCCGATCGGCGGGCTGTTCAGTGCACTCGAACCGGTCGCGCTGGTCGGCATGGCCGTGTATGCCTATGGCGCAATCCGCCGCTCGGGGCTTGCACATCCGAATGCACTCGCGCTGCACTGGGCGGTGGGCAGCGCCGTGTTCACGCTGTTCGGCGCCGGTCTGCTGGGTCTGGCCCACACCTGGCCGGACATCAACAAGTGGACCCACGGCACGCTGATCACCGCCATGCACGGCCACGCCGCCTTCTATGGCGCCTACGTGATGATCGTGCTGGCCATGATCACCTATGCCCTTCCCTACCTGACCCGCGGCCGGCCGGAAGAGGGCAGCAGCGTCGGCTACTGGGCCTTCTGGATGCAGCTCGCGGGCATGTTCGGCATGACGCTCTCGTTCGCCACCGCCGGCATCGGACAGGTCTATCTCGAACGCGTGATGGGCATGGGCTATCTCGATGCGCAGCTCAAGATCCAGGTGCATTTCCTGATGCTGATCGCCACCGCATCGGTGTTCGTCACCGGCGTTGGCCTGTTCATCTACGACTTCTTCCGCTATCCGCCGCGCCTCGAAGCGAATTCCGAGACGGAATCCGCGCCCCTGGAAGAGGCCGCTACCGGTAGCGGCGCGAAATAAGGAGCCCCGCGAGAATGGGTGGACCCGATCAATATGCACAGCGGCACCTTGATGCCGAGGAGCCCTACTACCTCGCGTCCGGCAACGAGGTGACGATCTTCGAGCAAGCCCACCTGCGCAAGCTGGCGGTCATGCTCAAAGGCCCCACCGGCTGCGGCAAGACGCGCTTCGTCGAGCACATGGCGTGGAAGCTGGGGCGCCCCCTGGTGACCGTGCCGTGTCACGAGGACCTCACCGCCAGCGATCTGATTGGCCGCTTCCTGATCCGCAATGACGACACCGTCTGGCAGGACGGCCCGCTCACGCGTGCCGTGCGCGAAGGGGCCATCTGCTATCTGGATGAGGTCGTCGAGGCGCGGCAGGACACCATCGTGGTGCTGCATTCGCTGACCGACTACCGCCGCTTCCTGCCGGTAGACAAGACCGGCGAAATACTCACGGCTGCGCCCGGTTTCCAGCTCGTGATTTCCTACAATCCGGGCTACCAGCGCATGATGAAAGACCTCAAGCCGAGCACCCGACAGCGCTTCGTCGCCATGGATCTGGACTTTCCGTCCGAGGAGCGTGAAGCCGAGATCGTGCGCCGCGAAAGCGGCGCCGAGCCGGCCACCGCCAACGCCCTGGTGGCGCTTGCCGGGCGCCTGCGCGGCCTGCGCGATCACGGACTGGCCGAAGTGCCCAGCACGCGCTTGCTTGTCGCCACGGCAAGCCTGATCGCCGGCGGCATCCCCGCCCGCGAAGCCTGCTACGCCGCGGTGGTATCACCCTTGTCGGACGATGCCACCCTGGTGGACGCGATGCGCGACATCGTCGATGCGACCTTCGTGTAGTCATCATGGCGGAAGCCGAAGACGTCATCACCGATGTCGCCCGTCACGCCACGATCTTCGCGCGTGACCTGTGGCATCGACACCGCCCGCCACCGCCCGGACCCACGCTCGTCGCCCTCGCCGACGTCGCCTCGCGCCTCGATCTGATCGTCACCGCCTTGTTTGCGACGCGTTTCCCGTTGCGGGTCGCCCAGCCTCCGCCTCGTCAGACCCTGTTGTCCCGTATGTTTCGCCGCGAATTGCAGCCCGTCCAGCGTGCTGCCGTGCCGAGCACCGACGGCAACAGCATCTGGCTGCCGCGCGACGCCGGCACGCCTGACATCGCACAGGCGTCGGCCTGGTATCGCGTCATCGTCCTGCAGCAGGCCATGCGCGCCACACGCGGCAGTGCCGCCCTGATCGACTCCCGCCTTCCTCCCGTGCAGCGCGATGTGTTCCTGATTCTGGAGGCGCTGGCCGCGGATGAAGCCCTGCTGGAGATGCTGCCGGGCATCGCCGACGCACTAAATCATGCGCGCTGCCACGCGCTCGCCACGCGCCCTGCGATCGACGCCTTCCATGAGACGCGCAGGCCGCTGGAGCGCTTTCTGCGGCATGCACTCTCGGTGGAGTGCGGCGCGCCCCGCCGCGATCTGCCGATGCCGGAGTCGCCGTCGACGGCGCTGGAGATCGCAGCCGAGATCGCAAAGCGCCTCTCTCCCGATCCCGCAAACCCGAACGCGCTGGGTGCGTCGCCGCTGCTCAAGGACCACTGGACCGGCGATTTCCGGCAGGCGTCCGCGGCCCCCGTATCCGCACTCGAAACCACGGAGGAAGAAGACGATACGGAGCAACACAACGCCCCCAGAAGCAGCCGTCTCGACCGGCGACCGGAGATTCGCGAACCGGAAGACGACGAGGACGACGACCAGACACCCGGCCCGTGGATGGTGCAGCCCGACCACCCGCACGAACACGCCGAAGACCCGATGGGCCTGCAGCGCCCGCTCGACCGCGACGAAGACACCAGCGCCGCCGAGTTCGGCGAACTGCTGTCCGAATTGCCCAACGCACGACTCGTTTCGACTCCCGGACGGGCCAAGGAAATCCTGCTCTCCGATGATCCGCCGGAGGCCCGCGCGCGCGCCGCGCCCAAGGCACACATCGAACGCAAGTCGGGCATCTCCTACCCGGAATGGGACTACCGCGAGGGCGCCTATCGCTCGCCCGGCGCGACCGTATGGCCGCTGCCGGCACAGTCCGGGCCGCAGCACTGGGTGGACGGCACACTGGCCGACTACCGCGCGATGCTGGGCGACATCCGTCGGCGTTTCGAGATGCTGCGCGCCGAACCGGTGGTGCTGCGCCGACGCCTGGACGGAGACGAGATCGACCTCGAAGCCTATCTCGAGAATCACGCCGACTATCGCGCCGGATTGCCCCGAAACGACGCGCTCTACCAGACCCGCCGCCCGGCTCGGCGCAGCATGGCGATCATGCTGCTGATCGACGTCAGCGGTTCCACCGACGGCTGGATCGCCGGCAATCGACGCATCATCGACGTCGAACGCGAAGCCCTGCTGCTCGTGTCCATCGCACTCGACGGCTTGGCCGAGCCCTTCGCGATACAGGCCTTCTCGGGTGAAGGCCTCGGCACTGTCACCGTGCGCGAACTCAAGAGCTTCGACGAGCCCTACGGCAACGACATCGCGCTGCGCATCGGCGCACTCGAACCCGAGCACTACACCCGCGCTGGCGCCGCGCTGCGTCACGCCACCGCCGCACTCATGCGCCAGCCTGCGGAACATCGGCTGCTGTTGCTGCTCTCCGACGGAAAACCCAATGACAACGACGAGTACGAGGGACGCTACGGCGTCGAAGACATGCGTCAGGCCGTCACCGAGGCCACGCTGCAGGGCATCTACCCGTTCTGCCTGACCATCGACCGTCAGGCCGCGAACTATCTCCCGCGCGTCTTCGGCGCGCATCGATACGGGCTGCTGCCCGAACCCCGACTGCTGCCAACGGTGTTGCTGGAATGGATGAAGCGGCTGCTGCAGCATTGAAGCGAGCGCTGGCGTGCTCGCGTCGCGAGAGTCCTTGCCCGTTCGCTCTGCCGACACACCCCGGAGATCACAGCGCCTATCATCGGAGCACGCTGCCATCGAACAAGGAGGAACAATGACCGAAAAGGCACAAAACCCCGAAGACCTCGCCCGCCTGTTCATCGAACGCGCCAACGCAGGCGATGTGGAAGGCCTGGTCGCGCTGTACGAACCGGACGCCGTACTCGCAGTCGGCGAACCGGTAGCCAGCGGACACGAGGAGATCCGCGCCTTCTACACCCGCATCCTCGCCAAAAAGCGTGAATTCCCGCCGGTCGACCAGATGAAGCCCATCGTCCACGGCGATCTGGCGATGACCACCTCGCGCCAGCCCAACGGCAACGTCTCCACCGAGATCGCTCGCCGCCAGGACGACGGCAGCTGGCTGTGGAAGCTCGATCAGCTCAAGATCGAGCCGCTCAAGCCACAGGAGTGATCAGGCGGCGACCGGCTCGTCCTCGGACAACCGCCCCGCCGTCATGCGCAGCACGCGGCCGCAGCGCGCGGCCAGCGCCTCGTCGTGGGTCACGAGCACAAGCGTGGTACCGGCCTCGCGGTTGAGTTCGAAAATCAGATCGATGACGGCTGCGCCGGTGGCCGCGTCGAGGTTGCCGGTGGGCTCATCGGCCAGCAGCAGGCGCGGGTTGGGCGCGAAGGCGCGGGCCAGCGCGACACGCTGCTGCTCGCCCCCGGACAGGTGCTTGGGATAATGCCGGCGACGCGCGGACAGCCCGACGCGGTCGAGCCAGCGTCCAGCCTGTGCCTGGGCGTCATCGGTGCCGCTCAGCTCCAGCGGCAGCATGACGTTTTCGAGGGCATTGAGCGCCGGCAGCAACTGGAACGACTGGAACACGAAGCCGATCGCCCCGGCGCGCAACTCGGCGCGCGCGTCCTCGTCCAGGTCGAAGATCTCGGTGCCATCAATGCGTACCGAACCTGCGCTGGGAACATCCAGCCCCGCGAGCAATCCGAGCAGCGTGGATTTTCCGGAACCGGACGCACCGACGATGGCCACCGATTCGCCGCGACCGACGGAAAACGCAATATCGTCCAGAATGCGCAGCACGCCGCCCTCTTCTGCGACCGGCACGTGTTTCGCGAGACCCCGCACCTTAACCAACGGAGAACCCATTTCGATGCTGCTTCGATCCATCGCGACCATCCTGTTTCTTGTACTGGCCGGCGCCACGCAGGCGGCGACCATTCTTGTGTGGGGCGACTCGCTGTCGGCCGGTTACCAGCTCAAGCGTGAAGAAGCCTGGCCGGTGCTGTTGCAGACGCGGCTGGCGGAGAAAGGGTTCCCGCACGAAGTCGTCAACGCCAGCGTCAGCGGCGAGACCACCTCGGGCGGGCGCACCCGGCTGCCCGACGCCCTGGCACAGCACAAGCCCGATCTGATGATCCTGGAACTGGGCGCCAACGACGGCCTGCGCGGCCTGCCCGCCCGAATCGCCGCCGACAACCTCGACGCGATGATAACAGCGGCCCGTAACAGCGGCGCCGACGTGCTGCTGGTGGGCATGCAGATGCCGCCCAACTACGGCCCGGCCTATACGCGCCAGTTCGCCGAGGTCTTCCGCAACCTGGCCGACAAGCACGACATCGGCTTCGTGCCCTTCCTGCTCGACGGCTTCGCCGACGACCCGCAGTACTTCCTGTCCGACGGCATCCACCCGACCGCCGAGGCGCAGCACCGCATCCTGGACACTGTGTGGGAGAAGCTCGAGCCAATGTTGCAATAGGGATCAACGCAAGAAAACACACGTCACGTCGCCCCTAGCCCCTGGCCCCTGGCC
>JACESY010000112.1 GCA_013911595.1 Azoarcus sp.
GGACGGCCTCGGCGGCCTGCTCCTGCTCGGGTCCGCTTTCTCCCCGAGCGGCCGAACGGGCGGTGCCGAGCAGGGATTCGGCACGTGAGAGCAGGAACACCAGTCGCACGCGGGCAACCGGCGCGACCCGCTCGCGGGCGGCCGACGCGCTCGACAGCGCACGCGCCTGACCCAGACACTCGGCCAGCGTCGGCAGACGGAACGCGAAGTTGCGCACGGCCGGACCGACGGTCTTGGCGCCGGCAGGCTGCTCGATGCGCGCCTCGCCCAGGGCTCGCAGCCAGTCGAGCAGGCGGGCGACGATCTGGCAATGATCCTGGAAGCTCATCTCGGGCGTGCTCGCCGCAAGTCCGCCGACCAGCGCCTGCCATTGGTCGTGTAGTGCGCGCAGATCACTGATGCGAAAGCACGGATAGGCTTCGCTGGATTCGGTGCGCGCAGCGATCTCCAGCCCTTCGAAGATGCGCCCGATCAACGCTTGCTTTTCGGGCAGTTTGACGCCAAAGCTCTCATCGCCGGCCAGCCACGCGCCGCTCATGCCGCGGTGCTGCTGCACGTTCTGCACCAGCCGCACGATATCGGCGGAGGCCGCGAGCGAGCGACGCGCGCGCTCCGGGCGCCACGACAGGCCGCGCGCGAGCGCAAGCCACGCGGGCATCGCGACGGCCAGAACGGCGAGGACGACGAGCCACAGGACGCCGGTTTCCATGATGCTCTCCTACTCGTAGCGATAATGCTGAAGGTGATCCTCGAGCCGCCCCACCAGATGCTTGAGGTAGGTTGCGAGCTCGCTGCTCTCGGCCAGGCGCTGGGCGTTCTCGTCGGCCAGGCGCGCGACGCGCTCGATGTCGCCACCGATGCGCTCGCCGGCGATGCTCTGTTCGCGGCTGGCGGCAGCGATGTCGTTCATGCGCAGCAAGGCCTGCTCGGTTGCCGCCCGGATCGAGGCCAGCGCGGCCGCAGCGTCGTCGGCGGCAGCCGCACTGGCGCGTGCCTTCTCGTCGGCCGAACGAACGGTGTCCCCGAGCACGGCCACATCGCCGTGGATCGCACCGATCAGCTCCGAGACGCTGCGAGTGGCCTCGCTGGTGCGTTCGGCGAGTTGGCGAACCTCGTCGGCCACCACCGCGAAGCCGCGACCGGCCTCGCCGGCGCGCGCGGCCTCGATCGCGGCATTGAGCGCCAGTAGGTTGGTACGCCCGGCGATGTCGGCGATCGTCGCGACGATGCCGTCGATCTCGCGCGAGCGCTCGGTCAGCGTCGCCGCCGCCCCGGCCGCACCACGCACGTCGCTGGCGAGCGCGCGCATCGCGGCAGCGACATCGCCCACCATCGCGGCACCGCGCCCGGCTTCTCCGGTCGAGTCCTGCGCGGCCCCGGCCGCTTCGGCCGCGCCGTCGCGTGTCTGCGTCAGACTGGTGATGAGTTGCTCGAGGGTGGCGGCCGACGACACCGTGGTGTCGCGCTGTACCGCAACCCCCTGCTCGCCGGCCGCGGCGTTGGCGGCCGCCTCGCCGGAGACGCTGCGCAACTCGGCAGTGGCTCGACCCAGCTCGGTGAGCATGCTCGCGAGCGAACGCGCGGCACGGTTGAAGCACTCGCCCAGCGCAGTGAATTCGTCGTCCGCACCGGTGGGCAGTCGCGCGGTGAGTCGTCCCTCGGCCAGTTCGCCGGCAAAGCCTTCGAGCTCGGCCAGGCGGCGGCGCACCGTGCGCACGACCATCGCGCCGCAGGCCGCAGCACTCGCGGCGAAGACCAGCGCGACAACGCGCAAGGCCCAGTCATCGGCGGCAAAGGCCAGCCCCAGGCCAAGCCCGGCCCCGCCCCAGGTGATGCATGCCCACGCCAGCATCGAACGGCGCCCGCCCGCGGCGCGCACGCGCTCGGGTTCCACGGCGATGGAATCGTTCATTTCAGCTCCCTGAGACGGATTGGGCCGCAGCGGCGCGCGTCAGGCGTCGCAGTTCGGGCAGGCAGGAGCCACAGGAGGTGCCGCACTTGAGCTTGGCCTGCAGCGCCTCGAGGTCGGCTCCGGCAGCGACCGCCTCGCGGATCCTGCCCTCCGAAACGCCGAAGCAATTACACACGGTGCGTCCGCCGGCCGGCGCGAGCCCCTGCGGCGGGGCGGACACCGGCGCGAACAACCACGGCCGCAAGGGCCCCACGTCGGTGCCGTCGGCGATGGCGTCGACCAGCCAGTCGAAGGCTGCGACCTCCCCGGCCAGTCGCAGCGCAAGCAGCCGCTGGCCGTCGACGCGCGCGCGCTTGTCGATACCGCGTTTGGCATCCGACAGGCGCAATACCGGATCGCTGTCGGCACAGCCGAACACCGCGTCGATGGGCTCGAGCAGATGTTCGGGCAAAGGCCAGCCGTTGGCCGCGCGCAGCACGACGATCGGCTGATCCCGTCCGGTGAGACTGAGCGCGGCATACCCGAACTGTGCAAGCTGCCCGCGCAGTGCGGCCATCCACTGCGCGGCCTGCTCGGCGTCCCGCGCGAGCGCTGCCCAGCCGGCGCGCCAGTCCAGCTTGGCCGGCAGGATGGACACCGCCGCCTGCTTGAGCGCCGGCTGTTGCGACACCGGATCGACGGCCTTGGAAGTGAGCACGTTGGGGCCGGCGTGGGCCAGCGTCGCTGCCCCCCAGTGCATCGGGATCCACGCCTGTCCGGGCGCCACGCCCTCGTCGGTGGTCAGCGGCAGCACGATCTCGCCGCGCTCGCCGATCACCCGCACCAGTTGATCGGCATCGAGACCACGGCGCACCAGATCGACCGGATTGACGGCGATCTCGGCACGCGGCGTGTGACCCCACAGTTGCGCGACCTTGCCGCTGCGGCTCATGCCGTGCCACTGGTCGCGCAGCCGCCCGGTGGTGAGGATGAACGGGCGGCGCGCGGTGACCGGCTCGGGCAGCGGCGCATGGCGCGTCGGAAAACCCACCTTCGCAAAGCGTGCACGCCCGTCGGCGCTCGGGAACACGCCGTCTTCGAACAGGCGCACGGTGCCGCCGGTAGCCCCTTGCGGGAACGGCCACTGCAGCGGGCCCTGCGCCTCGAGCACCGCGTGGCTCAATCCGCTCATGTCGCAGTCGCGCCCGGCGGTGAGCGAGACGTGTTCGGCGAATACGGCCGCCTCGTCGGCGAAGGCGAAGGGTGATTCCGGCTTGCCCAGGCGCGTGGCCAGTCGACGCGCAAAATCAGCCGTGATCGCCCAGTCGGACCGCGCCTCGCCCGGCGGCGCAATGGCCGGACGCACGCGCGTGACGCGGCGCTCGGAGTTGGTAACGGTGCCCGATTTCTCGCCCCAACCGGAAGCCGGCAGCAGCAGATCGGCGAACTCGGCCGTTTCTGTATCGGCGTAGGCTTCCTGCAGCACGACGAACTCGGCCTTTTCCAGCGCACCGCGCACGCGCGTGAGATCCGGCAGCGACTGCGCCGGGTTGGTGCAGGCGATGTACACCGCCTTGACCTTGCCCTCGAGGATCGCGTCGAAAAGGCTCACCGCGGCCAGGCCGGGCGCCTCCGGCATCGCGTCCACGCCCCACAGCCGAGCCATCTCGGCGCGATCTTCGGCGCTCTTGGGGTCGCGGTGCGCGGGCAGGATAGAGGCCAGGGCGCCGACCTCGCGACCGCCCATGGCATTGGGCTGGCCGGTGAGCGAGAACGGGCCGGCACCGGGGCGACCGATGTGACCGGTGGCCAGATGCAGGTGGATCAGCGCGGCGTTGTTGGCGACACCATGGTGGGACTGGTTGAGTCCCTGGCACCACATCGACAGCGCCGCGCGGGCACGCCCGAAGCGACGCGCGGCTTCGATGATGTCGGCCGCGTCCACGCCGCAGGCGGCGGCGACGTTGCCCGGCGAATATTCGACCAGTTCGGCGCGCAAGGCGTCGAAGCCGTCGGTGTGCTCGCGGATGAAATCGCGGTCGAGCAGATCCTCCCACACCAGCACGTGCAGCATCGCGCTGTACACCAGCAGGTCCGTGCCCGGCGCGATCTGCAGGTGGAGATCTGCGAACTCGGCCGTCTCGGTGCGACGTGGATCGACCACGGTGATGAAGAGATCGGGGTTGGCGCGCTTGGCGTCCTCGATGCGGCGAAACACGATGGGGTGCGCCCACGCAGTGTTCGATCCGGCGATCAGCAGGTGGTCGGCCAGCGCCAGGTCCTCGTAGCTCGCCGGCACGCTGTCCGCGCCCAGCGTGCTCTTGTAGCCTGCCACCGCGCTCGACATGCACAGGCGCGAGTTCGAATCGATATTGTTGGTGCCGACCAACGCACGCGCGAGCTTGTTGAAGACGTAGTAGTCCTCGGTCAGCAACTGGCCGGAAATGTAGAAGGCCACCGCATCCGGGCCGTGCTCGCGGATGATGTCGGCGAATCGGTCGGCTGCCGTGTCGAGCGCGCTGTCCCAGTCGGTGCGCTGGCGCGGCGCGTCCCGGGTGGCACGCAGTTCCGGGTAGAGCGCCCGCCCGGCGGTGCCGGAGGTCAGGTGCAGCGTTGCGCCCTTGGTGCACAGCCGGCCGAAGTTGGCCGGGTGATCGGGGTCGCCACGCACGCTGGTGATGCGCCCGGCCTCGTGTTCGATGATCAGGCCGCAGCCGGTGCCGCAGTAGCAGCAGGTCGAGCGTGTCTCGCCGCTGGCGGTGTCGGCCTTGATGTGGATGATCTCCGCTCGGTCCATGCCCATCTCCTCAGGCGGCCGCACAAGCGCCCACGCGGGCTTCGATGCGCGCCAACGCAGCGACCTCGCCGACGACGAGGATGGCCGGCGAGGCCAGCCCGTCGGCGGCGATGCGCTCGGGCAGCTCGCGCAGGGTGCCGACCACCTGGCGCTGGCCCGGCAGCGTGCCCGAGGCGATCGCCGCAGCCGGCGTGTCCGGCGGCAGCCCGCCGGCAATCAGACGGGCGACGATGCTCAGCACGCGCGCCAGACCCATGTAGATCACCAGGGTCGTGCCGGTGCGCGCGAGCGCATTCCAGTCCGGCCCCGAGCCATCGCCGCAGGTGCCGGTCACCAGCGTCACGCCGTGCGTGTAGGCGCGATGCGTAACCGGAATGCCGATGCTCGCCGGCACGCAGATACCGGCGGTCAGTCCCGGCACGATCTCGGCATCGATGCCGGCCGCGGCCAGCGCCTCGACTTCCTCGCCGCCACGCCCGAACACGAACGGGTCACCCCCCTTGAGCCGTACCACGACCTGGCCGCGACGCGCGTAGCGCACCATCAACCGGTGGATGAAGTCCTGCGGGGTGGAGGTGCGCCCGCCGCGCTTGCCCACGCGCAGCACGCGCGCGCCGGGCCGCACCAGCGCCAGCACCTCGTCGGAGACCAGTTCGTCGGCCAGCACCACGCCGGCCTGCTCGGCGAGGATGCGCGCGGCGCGCAACGTGAGCAGGTCGGCTGCGCCGGGACCCGCACCGATCAGGAATACCTTGTTCATGCGTCTCTCCGTCTCGCCCGCAAGCAGCGGGCTTCGTTCGATGCTCCGGCAACGGAAAACGGCGTCTCACCGAACCCCGCGCAATCGAAAGATGCGAGGGGGTCGATGGACGCCGTTGTCCGTCAAGGGAGCCGGACCGTCGATGGTCCGCTCTCGGAGAGTTCAAAGCATGAGGCGTGCCAGCCGTTCAAGAAGGCGCTTGCGCCGCGTGACGCGCAGATCCACGCACGGATGCTGTGCATCGCGCCACGGTGCGCACCCGGAACGTGCGCCTGCAAAAAGGCCCCGCCGCGGCTGCGAGCGGGGCCCTGTACGGCGCTTGTTGCGCTCAGCGGCAGAGCACGTCGTCACGTACCGATTCGGCAACGCCGGCGACCTCGCCGATCAGGTCCGGCGCAACGCCCAGTTCGGTCAGCACCGCGCCGAGATTCTCGACGACGGCGTCGAAGTGGCTGTCGTCCAGGCCCATCTGCTCGACCAGCCGTGCGTGGGCCTCGCGCATGTTGCGCCCGTCGTAGGCGGTGGTGCCGCCGAAGGCGAAAGTAAGGAATTTCTTCTGGTGGTCGCGCATGCGATCCATGTCGACGCCGGCGAAGAAATGCTTGATGCGCCCGTCGGCGAGCACCTTGTCGTAGAACTTGTCGACGGCGAGATTGACGGCGGGCATGCCGCCGAGTTTCTGGTAGAGGCTGGCTTCGGCCATGTCGGTTCCTTTTCGTTTGTGGTTCGGGGTTCAGTCGGCGCCGGAAGCGGCGAGCATGTAGTCGACGGCGGCACGCACCTCGTCATCGGAGAGCGAATCGTTGCCGCCGCGCGCGGGCATCTCGTCGCCCATCGGGCCGAAGAAGCCGTCGAGCGCACTCACGTAGAGGGCCTCCCGCCCCTTGGCGATGCGCGGCTCCCAGGCTTCGATGTCACCGATCTGCGGCGCGCCGGAAAACGGCTCGGTGTGGCACAGGGCGCACGTGCCCTCCCACACCGCCTTGCCCGGGTCCGCAGCGGACACGGGCAAGGCGGTGGAAGCGGCCGCCGCGAACAGCGCGACAACGAGTCCGTTGCGGATGTCGTCGAGCGTCATGGCGGCGCGCCTCACATGGGCAGGCGCAACACCACGCCGCCCATGGTCTCGCCCATCTTGAAGTCGTTGCGCGGGCTGTCCTTGTGGTCGTTGTGGCAGGTGATGCAGGCGCGCGCGACCGCGCGGTCGGCATACACGGCGGTGAAGTACTTCTTGCCGCCAATTTCCTCTTCCTTGTAGAAGGGCTTGCTGCCGTCGGCAGCCACCGCCTTGAGTCCTTCCTCCTCGGCGGGGGTGCGCGCGACGTTCTGGTCGTTGATCGGCCATTCGGAAATCAGGCGATAACTCCACTCCGCGCCCTTCTCCGCGACCATCTCGGAACCGGCTCGGAACATCTGCGCGGGCAGCACCAGCGCCTTCTTGTCGAGCCAGTCCTCGTGCGCCTCGATGACCTTCTCCTGGTTGGCCAGGCGGTTGACGATCAGACGCGTGTAGACCGTGCGGTCGGTCTCCAGCACCAGGTGCAGCGCGTCGGCGACCTGCTGGTAGCTCCAGCCCTGCTGGGCGGCGACCGGCGCCGAGATGGCGACGGCGGCGACACAGGCGGCGGCGAGGATCTTGCGGTTACGGACTTTCATGGCGACTCTCCTTGTGGGACGGTGGTTTGCTACGGGGTGGATGAAGCGGCTTTGGCAGCGCGTTCCTCGCGCACCTGACGGTCGCGCTCGACGGCCATGCGGATGCTGTCGACGGCCACGGAGCTCTGGCCGCGGAAGTTGCGACGCATCAGCGCGGGGTCGGCGAGCGCGTCGAGCGCGGGACCCAGGCCATGGCAGTTCAGGCACACGGCGCGCGCCATCTTGCTGGCCGGATACAGCGTCGCGTTCTGGTTGTGCTGCACCAGGGTGCGGCGCGAGAAGTCCTCGGCAATGTGCTCGATGCGCGGCATGTGGCAGCTCGCACAGGACACGCCGCTGCCGGCCGGGGCCTCGCCGGCCAGTTCGGCCTGCCACAGCGCGTGGTGCGGGCTGTCGACATAGGCACGGGTATGCCCGTCGTCGTGGCAGCTCATGCAGGAATCGACGGCGGCGCGGCGGGTGTCGAAGTCGTGCGCACCGTGGCAGCTCGTGCAGCCCAGCTCGAAATGCGCCGCATCGGCCTTCATCGGCAAGCGCGCGTCGGTCGGCGTCATCGGACCCAGTGCGGTCTTGGTCCGCATGCCGTGCAGACCGGCCTGGAAGGTATCGACCTCCAGCCCGTGGCAACTCGCGCACGGCGCGTGGTTGGGCTTGGCCACCCACTCGGGTTCGCGCTTGGCCCCGACCTGGTGACAGGCACTGCAATTGACACCGGCTTGTGCGTGCTTCGAGGCCAGCCACGCGGCCTCGGCGTGCGGGTCGGCCAGCGAAGCGTCGTGATCGGCGTCCTCCGCGACGAGTGGCTCGATCGGGTAGTCATCCCACGGATAGGTCTCGGATTCCTCGAGCACCTGCAGAAGACGACGCTCGCGCACCCGCGGCGCCTCCTTCAGGAAGCCGTCGTCGGCGTGGTCGAGCAGGAAGTTTTCCTTCAGTGCGAGGTTGTCGTGGTAGTTGTGGCAACCGCTGTTGGTACAGGTCTGGAAGGCCATGCCCTCGTGGCTGGGGCGCGTCTCGGCAATCTGGGCGTGACATAGCACGCAGAAGTCCTTGGGCACCGTGACACCGCCGGCGTGGGTGATGTCGGGCTTGTGCTCCACGTGACAGCTCACGCAGTACGTCGCCTCGATGGCCTCCAGTCGCTCGAAGTTGGCCGGATCGGTGAATTTCTTGCGCGGATGCGAATCCTGGCTCGCCTTCAGACCGGTGGCGTGACAGCCCTCGCACGAGGCCTGCACCGCCTCGCGATCGGCGAAACCCTCGGTATGGCAGGCGTCGCACGCCAGCTCGATCTGGTGATGGCCGTGCGTGGTCTCGCCGGGCAGAATCAGGGCGCGCAACTTGAGGCTCACCGGATCGACCCGGCCGGAGGCAATGCTGGCAACCGCCGCGAAGACCACGCCGGCGAGCGCCAGCGTCGCGACGGCCCACAACAGCCACATCCGGAATTTGCGTTTCGATGCACCCATGGCGGCCGCTCAGAAGTAGTAGAACTTGAAGATGTGGAAGCCGAGCAGTGCGGGCATCGCCCACAGGCTCAGGATGTGGGCCAGCGTGGCGGCACGCTGGGTGCGCCGCACCAGACCCGGGCCAAGCGCATGCTGGCGCGCCAGCACGGCGGCGATGACCACGCCCGAGAGCAGCGCGCCGACCACCGACAGGCTCAGCGCCAGATCCAGGCTGTAGCCCAGGCGCCCACCGGTGTGGAACAGCAGGCCACCGACCAGCACCACGCCGATCGCCACATGCACCAGGCGCCACATGTCGAAGCTGCCGATGCGCACGCGCTCGACGCGCTTGCGCAGCGTGATCGCGGCGAGTACCGCCATCACGCCGAGCACCACGTAGCCGCTGATCTCCTTGATGTCCTTGTCGCGCCAGATGAGATCCCAGCGGAAATCGGGATCGACCGCGTCCGGGAACGGGATGCCGGCCAGCGCATAGAACAGCGCGCCCAGCAGTGCCAGTGCAGTCAACGCCGCGAGCGCCCTGGCCGCGCGCACCGCGGGCAGCGCGGCGCCGCCGAGCAGTTGCGCGAGCAGCGGCCGACAGGAGCCGCACACGCTGCCGGCGCCGGTCTCGGCCGAGA
>JACESY010000113.1 GCA_013911595.1 Azoarcus sp.
GACTTCGATGGCAACTTCGGGCTCGAAGAAGGTGCCGATCTGGTTAGCCATCTTGATGAGGGTCTGGACGTTCATGGTCAGGCGGCCTCGAGGTGCTGGGTGACCGAGCCGAGCAGCGTGTCGCGGTGACGCGTGAGCGCGGCGGCGACGACGGCCAACAGTTCGGCATCGCCATTGGCGTCGACGTGGGCAATGAGGGCGCGACGCATGCGCGGGTCCCAGAAGCGGTGGATGTGGTTGGCGGTGTCGTCGGCGGCGACTTCGAGCGCGACTTCGGGTTCGAAGAAGGTGCCGATCTGATTGGCCATCTTGATCAGGGTCTGGATGTTCATTCGGGGGTTCCGATTAGCGTTGTGTCCAGTCGTGCGGCGTGCGCGTAGGCCACGTGGCCGCCGCCGCGGGTGAAGCCGAGAAGGGTTACGCCGGCTTCTTCAGCGATGCGCACCGCCAGCCCGGTGGGCGCGGAGATGGCGGAGACGAGGGCGATGCCCCGCGTCGCGGCCTTTTGCACGATTTCGTAGCTGGCGCGGCTGGTGATGACGATGAATCCGGCGGCGTGGTCGATGCCCTCGGCCGCCATGGCGGCCGACGTCTTCACGCACGAGTTGCAGGCTGCCGTCGGGCGTTGCCCAGGCGGCGGCGTGCACGGCGCCGGTGATGCGTTGCAGCGGTTGCGCTCGCGTCATGGCGGCCATGGCGCGATGCACGGCTTCGGCCGACACCTGCAGGCCGCTGGCGACGGGCGCCGGGTGGCGCACGGCCTGTTCCAGCGTCTCGACGCCGCACAGGCCGCAGCCGGTGCGGCCGGTGAGGTTGCGGCGGCGTTGCTTGAGGCGCATGAAGCACTCGGCGGCGATGCGCATGTCCACCTGGATGCCTTCGCCGCGCTGTTCGACTTCGAGGTCGTACAGCTCGCTGGCGTCGCGCAGGATGCCTTCGGACAGCGAGAAGCCCAGCGCGAAGTCTTCCAGGTCGGCTGGCGACGCCAGCATCACCGCGTGGGAGATGCCGTTGTACACCAGCGCGACCGGGACTTCTTCGGCGACCTGGTCGATACCGTCGGTGGGCCGGCCGCCGGACCAGCGTTCGACCCGGCGGGCGGACCACGGGCGCTCGATCACCGGCCGTGCGGCGCGCACGCTGCAGACGCTCATTTCGCGCCTGCGGTGCGGGCTTCCTCCAGCAGCGCGAGCTGCTGTTCGGTGAAGCGGGCGAAGCCCTGCTGCCACTCGGACGGCTGCGACACCGGCAACACCTGCACCGCGGTCACCTTGTACTCGGGGCAGTTGGTGGCCCAGTCGGAGCTGTCAGTGGTGATCACGTTGGCGCCGGATTCCGGGAAGTGGAAGGTGGTGTACACCACGCCCGGTTGCATGCGCTCGGTGATGGTCGCGCGCAGCACCGTCTCGCCGGCACGGCTCTGGATACCGACCCAGTCGCCGTCCTTGATGCCGCGGTCTTCTGCGTCGTGCGGGTGCAGTTCCAGCCGGTCTTCGCTGTGCCATGCATTGTTGGCGGTACGGCGGGTTTGCGCGCCGACGTTGTACTGGGACAGGATGCGGCCGGTGGTCAGGATCAGCGGAAATTTCTGCGTCACGCGCTCATCGGAGGCCACGTAGCGGGTCGGGGCGAACTTGCCCTTGCCGCGTACGAACTCGTCGATGTGCATGGTCGGCGTACCTTCCGGCGCCTCTGCGTTGCACGGCCACTGCACCGAACCGAGGCGGTCGATGAGGTCGAACGACACGCCGTGGAAGGTGGGCGTGAGGCGCGCGATCTCGTCCATGATCTCGGACGGGTGCTTGTAATTCATCGGGTAGCCCAGCGCGTTGGCGAGCAGCTGGGTGGCTTCCCAGTCGGCGTAGCCGGCCAGCGGCTTCATGACCTTGGTGACGCGCGAGATGCGGCGCTCGGCGTTGGTGAAGGTGCCGTCCTTTTCGAGGAAGGAGGAGCCCGGCAGGAAGACGTGGGCGTACTTGGCCGTTTCGTTCAGGAACAGATCCTGCACGATCAGGCATTCAAGATTCTCCAGCGCCTCGGTGGTGTGCTGGGTGTTGGGGTCGGACTGCACGATGTCCTCGCCCTGCACGTACATGGCCTTGTAGGTGCCTTCCAGCGCGGCGTCGAACATGTTGGGGATGCGCAGGCCCGGTTCGCCTTCCAGCGAGACGCCCCATTCGGACTCGAACAGCGCACGCGCGGTGGCATCGGAGACGTGACGGTAGCCCGGCAGCTCGTGCGGGAAGGAGCCCATGTCGCATGCGCCCTGCACGTTGTTCTGACCACGCAGCGGGTTCACGCCCACGCCCTTGCGGCCGATGTTGCCGGTGGCCATGGCGAGGTTGGCGATGCCGATGACGGTGGTCGAACCCTGTGCGTGCTCGGTCACACCCAGACCGTAGTAGATGGCCGCGTTGCCGCCGGTGGCGAGCAGGCGGGCGGCGCCGCGCAGCACGCCGGCCGGCACGCCCGTGACGGCTTCCATGGCCTCCGGGCTGTTCTCCTCGCGGGCCGCGAACGTCTTCCAGAGATCAAAGGACTCGAGGTCGCACCGCTCCTGGATGAAGGCTTCGTCGAGCAGGCCTTCGGTGACGATGACGTGGGCCATGGACGTGACCAGGGCCACGTTGCTGCCGGGGCGCAGTTGCAGGTGGTAGTCCGCCTGAACGTGCGGCGACTTCACCAGGTCGATGCGGCGCGGGTCGGCGATGATGAGCTTGGCACCGGCGCGCAGGCGGCGTTTCATCATCGAGCCGAACACCGGGTGACCGTCGGTCGGGTTGGCGCCGATGACGAAGATCACGTCGGAGTGCAGCACCGATTCGAAGGTCTGCGTACCGGCCGATTCACCCATGGTGACCTTCAGGCCATAGCCGGTGGGCGAGTGGCACACGCGCGCGCAGGTGTCGACGTTGTTGTTGCCGAAGGCGGCACGCACGAGCTTCTGCACGAGGTAGGTTTCCTCGTTGGTGCAGCGCGACGAGGTGATGCCACCGACCGCGCCACGACCGTAGTTGGCCTGGATACGCTTGAGTTCGGACGCTGCGTAGGAAATGGCCTCTTCCCACGACACTTCCTGCCACGGGTCGGTGATCTTCTTGCGGATCATCGGTTTGGTAATGCGATCGGAGTGGGTGGCGTAGCCCCACGCGAAGCGGCCCTTGACGCAGGAGTGGCCCATGTTCGCCTGGCCGTTCTTGTTGGGAACCATGCGTACCACGGTCTCGCCCTTCATCTCGGCCTTGAACGAGCAGCCCACGCCGCAGTAGGCGCAAGTGGTGACCACGCTGTGCTCGGCCTGGCCGAGTTCGACCACACTCTTTTCCATCAGCGTGGCGGTCGGGCAGGCCTGCACGCAGGCGCCGCAGGACACGCATTCGGAATCCATGAAGTCCTCGGACTGACTCGCCGCGATGCGCGACTCGAAGCCGCGGCCATCCACCGTCAGCGCGAACGTGCCCTGGGTTTCCTCGCAGGCGCGCACGCAGCGGTTGCACACGATGCACTTGGACGGGTCGTAGTTGAAGTAGGGGTTGGAATAGTCGGTCGTGTCGCTGAGGTGATTCTCGCCCTCGTAGCCGTAGCGCACCTCGCGCAGGCCCACCACGCCGGCCATGTCCTGAAGCTCGCAGTTGCCGTTGGCCGAGCAGGTCAGGCAGTCGAGCGGGTGGTCGGAGATGTACAGCTCCATGACGTTGCGACGTAGGTCGGCGAGCTTGCCGGTCTGCGTGTTCACGATCATGCCTTCGTCGACCGGCGTGGTGCATGAGGCCGGCGTGCCGCGACGCCCCTCGATCTCGACTACGCACAGGCGGCACGAGCCGTAGGCCTCGAGGCTGTCGGTGGCGCACAGCTTGGGAATGTTGATGCCCGCTTCCACCGCCGCGCGCATCACCGAGGTGCCTTCCGGCACGGTGACTGCGACGCCGTCGATGGTCAGCGTCACGAGGTTTTCGGAGACGCTCGCCGGCGTGCCGTAATCGATGTCGTTGAGTTGATAGAGCATTTGAGACCTCCTCAGGCTGCCTTGTCGGCGGGTTCGGCCAGGCCGAAATCCTCGGGGAAATGGTTCAGCGCGCTGAGCACCGGGAACGGCGCCATGCCGCCCAGTGCGCACAGCGAGCCGCTGAGCATCGTGTCGCACAGTTCGCGAAGCAAAATGACCTGTTTGGGGCGATCCTTGCCCTCGACCATGCGGTCGATGACCTCGACGCCGCGCGTCGAGCCGATGCGGCACGGCGTGCATTTGCCGCAGGATTCGATGGCGCAGAACTCCATGCCGAAGCGCGCCATCTGGGCCATGTCGACGGTGTCGTCGAACACCACCAGGCCGCCGTGGCCGAGCATGGCGTCGTTCTTGCCCAGCTCTTCGTAGTCCAGCGGCAGGTCGAACTGCGATTCCGGCACATACGCGCCCAGCGGGCCACCGATCTGCACGGCGCGGATCGGCCGGCCGGTGCGCGAGCCGCCGCCGAAGTCGTAGAGCAGTTCGCGGATCGTCAGGCCGAAGGCCGCTTCCACCAGACCGCCGTACTTGATGTTGCCGGCGAGCTGGAAGGGCAGCGTGCCGCGCGACCGACCGACGCCGTATTCTTGATAGTTGGCGCCGCCCTGGTCGAGAATGATCGGCACGCTGGCCAGCGAGATGACGTTGTTCACGACCGTGGGCTTGCCGAACAGGCCTTCGAGCGCCGGCAGCGGCGGCTTGAAGCGCACCATGCCGCGCTTGCCCTCGAGACTCTCGAGCAGCGAGGTTTCCTCGCCGCAGACATAGGCGCCCGCACCGCGACGTACCTCGAGGTGGAAGGTCTTGCCCGAGCCGAGGATGTCGTCGCCCAGATAGCCGCGCGCGTTGGCCGCGGCGATGGCCTCGTTCAGCGCGACTTCTGCGTAGGGATATTCCGAGCGCAGGTAGATGTAGCCCATGGTCGCGCCGACGGCCAGCCCGGCGATGGTCATGCCCTCGATCAGCACCAGCGGGTCGCCTTCCATGATCATGCGATCCGAGAACGTGCCCGAGTCGCCCTCGTCGGCGTTGCACACGATGTACTTCTGGTCGGCCTGCGCGCCCAGCACGGTGCGCCACTTGATGCCGGTCGGGAAGGCCGCGCCGCCACGACCGCGCAGGCCGGAGGTGGCGACTTCCTCGACGATGTCGGCCGGCGTCATCTTCAGCGCGTTGGCCAGACCGCGGTAGCCGTCGTGCGCAAGGTAGTCGTCGATGGACACCGGGTCGGTGATGCCGACGCGCGCGAAGGTCAGGCGCTTCTGCTTCGCGAAGTAGGGGATGTCCTCGGTCAGGCCAAGGCGCAGGTGGTGCTGGCCACCGTACAGGAAGTCGGCTTCGAACAAATCGGAGACGTCGCCGGGGAAGACCGGGCCATAGGCGACGCGGCCCTCGGGCGTGCTGACTTCGATCATCGGTTCGAGCCAGAACATGCCGCGTGAACCGTTGCGTACCAGTTCGATCGTCGCACCGCGGCGGGCGGCCTCGACGGCGATGGTGCGGGCGACCTTGTCCGCGCCCAGAGAGATCGACGCCGAATCGCGGGGGATATAGACCTTGATCGTCATGGCTGGCTCCTCAGGTTGCCGACGAGTTCGTCGAAGGACTCCTGCGACACCGAGCCGAGCAGTTCGCCGTCGACCATGACGGCCGGTGAACAGGCGCAGTTGCCGAGGCAGTAGACGGCCTCCAGCGAAATCGCGCCGTCGGCGGTGGTCTCGTGGAAATCGACGCCCAGCGTTTTCTTGGCGTGGGCGACGAGGCGGTTCGCGCCCATCGCCTGACACGCTTCGGCGCGGCAGATCTCGAGCTTGTGACGACCCGGGGGCGTGGTGCGGAAGTGGTGGTAGAAGGTGATCGTGCCGTGCACCTCGGCGCGCGACAGGTTCAGCGCCTCGGCCATCAGCGGCACGGCGTCGTCCGGCACGTAGCCGATTTCGTCCTGGATGCCGTGCAGGATCGGCATGAGTGCGCCGGGCTTGTGCTTCAGCGCATCGATGATGCCGAGGACCTTGTCGCGGTCCCAGGCGGGTTGGGTGGAGCTCATGTTCACCTCTCTAAAACTTGATGTCCGGTCGATTCGGGGTAAGCTGGATTCGTCGTTCGGATCTCATATGCACAACTAAACATATGAAGAACAACCTACTCCGAATCGCTACACCGCCAAGTTAGCAGAGGGTTAATAAGCTCTCAATATGAGATAAATTGCACATGAAGTTCAGCGTCACGATCAAACCGGCCTGGCGCGTCTCGCGCGATGGCGATGCGCATCTGTCGCTGCCCGGCCTGCTCGCGCTGCTGGCGGTGGTAGATGAACTGGGCCAGATCGAGCAGGCCTGTGCGCAGCTCGGCGTGTCCTACCGCCACGGCTGGGGTCTGTTGCGCACCGGCGAGGAAGTGTTCGGCAGTCCGCTGGTGAGCAAGGCACGCGGGCGCGGTACCACGCTGACCGCGCTGGGAAAGAAGCTGCTGTGGGCCGACAAGCGCATCGCGGCGCGTCTGGCACCCACGCTCGACAGCCTGGCGTCGGAGCTCGAAGCCGAACTGCTGAAAAGCATCGAACACAAGGACCAGATCCTGCGCATCAACGCCAGCCATGGCTTCGCGGTCGAGACACTGCGCGGCTTTCTCGTCAACGATGACATCCCGGTGGACCTGAAATACCGCGGCAGTCTCGATTCGGTGGCCTCGCTGGCGCGCGGCGACTGCGACGTGGCGGGCTTTCACGTGCCGCTGGGCGAGTTCGAGAGCGCCGCCTGGGCGCAATACCGCAAATGGTTGCGCCCGCGCAAACATCGCCTGATCCATCTGGCCGAGCGCCAGCAGGGTCTGTTCGTTCTGCCCGGCAACCCCAAGAACATCACCGGGCTGGCGGACCTGACGCGCGAGGATGTGGCCTTCGTGAACCGTCAGCCCGGCTCCGGCACGCGCATCCTGCTCGATCTGTTGCTCGAGGCGCGCAAGATCGACAGCAGCCGCATCCGAGGCTTCCAGAACTCCGAGCTGACCCACGCGGCGGTGGCCGCTTACATCGCCAGCGGTATGGCCGATGTGGGCTTCGGTGTGCGCACCGCGGCGCACCGCTTCAAGCTCGACTTCATCGAGATCGCGCGCGAACGCTATTTCATCGCCTGCAACGCCTCGGCGATGAAGTCCGCTGCTGTGCGCGGCATGCTCGACATCATGCAGCGCGAGGACTTCCACGCTGCAGTCGCCGCGCTGCCCGGCTACGATGGCCGCGAGGCCGGACTTGTCATGACGCCGGATGAGGCCATTCCGACCGGCTGAGCGAACGGCGCCGTTTCGTGCGATCATTCGCGCAATCGTGAAATCCGAGCAATTCCAGCCGATGCAAGACGAAACGCCCCAGACCGAAGCCGCCGCTGGCGAAGTCAAGAAAAGCCGCGGGGATCCCCGCGAAGTCCTGCGTCAACTGCAGGAGGCCTCACCGACCTTTCGCGACTGCAAGCCGCTCGCGCTGGGTATCGACAAGGCCGTGAGCGAGCGCTTCCCCGAGTTCGATCGCAAGACAGTGCGCACCGCAATGCGCATGCACGTCAATTCGACGCGCTACCTGAAGGCTGTCGAGAAGGCGACCGAGCGATTCGACCTGGAAGGCAACGTGGCGGGTGAGATCACCGATGAGCACCGCGCCCACGCCTCGCAGACGCTCAAGGAGCGCTTCGCGGAGCTCGCCAAGCGCAAGCGCGATCAGCAGAAGGAAGAACAGCAGCGCGAACGCGCGGAGCAGGCCGAGCAACGCAAGGCCGAACGTCTGCAGCAACTCGTGGGGAAGTTCTCGAAGGACTGACGCGCCGCAGCCTGCGCGCAATGCCAGGCCGCTACAGCCGTCCCTCGCGCCGCAGCCGCCGGTCCACCATCGCCCGGTACGCCCGCGAGCACAGCCCGCGCACCCCCGGCAGCCCGATCAGCCAGGCCAGCGGCTTGAGCACCCACACGCGAGACATCAGCAGGATGTAGGCATCCAGTTCGCGCAGCACGCCCCCATCCGGCGCGCGCACGTGCAGTTCGCGCAGCGCCGCGTCCGGGTCGATCCCCTCGGCCCGCAGTTCGTCGTCCCGCCCTGTGATGTCGCACCACTCCACGTTCCGCCCGCCCTTGCCGGCCAGCCGCTCGTAGTTCGCGCGGTCGCGCCGGCAGCGCGGGCAGGCGCCGTCGTAGAAGACGGTGATGGGTTCGCGGTCGGTCATGGGCTTCCTCCGGTTTCAGTGTGGCACGCCCGGCGTTGCTATGCTTTGACCTTCATCCATCCGGGAGACATGCGTCATGTCAAAAAGAGAGCTTGCGGGGGCCTGCCTGTGCGGCAGCGTGAAGTTGCGCGCGGAGCTGAAGGACAAGGTCTACGGCGCCTGCCATTGCGGCATATGCCGCAAGTGGGGCGGCGGGCCGTTGCTGGCGGTGGAGTGTGCCCAGGCGCCGGCCATGGACGGTGCGGAGCATGTGAAGACCTATGCCTCGTCGGATTGGGCGGAGCGCGGGTTCTGCGCGAACTGCGGCACGCATCTGTTCTACCGGCTAAAGGATGGCGGGCTGTACGCCCTGCCGGTGGGTTTGCTCGAGGACGACGATTGGCGCTTTGACCACCAGGTGTTCATCGACGAGAAGCCGGCGCATTACGCGTTTGCGAACAGGACGCACGACCTGACCGGGGCGGAGGTGTTCGCGCAGTTCGGCGCGACTGGCGACTGAGCGCTCAGGCCGTCTCTGCGGCGTTGGCGGGCAGGTCGGCGGCGGTCGCGTCGAGGTCGGCCAGCCAGTCTTCGGGCACGATCTCGCGCAGCCGCTCGACGAGTTTGCGCGCATAGCGCGCGCTCGACACCTCTGCGACGAAGCGCAAGGCGGCCTCGGTTGCCCGCTTCACTTCGTCTTCAGTGATCGCGGCGAGGATCGTCGCCGAGACCGCATCGGCATCGGCCCGGCGCATCAGTTGCAACATGTCGGTCATGTAGATCTTCACGATGGCTGCAGAGCGCCGCGTTCGGCCGGGCGTGGCCGAACGCGGCGGAGCAGGGATGGAT
>JACESY010000114.1 GCA_013911595.1 Azoarcus sp.
GCTGCCACCCGGCAGCGAAGAAGCGAGAGTATGAACAACATCACCCGCTTCGTCAAGCACTCCAGAGCAAATCCTCAAACCCCGGAACACCCCTCACAGCCCCGAATCCAGCGCCGGAAAACAGCGCGCTCGAAGCAGCGAGCCGCGCAGTATAGCGACCGCAACCAAGGTGTCAAGCGCGCGACGTCAGTTCAACGAAACCGACGCAAAACGGCGCTTGCCGACCTGCACCAGAACGCTGCGCCCGGACTCCAGATGCAGGTCGCGGTCCTCGACGCGCTGGCCGTCGACCCGCACGGCACCCTGACCGATCAGACGTATCGCCTCGGAAGTGCTCGCGGTCAGGCCGGCCTGCTTGAGTACCTGAACAAGCGCCAGGCCACTTCCATCGGTGCTCAACGCGAGCTCCGGCAAATCGTCCGGCACCTCACCACGACGAAAACGCGCTTCGAACGCTTCGAGCGCATCCTCTGCTGCTCGCCGGTCATGGAAGCGTTCGACGATCTCCTGCGCGAGCAGCACCTTGGCATCGCGTGGGTTGCGCCCTGCCCCCACCTCGTCACGAAGTCTGTGCACTTCGTCGATTGGACGGAATGACAGCAGCTCGAAGTAGCGCCACATCAAGTCATCCGAGATCGACATGAGCTTGCCGAAGATCTCGCGCGCCGGCTCGGTGATGCCGATGTAGTTTCCAAGCGACTTGGACATCTTGTTGGCACCGTCCAGGCCCACGAGCAGCGGCATCGTCAACACGCACTGTGGCGACTGTCCGGAATGGCGCTGGAGCTCCCGGCCGACGAGCAGGTTGAACTTCTGATCAGTGCCACCCAGCTCGACGTCGGATTTCATCGCCACCGAATCGTAGCCCTGACACAGCGGATACAGGAACTCATGGATCGCGATCGACTGGCCGGCCGCGTAGCGTTTCGCAAAATCATCGCGTTCGAGCATGCGTGCAACCGAATGCTGCGAGGCCAGCCGGATCATGCCAGCCGAACCAAGCTCTTCCATCCAGGACGAGTTGAAGCAGATCTCGGTGCGCTCGGGATCAAGTATGCGGAATACCTGATCCTGGTACGTGCGCGCGTTCTCGAGGATCTGCTCGCGCGACAGCGGCGGACGCGTGGCGTTCTTGCCCGACGGATCACCGATCATGCCGGTGAAGTCGCCGATCAGAAACATCACGTGATGACCCAGCTCCTGGAAATGACGCAGTTTGTTGATCAGCACCGTGTGCCCGAGATGCAGGTCGGGCGCGGTCGGGTCGAATCCCGCCTTGACGCGCAAGGGACGCCCCGCGCGCAGCTTTTCGACCATCTCTTCCTCGACGAGCAACTCGTCCACGCCACGTTTGATGTAATCGAGCGACGCACCAACATCGACCATGCACTTCTCCGAAACGATTTCTGACACTTCTGGTAAAACTTTATTGCTTTGGATTTGCTCCCTGGCCTTTGCTAGACTTCACCAACTTTTACACCAAGGGTACTCATGCGACTCAGGGAAAACGGGATTCTAGCGGAATCGCAGCGGCAAACGTCCAAACCCAAGCGGATCCCGCTGTCGGCCGCAGTCTTCGTCATTTCCCTGCTCGGCGTCGTTGCCGCCACCGCTGTCCCACCCGGACACAGTGGTCTGCCGTTCGTGCCTGAGTCGGTAGTCGAGGATCTGGGCGCACCGGGCCTTGAGGCACTCCCGCCCGAGCCCACTCTGCCTTTCGTGTACAACGAGCGCATCCAGTCGGGCGACACGCTGCAGTCCATTTTCCGCCGCCTCGGCGTCGCCGACGATCAGGCTTGGGCGTTTATGAACACCAGCGAGCAGGCCAATCAGGTCCTGCGCCAACTCCGCGCCGGACGCTCGTTGGTCGCAATGGTCGCGCCCGACGGCAAGCTGGTCTCGCTCAATCTTCCGGTCTCCCGCAGCAGCGAACGCTTCATCGTCAAACGCGAAGGAGAAACCTTTGCGCTGTCCGCATCGTCTGACGCCGACATCGACACCCTCGTCGAGATGCGTGGCGGCGTGATCACCCACTCGCTGTTTGGCGCGACCGACGCGGCGGGCGTACCGGACAGCGTCGCCAGCCGCTTCGCGGAGATCTTCGGCACACAAATCGACTTCTCCCGGGACATCCGCAGCGGCGATCGTTTCAGCGTGGTCTACGAGACCATCTACGACAGCGGTGTACCGGTGCGTACCGGTCGCATCCTGGCGGCCGAGTTCGAGAATCAGGGCGACACCTATCGCGTCGTACTGCACAGGGAGTCCGATGGCAACGAAGTGTATTACACGCCGGACGGCCGTGGCCTGAACCAGGCCTTCCTGCGCTATCCACTGGAATTCACGCGCATCTCGTCGAACTTCGGACGCCGCATGCATCCGATCCACAAGCGCTGGCGCAGTCACAACGGAACTGACTTCGCCGCACCCACCGGAACACCGGTCAAGGCCTCCTCGGACGGGCGCGTGAGCTTTGTCGGCACGCAGAACGGCTACGGCAAGACGGTCATCATCCGCCATCGTGACGGATACTCCACGCTATATGCCCACCTGAACGGCTTCGTCAAAGGCGTGCGCAAGGGACAGCGAATCCGGCAGGGCGACCCCATCGCCTACGTCGGCCAAACGGGCTGGGCGACCGGCCCGCATCTGCATTACGAGATCCGGATCAACAACGTGCCTCACGATCCACTGAAGATCGCCCTGCCGCCGGTCAAGCCCCTTGAGGGCAAGGCGCTAGCCGAGTTCCGCGCCGTCGCCGAACCCATGCTCGACCGCCTCGCGCTGCTCAACCATCAGCCGACTACACTGGCCAAGCGCGACGACTGAACGGACGATGAACCGGCAATAAAAAGGGGCCCTCTGCAGGGCCCCTTTGCATTTCCCGGAGGAAACTCAGACCGAGAAGGATGATCCGCAACCGCAGGTGCTGGTCGCGTTCGGATTACGAATCACGAACTGCGCACCCTCAAGACCCTCGGAGTAATCGATTTCCGCACCGAGCAGATACTGATAGCTCATCGAGTCGACCAGTAGCGTCACACCATTCTTCTCGAGCGAAGTATCGTCATCTGCGACGTCCTCGTCGAAGGTAAATCCGTACTGAAAGCCCGAGCAGCCGCCGCCAGAGACGAATACACGCAATTTCAGGTCGGGATTGCCTTCCTCTTCGATCAGTTCGCGGACCTTGTCGGCCGCACTATCGGTGAAGACCAGCAGATCAGGCATTTCGGCAGTGGTGCTCATACATTCTCCTTGAAGCAGGTTTGCCGCCGCGGCGGCTACCGTGTCGCGTTTTGGACGTCGGGCGGCACGATGAGTTCCGGTGATCTGTCGAGAAACACGCTCTCGTGCGCTCAGCTTACCGCGAATCAGGGGCTCACGGGAACGACATCGAGCCCTTCCCGTTCGTCACGGTCGAACATGATGTTCATGTTCTGGATGGCTTGCCCGGCGGCCCCCTTGACCAGGTTGTCGATCACTGCCAGCACGACCACGACGTCGCCGTCCTGCGGTCGATGGATCGAGATGCGGCACAGGTTGCTCGCACGCACGGAACGCGTCTCCGGATGACGACCAAACGGCATGACATCGACGAAGGGTTCGTCGGCGAATCGCTGCTCGAACAGCGCCTGGAAATCCGCTTCGCGCGTAATTCGGCCGTACAGCGTCGCATGGATGCCGCGCACCATTGGCAACAGATGCGGGACAAACGTCAGCCCGACGTGCGCCCCGGCCATGCCGGCCAGACCCTGCCTGATCTCGGGCAAATGACGGTGACCGGACGCGCCGTACGCTTGAAAATTGTCAGATGCCTCTGCCAACAACGTGCGCACTTCGGCCTTGCGCCCCGCCCCGGATGCGCCCGACGCGGCGTCCGCGATCAAGGCGCCGGTATCGATCACACCCGCCTCGATCAGCGGCAGGAAACCGAGCTGCACCGCGGTCGGATAGCAACCCGGATTGGCCACCAGACGCGCTCCACGAATCGCCTCGCGGTTGAGTTCCGGCAAACCATAGACGGCCTCCGCAACGAGATCGGGCGCCGCATGCTGCATGCCGTACCACTTCTCCCAAACGGCGACATCGCGAATGCGGAAATCTGCCGCGAGATCGATCACCCGCACGCCGGCGGCGACCAGCTCGGCCGTCTGCTGCATCGCGATTCCATTGGGGGTTGCGAAGAACACCACGTCGCACTGGTCGAGCCCGGCGTCGGCCGGGGCAACGAAGTCCAGATCCACCCTACCGCGCAGGCTCGGAAACATATCCGCGACAGCCGTCCCCGCGTCGCCCCGCGACGTGATCGACACCAGTTCGGCCCCAGGGTGACCGCACAGCAGTCTGAGCAACTCGACGCCGGTATATCCGGTGCCGCCAACCACGCCGACCTTGATCATCCTTGCCTCCGCAAAAACAGCAATAACCCCTGCAACAGTACCGGAAAGCCGCGCCCATAACGACAAAGGCCGCCTGTGGAGGCGGCCTCGCAGTGACGCGTGCGTACGATCAGCGCTTCGAGAACTGCTTGCGACGACGCGCCTTGCGGAAGCCGACCTTCTTACGCTCGACTTCGCGCGCATCACGCGTTACGAAGCCCGCTTTGCGCAGCTCGCCCTTGAGTTCCGCGTCAAAATCGATCAGCGCCCGGGTAATGCCATGGCGCACCGCTCCGGCCTGACCGGACTCACCACCACCGCTGACGTTCACCATGATGTCGAAGCGTGAATCGTTCTCGGTCAGGACCAGCGGCTGACGCACGATCATGCGACCCGTCTCACGCGAGAAGAATTCATCAACGGGCTTTCCATTGACGACGATATTGCCGGAACCCGGCTTCATGAACACACGCGCGACAGCGGTCTTGCGCCGGCCGGTGCCGTAGTTGTAGCTAACAGCCATTGATAGGCTCCTGTCAGATCTCGAGAACTTTGGGCTGCTGCGCAGTGTGCGGATGCTCGGCGCCAGCGTAGCACTTGAGCTTCTTGAGCATCGCGTAACCCAGCGGGCCCTTCGGCAGCATGCCCTTGACGGCCTTCTCGAGCACACGGCCCGGGAAGCGCTGCTGCAGCTTGGTGAAGTTGGTTTCACGGATACCACCAGGATATCCCGTGTGGTGGTAGTACTTCTTGTCCAGCGCCTTGTTGCCGGTCACGCGAAGCTTGTCGACATTGACCACGACAATGTAGTCGCCAGTATCAACGTGAGGCGTATAGATCGCCTTGTGCTTACCACGCAGACGACGGGCAACTTCAGCCGCAAGACGGCCAAGCACCTTGTCGGACGCATCGACAACAAACCAGTCGCGCTTGACTTCATGCGGCTTGGCAGAAAACGTTTTCATTCGATTCCTCGATTCTTGTCCGGCCCTGCCACGGGCCATGAAACGGAAAGCACGAGATATTACGGGACGATGGGCTTCGATGTCAATGCGCTCGCGCGCGCATGCACAGGCAAAAAAAACGCAGTCCGGATTCCGGACTGCGTTGAATCCACACCAAAGGAGGAGGGTGGAGGAGACATCGACTGGATCGCTTCACTCGCCAGCGATCCGACTGATTTGAATTATCCAGATCACACGAGCTTCATGCAAGCATTTTTTGTGCGCCGCACCATAATTCTTCTGATGCCGATATAAACTTCTCTTATTCAAAAGACCCTTGAAAAATCAATGAATTCGAAGCATCTACCGCATACACGTCCAGTGACAGCCGATCCAACCCGAAGTTCCGAGACAGGGGCACGAAACGTCGAAATCGCGCATCGGCTAGAATCGCCCTCCTACTCTCCCTCCCTCCAAACGCAGGAAGAAAAGCATGGAATGCACGATCAAATGGCTAGACGACGTGAGTTTCGTCGCCGAAACGGGCTCCGGCCATCTCGTCACGATGGACGGCGCACCCGATGCAGGCGGTCGCAATCTCGCGCCGCGACCGATGGAAATGATGCTCGCCGGCGCGGGCGGCTGCTCGGCGTTCGACGTGGTATTGATCTTGCGACGTGGTCGGCACGACGTCCGCAACTGCGAGGTGCGCCTGGTTGCCGAGCGCTCGGACACCGACCCCAAGGTGTTTACCCAGATCGGCTTCCATTACCGAATTACCGGTCGCAAGCTAAAGCCTGAGGCGGTCGAGCGCGCGATCCACCTGTCCGCTGACAAGTACTGTTCAGCCTCGGTCATGCTGGGCAAGACCGCCCGCATCGAACATACCTGGGAAATCATCGAAGCCGACTGACGGCCGTCGCGACGCGGTGATTCCGTGGGGCTCAGATGCGATGCGAGAGCGTCGTCATCACCCGCCCCATCAGCCGCATCGCGGCGCGCGCCGGCGCCGGCAACTCGCGTCCGCCCAGATTGATCGCCGTTTGCGCATGACCGGCCTCGTCGAGCTTCATCTGCTCGATGATTGCCCGGGTGCGCACATCCTCGGCCGAGACGCGACCTAGATGCCCATCGAGGTGATTCTCGACCTGGCGTTCGGTTTCGGCCAGAAAGCCCAGGCTCCAGCGATCCCCGAGCCGGCCGGCAATCATCCCGAGTGCCAGTGACCCGGCATACCAGAGCGGGTTGAGCCAACTCTTGCGGCCACCCAGTTCGTGGATGCGTCGCTCGGTCCAGGCAAGATGTTCGGCCTCCTCGGCGGCGGCGCGCTCGAGTTCCTCCCGGATGCGCTTCTCATGCGCGGTCATCGCCTGCCCCTGATACAACGCCTGCGCACAGATCTCGCCGCAATGATTGACGCGCATCAGCGCGGCCGTCTCGGCCTTCTGTGGCGCCGACAGCGAGACCTCGGGCAGATCCGCTCCGGGAAGCGGGCGCACGCTTGCAGCCGGTGCGAACAATGTCCTGAACGCCTTGTCGAATTGCACAATGACATGATCGCTGATCATTCCTCTACCCCGTGGTTCATTGCCCGAGCCCGTAAATCAGCCTGCGTCTTGCTTCGTCGACCGATCGCGGCGGCGCCGGCCCGTCGCAAAAATGCTGCGCCGCCAGCACGGCTCGCGGCATGTTGTAGCCGCTCGCGCGCAAGGCCTCCCACTCCGATCGCCGTGCCGGCGACCACTCCCCTTCCGGACGCCAGTGCGCGTAAATGCGCCGCTCGCCGGTCTCGCAGCGGATACCCTCGAAAGTAATGGTCTCCGAGCCACCGGCCGTGCGTACCACCAGCGTGTATCGGACCACGCGATCCTCGCCCACGCTCAGCGATGCCTCATCCACGAAAAACCGGTGCGGAGAAGCGGCGGTCACAAAGAATCCGTGCAGTTCATCCTCGTTTGGCGGCGGGGGATACTCCACAGAATCCTCTCGCCAGTTCGGATCCGGCTCGGTAAACAGGCCAGCCACCGCGCAGGCCGGCAAGGAGAGCAGGAGCGCGGCGAACATCCCGATCCGTGCAAAGGAATGCAACATCGAACCACCTCGCAAGATGCGCGCGCCGCGAACCCGTGTCGCACATCGACAGCCATCGGCGCCGAAGAGGCTTGCGTCACGGGATGCTTTCGGGACGAGCGCCATGAAAAAAACCGGTCCCGGAGAACCGGCGTCGTTCAGGACTCCCGGACCATCGCGAAGTCGCGATACTCGGGAGGAAGTTCCGGCGCATGGGGTCGGAACAGGATCGCCGACAGTTCCGACAACGCCAGTTGATAGACCTGCCGCTTGAACTCGATCACCGCGTCGAGCGGAACCCAGTACTCGCTCCAGCGCCAGGCATCGAATTCAGGATGCCTGCTTGCCCTGAGCGAAACGTCGGTGTCGCGGCCCGTGAGCCGCAAGAGAAACCAGATCTGCTTCTGTCCGCGATAGGTGCTGCGCCATTCGCGGCGTATCCAGTGCTTCGGAACGTCGTACTTCAACCAGCCGCGCGTGCGTCCGAGAATCTTCACATGTTCGGGCCTGAGCCCGACTTCCTCGAACAACTCCCGATACATGGCCTGCTGCGGGCTCTCCCCGTGCTTGATGCCACCTTGCGGGAACTGCCAGGAATGCTCGCGTATCCGCTTGCCCCAGAAAACTTCATTGCGCGCGTTGACCAGAATGATGCCGACGTTCGGGCGATAGCCGTCACGATCGAGCATGGTCGAACCCTTGATTCGTCAGTGTTGCATCGATTTTTCCACACTTGAGGGGCGTTGGAAAGCGCGAAACCCGCGCCGGCTCCGCCGTCCCGTGCAGTGCACTGCTAGAATATGCGACCGATTTCCAACCCATTCCGACGGAAAGACACGATGTTCTCCAGCAGTTTTTTCATCTCCACCCTGAAGGAAGCGCCATCCGACGCAGAGGTGGTCAGCCACCAGCTCATGCTGCGTGCCGGCCTGATCCGCAAGGTCGCCGCCGGCATCTATACGTGGATGCCAACGGGACTGCGCTGCCTGCGCAAGGTCGAGAACATCGTACGCGAAGAGATGAACCGTGCGGGCGCCGTCGAGGTGCTGATGCCCGCCGTCCAGCCCGCCGAACTGTGGCAGGAGTCCGGTCGCTGGGCCCACTACGGCCCGGAACTGTTGCGCTTTCAGGACCGTCACGAGCGCGACTTCGTGGTCGGACCGACGCACGAGGAAGTCGTCACCGACATGGCGCGCCGAGAGCTCAAGAGCTACCGCCAGTTGCCGCGTCATTTCTACCAGATCCAGACCAAGTTCCGCGACGAGATCCGGCCGCGCTTCGGTGTCATGCGCGGGCGCGAGTTCCTGATGAAGGACGGTTATTCCTTCCACGCGAGCTACGACGACCTGTTGCGCGAGTACCGCAACATGTACGACACCTACTCGCGCATTTTCTCGCGCATCGGGCTGCAGTTCCGCGCGGTCGCCGCGGACACCGGTTCGATCGGCGGCACCGGCTCGCACGAATTCCACGTCATCGCCGCAACTGGCGAGGACGACATCGCCTGGTG
>JACESY010000115.1 GCA_013911595.1 Azoarcus sp.
CTGTACTTCTACCCCAAGGACAACACCCCCGGCTGCACCAACGAGAGCGCCGACTTCCGGGATCTGCATGCGGACTTCGCCAAGGCCGACTGCAAGGTTTTCGGCATCTCGCGCGACGGCATGAAGTCGCACGAGCGCTTCAAGGAGAAGCTGGGCCTGCCCTTTGAACTGATCAGCGACGCGGACGAAATCGCCTGCGGCGCCTTCGACGTGATCCGCCTCAAGAACATGTACGGCAAGCAGGTGCGCGGCATCGAGCGTTCCACCTTTCTGATCGACGCCGAGGGCAACATTGCGCAGGCGTGGCGCGGCGTCAAGGTACCCGGCCATGCACAGGCGGTGCTCGCCCTGGCCCAGACCCTCTGACCCTCCCTTCGACACTGGGCTTCGCCCGAGAGAATCCGAGAATGACCCGACGCGCCAACCGCAAGTCCGCCCCCGGCGGCAGCAAGCTCTTCGTCCTCGACACCAACGTGCTGATGCACGATCCGACCAGCCTGTTCCGCTTCGAGGAGCACGACATCTACGTGCCCATGATGACCCTCGAGGAACTCGATTCAAACAAGAAGGGCATGTCGGAAGTTGCCCGCAACGCGCGCCAGGCCAGCCGCACGATGGACGAAATCGTCTCGTCGAGCGAGGACGGCATTCGCGAGGGCATCGAGCTCGACGGCCCGTCGCACGGGCAGGCCAGTGGCAAGCTGTTTCTGCAGGCCGAAGCCATCAACTTCCAGTTGCCCGAAGCGCTGCCGACGGTCAAGGGCGACAACCAGATCCTCGCCGTGGTGATGCACCTGGCCGAGTCCTACGCCGGGCGGCCGGTGATCCTGGTGTCGAAAGACATCAACATGCGCATCAAGGCCCGCGCACTCGGCATCGAGGCGCAGGATTACTTCAACGACAAGGTGCTCGAGGACAGCGACCTGCTGTATTCGGGAGCGCGCGAACTGCCCGCCGATTTCTGGGATACCCACGCCAAGGGCATGGAGTCATGGAAGGAGGAAAGCCATACGCGCTACCGCCTGAGCGGACCACTCGCCACCGACCTGCTGCTCAACGAATTTCTCTGGCAGGACGGCGACACACCGTTGCAGGCCTGGGTGCGTGAGAAGCAGGGCAAGAGCGTGCTCATCGAGACGCTGACCGACTACGGTCACACCAAAAACAGCGTGTGGGGCATCACCGCGCGCAATCGCGAACAGAATTTCGCGCTCAACCTGCTGCTCGACCCGGAGATCGACTTCGTCACCCTGCTCGGACAGGCGGGTACCGGCAAGACGCTGCTGACGCTGGCCGCCGCACTCACGCAGGTACTCGAAACCAAGCGTTTCTCCGAGGTCATCATGACCCGCGTGACGGTGCCGGTGGGCGAGGACATCGGCTTCCTGCCCGGCACCGAGGAGGAGAAGATGGCCCCGTGGATGGGCGCGCTGGAAGACAACCTCGACGTGCTCAACGGCACCACCGGCGAAGGCGGCGAGTGGGGCCGTGCGGCCACGCGCGACCTGATCCGCAGCCGCATCAAGATCAAGAGCCTGAACTTCATGCGCGGGCGCACCTTCATCAACAAGTTCCTGATCATCGACGAGGCGCAGAACCTCACGCCCAAGCAGATGAAGACCCTGATCACCCGCGCCGGCCCTGGCACCAAGGTAGTGTGCCTGGGCAACATCGCGCAGATCGACACGCCCTACCTGACCGAAGGCAGCTCGGGCCTGACCTTCGTGGTCGATCGCTTCAAGGGCTGGGCGCATTCGGGCCACATCACGCTGCAGCGCGGCGAGCGCTCGCGCCTGGCCGATCACGCGGCCGAGGTCTTGTAGCCGCGCACCACCGGGAGAACGCAGTGGAAGAGACCGCCCCGCAACTGCTGGTCAGCGCCAATCTCGACTTCCTGCGTCGCTTCGCGCCGTTCGACGGCATGCAGCCGGACGCGCTGGCCTTCCTGGCCGAGCGCATCGAACTGGCGCACTACCCGGCCGGAGCCGAGATTCTCACGCCCGGCATGGGCGTGCCCCGGTTCTTCCACATCATCGAGCGCGGCGGCGTCCAGGCATGCCAGGACAGCGCCGCGCCCGGCGAGGCCGAGATCGCACTCGGCCACGGCGAGTGCTTCCCGATCGGCGCGATCTCGGCCGACCGGGCGAGCACCAACACCTACACCGCGATCGAAGACAGCTACGTCTATGCGCTGCCCGCGCGCGACTTTCTCGCGCTGATGCGCATGAGCCCGGAATTCCACCTGTTCTGCACGCGTCACATCGCCAGCCTGCTCGGCCAGTCGCGCGCGCAGTTGCAGGCGAGCTTTGGCCAGCGCGCCTCCGAACAGCGCACCATGACCACGCCGCTGGCGCAACTGCTCGTCCACGAACTGGTCAGCGTCGCGCCCGATACACCGACGCGTGACGTGCTCCAGCGCATGACCGACGAGCGCGTGGGCTGCATGGTCGTGGTCGGTCCACAGCGCGAACCGCTGGGCATCCTCACGCAAAGCGACGTGATCCCGCGCATCGTGCTCGCCGGGGCGGACCTCGACGCACCGGTCGACACGGTGATGACGGCCGATCCGAAGACCGCCCCCAGCAGCGCCAGCGCCTACGACGCCGCGCTCACGATGGCCACCCACGGCATCCAGCACCTGGTCGTGACCGACAACCGCGGACACGCGCAGGGCGTGGTGTCCGAGCGTGATCTGTTCTCGCTGCAACGCATCAGCCTGCGCCAGATCCGCGCCAGCATCGACGGCGCACGCGAGATCGACACCCTGGAGCGCTCAGCACGCGACATCCGCCAGCTCGCGCTCAACCTCGTTGCCCAGGGCGTCGCGGCCGAGCAGCTCACGCAGTTCATCTCGGCGCTCAACGACGCGCTCACGCGTCGCATCATCGAACTCGAGCTCGAGCGCCACGGCCTGGCCGATGTCGACCATGCCTGGCTGGCCTTCGGCTCCGAGGGACGTCACGAACAGACGCTGTCGACCGATCAGGACAATGGCCTGATCTTCGCCGCACCGCAGGGTGAAGCCCCGGACGCGCTGCGCGAACGCCTCTTGGCCTTCGCCCGCGACGTCAACGAGCAACTCGCCCGCTGCGGCTTCCCGCTGTGCACCGGCAACATCATGGCCAGCAACCCGGAGTTGTGCCTGACGCTGGACGAATGGAAGCAGCGGTTCGCGAAGTGGATTCGCGAACCGCAGCCACAAGCCCTGCTTAACGCGTCGATTTACTTCGATTTTCGCGTACTCTCCGGCCATGCCGCCTGGGGCGAGGAACTGCGCGACTGGCTCGACATCACGGCGAGGAAGAATCTGACCTTTCTGCGGCTGATGGCGGACAACGCCCTCAGGGTTGCACCACCGCTGGGGCGCTTTCGAGATTTCACGCTCGAGGCCGACGGCACGATCGACCTGAAGAAGTCGGGCGCGCGCATCTTCGTCGACGCCGCGCGCATCCTCGCACTGCGCTGCGGCGTACGCGCGAGCAGCACGGCCGAGCGTCTGCGCCAGGCCGGCGCCCAGATCGGCATGCGCACCGAGGAGATCGCCGCGATGCTCGATGGCTTTCACTTCATCCAGTTGCTGCGCCTGCGCTCGCAGCACCTCGAGACCGAACACGATGCACCCGGTGACAACTGCGTGCGCCCGGATGAACTCAACGAACTCGATCGGCGCATCCTCAAGGAAGCGTTCCGTCAGGCACGCAAGCTGCAATTGCGGCTCAAGCTCGACTACCAGTTATGAACTGGCTCGCACGACTGCTGCCGCTCCGCCTCCGGTCCGCCCCCCGCAGGCCTGACGCTTCGCAAACGGCGGACGAACTGCAGCGACCCCACTTCGAGACCCGCTACGTGGTGCTCAACACCCGCGCGAGCGATGTGAACGTGGCCGACGCGCGCTTGCTGTCGATCGCAGCGATCGCCGTCGAGGACGGTCGCATCTCAGCAAACTCGAGCTTCATGTGCTCGATCGACGACGCACCACAACAAGTCCTGTCCGAACTGGTCGAATTCGTCGCAAACGGACCCGTCGTGGTCTTCAACGCCGAACTCAACCGAAGGCTGATCGAGCGCGCGCTCGACGAGCACCTCGGACAGCGACCGGATTGGCTCTGGCTGGACCTGTACTGGCTCCTGCCCGCTCTTTTCGGCGAGGTGTTCGTCAAGCCGACGCGACTCGCCCGCTGGATGGACGCCCTTCACGTAGCCACCTTCCAGCGCTTTCACGCATTGGGCGACGCCTGGGTGCTCGCCAAGCTGCTGCTCGCCGTACAGTCGCGCGCCCGCGCCGAAGGGCGTCACACGGCCCACTCGCTGGCGGATCTCGAGGCGTCGTTGCGCGAAGTTGCGATCCGTTGAAGCGCTCGCGCCTCAGTTTGCGCGTCGTCCGCACCCGTCATCGGCACACCCATCACAGCGAGCCTGCGGGATGCTGCGTCCCAATGCCTGTTCCAGCGCACACACCGAGCGCCGGCAACATACCAGTCTGACCCCTTCCCGACTGGCCATCTCACGAAAGCGCTTCATCACGTTGTGGCCCAGGAAATCGGTAAACAGGATCACGATCTCGACACCCGAAGGTAGCGGCGAGCTGCGACGCTGGTGTGAGCTGTCGCGACCGCTCACGTGCCGGGCAATGCGGATGCCGAAACGGTCCAGCACGGTGGGAATGTTGCCGAGACGATCGGCGCCGACGAGAAGCGCGTTCATATTCAGACCTCATGTTGCGAATGATTCGCAATCACAGTATCTCACCGTCTGAATATTTGCAATTGCGAATTCCTCTCGTTACTATTCGCAGACCTTTAATCACTCACGAAGGCCGAACGACATGAAGAAGCACACTCTGATCGCCCCCCTGCTCGCCGCGCTCGGCATCTCGGCCGCCCCCGCGATGGCCGCAGACCAGGAACTGAACGTCTATTCCGCGCGCCACTACCAGACCGACGAGCAGCTCTACGGCGAATTCACCCGTCAGACCGGCATCAAGATCAATCGCATCGAAGCCAAGGAAGCCGAGCTGATCGAACGCATCAAGAACGAAGGCGAGAACAGCCCGGCCGACATCTTCATCACCGTCGACGCCTCGCGCCTGGGCAACGCAGACAGCATGGGCCTGTTCGCACCGTTCCAGTCCGACGTGATCGACGAACGCGTGCCGGCGCACTTCCGCACCGACACCTGGGTGGCCTTCTCGACCCGTGCGCGCGTCATCATCTACAACCCGGAACTAGTCAAGGCCGAGGACGTACAGACCTATGAGTCGCTCGCCGATCCCAAACTCAAGGGCAAGGTTTGCACGCGCACCGGCGCACACCCCTACAATCTGTCGCTGGGTGCGGCGATGATCCACCACCACGGCGCCGAGAAGACCGAGGAATGGGCCGAGGGCGTGGTCGCCAACTTCGCGCGTTCCCCGCGCGGTGGCGACACCGACCAGATCCGCGCCGTCGCGGCCGGAGAATGCGGCGTTGCGATCGCCAACAGCTACTACTTCGCGCGCCTAATGAACTCGCCCAAGGCCGAGGATCAGAAGGTCGTCGAATCGGTCAAGTTCGTATGGCCCAACCAGAACAGCTGGGGCACCCACGTCAACGTTTCCGGCGCCGGCGTACTCAAGCACGCGCCGAACAAGGAGGCCGCCAAGAAGTTCCTCGAGTACCTGACCTCCGACAGCGCACAGGTCTATTTCGCCAACGGCAACAACGAGTGGCCGACCGTGTCCAGCGTCAAGATCGAGAACCACGCCCTCGACACGCTCGGCAGCTTCAAGGCTGACGACATGCCGGTCGCCGAACTCGCGAAGAACGTGCCCGAAGCGCAGAAGATCTACGACCGCGCCGGCTATCGCTGAACATTTCGCAAGACCACAAAAGAACCAGCCCGCGGGCTGGTTCTTTTTTTGTCCGACTGTGATCGATATGCAACATCGACCGGCCGCAAACCCGCTCTAATCGTGGATAAAGCGCAATTGCGGCACATGCACTGCCTATACTCGCATGACTTGCCGGCAGCACCTTGCGCTTCCCCTTGTCGTGACCGGAGCTCCCGTGAATACAACCAGACGCCTCACCCTGATGCTGTCGTCAGTTGCACTGCTGACAGCCTGTGAACTGGATGACCTGTCCGTCACCATCGATTGCGAAGGGTTTTCGTGGACTGCCTCTGCAGCCCGCAGCACGGTGGACAACACCGGTGACGAGCCACCCAATCAATTGACCTACCTTCGGGTCTACGACGGTCTGGACAATCTGCTATACGAGACGAATTATGAATACCCGGTCGGGCAGAGCATCAGCGAACCACCACCTGGCGGCGGTAGCAGTTACACCGCGCCACCGCAAGCCAACCCGATCCGCGTTCAGTTCTTCTCACCCGCTGGCTTCAATCTTGCCCAGGACACGGTCTGGTACGAGCGGACCGGCACCTGCGACGCCCTGGCGATCGCACCCACCGCCATACCGACCCTGTCCACGTGGGCCGTGGCCCTGCTCAGTTCAGCGATGCTTGTGTTCGGCTGGAGACGTCGGCGGGACCGCTGATCGAGACCATACCGCGCCCGCGCGCGCTTCAGTCTGCTGACGGCGTCTTTGCAACGGCCGCCTCGATCGCCGCTGCGAGCATCCCGGCCCGGCTGTCCGGCGTCTCCAGGCTGATCCGACCCAGCGCTCCCGACCGGAAGTCGTTGAGCAGAATCTGCGCGGCCTTCTCCAAGTCCATGCCGCCGCCCTTGACGAGACAGCCGCGACGGCGCCCGACTTCCTCGACCACGCCCCAGGCATCGAACCTGGCCGGATCGAGCTTGTAGCGCTCGGCCAGATACTGCGGATAGCGCGTCAGCAGCACGCCGGCGAGAAATTCCGCCACCTCCTCGTCGATCACCGCATTGCGGCCGATCGCGTGGCAGGCCGCGAGCATGAAGCCGTCGGAGTCGTGGTCGATCTTCGGCCACATCATGCCCGGGGTGTCGGTCAACGTCATGTGATCACCGAAATCCAGCGTCTGCTGCGACTTCGTGACCGCCGGTTCGTCGCCGACCTTGGCCACCTTGCGCTTGAGCAGTGCGTTCATCAGCGTCGATTTGCCGACGTTGGGGATGCCCATGATCATGATGCGCAGCAGCCGCGTGCCGTCGCTGCGATGCGGCGCGAGACGCTGGCACATCGCCGGCACACGCGCCACGTCGCGCGGGTTCTTGCACGAGAGCGCAACGGCACTCACGCCTTCCTGTGCGTTGAAATACGCCAGCCAGGCCTTGGTCGCCGCCGGATCGGCCAGATCGGACTTGTTCAGGATCTTCAGGCAGGGACGCTGGCGGAAGCGGCGCAGCTCGCCGATCATCGGGTTGCAGCTCGCCTCGGGAATGCGCGCATCGACGACCTCGATGACCAGGTCGGTGCGCGCCATCGTCTCGGAGGCATTTCGGCGCGCCGAGGTCATGTGACCGGGGAACCACTGGATCGGCATCGGAAGCTGCTCTTGCGGGAAAGCCGCGATTATCGCTGATCGCGCGGCACGACGCGAACCGCCCGCGTAAAATGCGCGCATGAACACACCGAACCCCGACGCGGTCATCACCGCGATGCGCCACTGGCTGGAGAAGGCCGTGATCGGCCTGAACCTGTGCCCCTTCGCCAAGTCTGTGTATGCCGCCGAGCGCGTCCGCTTTGTTGTCAGCGACGCGCACCATGTCGACGCCTTTCTGGAACAACTCGACGCCGAGCTGGATTTTCTGGCAGCAGCCGATCCGCAGGAGGTGGACACCACCTTGCTGATCCATCCGACGATGTTCGACGACTTCGAGACCTTCAACGACATCGTCGGCATCGCCGAGGAAGCCGTCGAAGAGCACGAACTCGACGGCGTGCTGCAGGTCGCGAGCTTCCACCCGCGCTTCCAGTTCGCCGACACGGTGCCAGATGACCTGGGCAACTACACTAACCGCGCGCCCTACCCCACGCTGCACCTGCTGCGCGAGGACAGCATCGCCGGCGCGCTGGCGCATTTCCCGGACAACCCGGACTCGATCTTCGAGCGCAACATCGAAACCTTGGAAAAGCTTGGTCAGGCGGGCTGGAACGCGCTCAACGTCGGTCCGGCAAAGGATGGCAAGTGAGCAAGCCGAAACGCCCTTCAAGCCCAACGGCCCCACCCGAACTGCCGCCTGACGTCCGCCCAGGCCAGTCCATCGAACTGCTGCATCAACTGCACATCCTCACGCGCGACGGCCGCCTCAATCAGGACTCGCGACGCAAGCTCAAGCAGGTCTATCACCTCTACCGCTTCATCGAGCCGCTGATGGACGAGGTCTTCACGGCGCGTGGCGACCTGTCGCTGGTGGATCACGGCGCGGGCAAGTCGTATCTGGGCTTCATCCTCTACGACTTGTTCCTGAAGTCGCGCGAGGCAGGCCATGTCTACGGCATCGAGAGCCGCCCGGAACTGGTCGCCAGCTCGCGCGAGCTGGCCGAGCGCCTGGGCTTCGACCGCATGTCGTTTCTGGATCTGACCGTCGAGCAATCTATCGCCTCAACCGAGCTACCGGACACCGTCGACATCGTCACCGCGCTGCACGCCTGCAACACCGCCACCGACGACGCCATCCGCTTCGCGCTGGCGAGAAACGCCCGTTTCATCGTGCTGGTGCCATGCTGTCAGGCCGAAGTCGCCGCGGTGATGCGCCAGCACAAGAACACGAGCTTCGGGCGCACGCCGCTGTCCGAAATCTGGCGTCACCCCATCCACACGCGCGAATTCGGCAGCCAGATCACCAACGTGCTTCGCTGCCTGCTGCTTGAAGCCCACGGCTATTCATTGAGCGTGACCGAAC
>JACESY010000116.1 GCA_013911595.1 Azoarcus sp.
GCGTGCGAGCGGATGCGCGCTCAGGATCTGCTCGTCGTCGGCTTCGACCAGTTCGAGCGCGTCCGACAGCGGGCCGTGCGCGCCGCATTCCTCGGCCAGGCGCGCGTTGAGCGCGGCTGCGCTGCCGACCCGCCCGGCATGCGCCGGATCCAGGCGCAGCATTTGCGACAGGCGTGACCACAGACCGGCCAGCCGGGCTTCTTCGGGAAAGGGGTATGCGCTTCGGATCGCCAGTTGCTGCGCGAGATCCGCGCATCGGGTGGCGAAGCCGCGCAACGCCAGATCGGTGCGCGAACCGGGCTCGCGCGCGCCGGCCTGCAGCGCGAGCCAGGCCGACAGCAGCGAGGGTCCGATGCGTTCGACACGCTCGGCCAGTGCTTCGCTCAGGGTTTGCTCGAGCCCGCCGTCGAGGGGGCAGGCATGGAACACGGCATGGATCAGCAGTGGGTCGCCGGCGGCCAGTGCGGCGATGTCGTCGCGCGCCAGGGGCGAGGTGCCGAGCAGGCCGAGCAGCGCTTCACGCTGCGCGCTCGGCGACGCATCGGACAGGCCGCCCTGCGGATGGAGCATGCTCGAACCCATGCCGGATCTCGTGCCATCGGGATGGCCGAATTGTACCCATTCCGACGGGATTGTCGCGGTCAAACTGCGCGCCCGCGGCGCATCAGGCAGTCAGGCTGTCGGCGAAGCCCAGCGCCGAGAGCAGTGCAGCGTTGACCTGCTCGGGGGTGAGTTGCAGTTCGGCGGACTGTGCGGCCAGGGCGGTGCCGTCGAAACCCTCGGTGAGCCGCGCCAGACGCAGCAGTGGAGCGTATTCGCCGCTGTCGTGGAGCAGCGCGTCACAGATTCCATCGGGCAGCGTCATGGTTTCGATGATCTCTTCCATGCGTGCCCCGGTCAGCAGTGGCAGCAACGAGAACGCACCGGTGATGAACAGGTTGTCGAGATGGCTGTCGTCGAGCCACGCCGTACCGAGCTGTTCCATGAGGCGCCCACGCACGATCGCCGTCTGCATCAGCGCCGGCGCGGCTGGGTCGCGGCTGGCCGTGACGAGCAGCAGCGACAGCCATTTGTTGAGTGCGTCGTAGCCCAGGATGCTGACTGCGTGGCGGAAAGACTGGATCTCGCACATCAGGCCGAAGCCAGCCGAGTTGATGTAGCGCAGCAGCTTGTAGGAAATCGCCACGTCCTGCTTGAGCAGGCGCTCGATGTCCTTGATGTCGGCGCCGTTTCGCACCATGTTGAGCAGGCGGACGATCTGCCCGTGAGCTGGCGAGAGTGTCTTGGGTGGCGGGTTGCCGTGCAGGAAGAACCAGCCCGACGCACCCTCGAAACCTTGCTGCATCGCACTCTGGAAGGCCTGGATGTCGGGCAGGCCCCAGGCCAGCGGCACCCCCGGCGCGCCGCTGGCCGAGGGCTGCTTGCGTGCGTCGGTAATCGTGAAGCGCCAGTTCGCCTGCGCGGGCACGACGGTGTCCGCGCGCCACCAGGCCAGACAGGTATGGATGCCGGCCTCGGCCAGTTCGGCGAGGAGTTCGGCCGTGCGCGGATGGCCCAGGGTCTGCGCCGGGATCTCGATCATCGCGTTGTCGGGCGGCAGCCACTGCATCAGGTCCGGCGTGGGCACGAGGCGCTCGAGCGAGATGAACACCGAATGCTGGGTCGGCCAGGCCTCGCCGAGTGCGTTGAGCGCCTCAACCACCGAGGCGACGTCGGGGCCGTGGGCGATCAGGCGGTTGGCGGTGATGGCGCGCTTGCGGTTGACCACCGGCTCGCGCGTGAAGATTGTCGTCGCTTCCATGGGCTCAGCTGCCTGAGAAGGTGAAGGCGTCGGCGAAGAACGCCTCCGACGACAGGCCGCAGTGGCGCACGAGATCGGTGCGTGCCGCGTCGATCATTGCCGGCGCCCCGCAGGCATAGACTTCGAACGCGGACAGATCGGGATAGTCGGCCATCAGCGCATGATGGACGAGGCCGGTCCGGCCTGTCCAGCCGTCTTCGGGCTGCGCGTCCGAGACCACCGGAACGTAGTTGAAGCCGGGCAGCTCGGCGGCCCAGCGTCGCGCCAGCGCGTCCATGTACAAGCCGCTTTCCGAACGTGCGCCCCAGTACAGCGCGAACTCGCGCCGGCGTCCGCTGGCGATGCAGTCCTCGACGATGCTCTTGATCGGAGCGAAACCCGTGCTGCCGGCCAGCAGGATGGTCGGGCGCGAGTCGTCATCAGACAGCACGAAGCTGCCCAGCGGGCCCTCGAAGCGCAGGATCTCGCGCGGCTTCATCTGCTCGAAAACGCGGCCGGTGAAGCGACCGCCGTCGATGCGGCGAACGTGCACTTCGATGTGTTCGCCCACGGCTGGCGCGTTGGCGATCGAGAAGCTGCGTCGTCGCCCCTCGTCGAGCAGGAAGTCGATGTACTGGCCGGCGCGAAAGGCGAACTTATCGGATGCGGGCAGCTTGAGTTGCATCACGATCACGTCGGGTGCGGCGCGCTCGATGGACTGCACCCGACAGGGCAGTTTCTTGACCGCAATCTCGCCCGCGCGGGTGATGCTGCGTACCGTCACCTCGAGGTCCGAGCATGCGCGCGCCTGGCACAGCAGAGCCTGTCCGGCGGCCGATTCCTCGCGCGTGAGCGCGCCCTCGGAGATCCTGCCCTGGTCGATGGTGCCACGCTCGATACGCGCCTTGCAGGCCCCGCAGGCGCCGTCGCGGCAGCCGTAGGGCACGATGAAGCCGGCCGCCAGCGCGGCCTCGAGCACGGTCTGGTCGGCGCGTGCATTGAAGTGCTGGCCGCCCGGCTGGAGCGTGATGCGAAAGGACATGACGTGGGATAATCCTGCGATGAATCGAATACTGATCGTCGGCGCCGGCGACGTGGCCGGGCGTGCGATCCCGTGGCTCGCGAGGCGTTTCGAGGTGTTTGCGCTGTCGCGCCGCACCGAGGCGTTCCCGCGTCTGCGCGCGCTCGGTGCAAAACCGCTGCTGGGAGACCTCGACGATCGCGCGGGTCTTGCGCGCGTCGCCGGTCTGGCCGATGCGGTCCTGCACTGCGCGCCACCGCCACGCGAAGGTACGGATGACGCGCGCACCGCGCATCTTCTGGCGGCCCTGGGGGCGGGGCGGAGTCTACCACAGCGCATCGTATACATAAGCACGACAGGGGTTTACGGCGACTGCGCGGGTGCGCGCATCGACGAGACGCGCGCGCTGCGTCCGAGCAGCGCGCGCGCCGTGCGCCGGGTCGCAGCCGAACGCCGCCTGCGCGAATTCGGCGCGCGCCATGGGGTGGCGGTGAGCATCCTGCGCGCGCCCGGCATCTACGCCGCCGAGCGGCTGCCGCTCGAGCGCCTGCGGCGCGGCGATCCGGTGCCGCAGGGCGCGCATGACCCCTACACCAACCATATCCATGCGGACGATCTGGCACGCATGGCCTGCCTGGCGCTGTTCCGGGGCGCGCCCGGACGGGTCTACAATGCCGTCGATCTGACGGACCTGAGGATGGGCGAGTACTTTGATCTGGCCGCGCACATGTTCGGCCTGCCGCCCCCGCCCCGCGCGAACCCCGATGAACTGGCCGAGCGGCTGTCGCCGATGGCGCTGTCCTTTTTGTCCGAGTCGCGTCGCATCTCTGGCGCGCGAGCGCTGCGCGAGCTGCGCCTGCGCCTGATCCATCCCACGGTCGCCGACGGCTTTGCCGCGGCCTTGTCCCAAGGAGTTTGTGCCCCGTGCTGATCGTCAAGTGGCTGCACATCGTGTTCGTCGTGAGCTGGTTCGCGGGCCTGTTCTATCTGCCGCGCCTGTACGTCAACCACGCCATGGTCGAGGATGCGGCCACGCGCGAGCGCCTCGCGCTGATGGAGCGCAAGCTGTTCCGTTTCATGACGCCGCTGGGTGTGCTCGCGCTGGGCTTCGGCCTGTGGCTGTGGATGGGCTGGGGATTCTCGGGGGGCTGGCTGCACGTCAAGCTCATGCTGGTGCTGGGGCTGGTCGCCTATCACGCGTACTGCGGCAAGCTGCTCGCCGATTTCGCGGCTGGGCGCAACACGCGCAGCCACGTGTGGTATCGCTGGTTCAACGAGGTGCCGGTGCTGGTGCTGTTCGCGGTCGTGTTCCTGACCGTCGTAAAACCGTTCTGATTGCGGAGGGCCGATGGCCGAATCCTTTTTCTCGCCGTGCCCGCGCGGCCTCGAAGCGGCGTTGGCCGCGGAGCTGGCCGCGCTGGGGGCGCGCGACATCGAGCCCACCCACGGTGGCGTGGGCTTTTCCGGCGACATGCCGACCTGCTGGCGGGTCAACCTCGAATCGCGCATCGCCACGCGTGTGCTGTGGCGCATCGCGCAGGGACGCTACCGCAACGAGGAAGACCTCTATCGCATCGCCTATGCGCCAACCTGGGCACGCTGGTTTTCGATCGACGAGACCATTCGCGTATTCGTGACCTCACAGCGCTCGGCGGTGAAAAGCCTGGAGTTCGTCACGCTGCGCATCAAGGATGCGGTGTGCGATCACTTTCGCACGGTCACCGGCGAGCGACCCAGCGTGGACACCGCAAACCCGGACGTGCGCATCCACGCCTTCCTGACGCGGGACAGTCTCACGCTGTATCTGGATACCTCGGGTGAGCCGCTGTACAAGCGTGGCTTCAAGCACGCCTCGGTCGAGGCGCCGCTCAAGGAAAATCTTGCCGCTGGCATCCTGCAACTGACCGGTTGGACGCCGGACGAGGCGCTGGTCGACCCGATGTGCGGCAGCGGCACCTTTCTGATAGAGGCCGCGCAGATCGCGCTCGACGTCGCGCCCGGGCTGGGGCGGCACTTCGGTTTCGAGAAGCTCAAGAACTTCGACCGCGCAGCCTGGGCGAAGCTGCGTGGCGCGGCCGAGGCGCGGCGCAAGCCGGTGCGCGAGCTGCCGATCTTCGGTGCGGATCTGGTCGCTGCCCAGGTGCGCAAGGCCGAGGCCAATCTCGCCGCGGCCGGGCTGGCCGATTGCGTGCGAGTGATGCGGGCAGACATCCTGGAGCTCGACCCGCCGGCCGAGGCCGGCGTGATGGTCGCCAATCCGCCCTACGGCGTGCGCATCGGCGAGGAGAGCGAGCTGCTCGAGTTCTATCCGCAACTGGGTGACGCGCTCAAGGCGCACTGGGCGGGTTGGCGCTGCCATTTCCTGAGTGCCGATACCGCGCTGCCCAAGGGCATGGGTCTGAAAGCCAGCCGGCGCACGCCGCTGTTCAACGGCGCGCTCGAATGCCGACTGTATGAATATCGGATGTTCGCGGGCAGCGGGCGGGAGAAATAGCGAGGGCCAGTGATCAGGGCGGGCTACTTCCGTCCCTGGCCTCAAACGATGTCCAGGTTCTCGGTGCCCGACAGGAAGTCCTTCTCGCCGTGCTTGGAGTGCAGCTTGATCTGCAGGCGCAGGTCGTTGATCGAGTCGGCGTTGCGCAGTGCGTCCTCGTAGGTGATGAGGTCGTCCTCGAACAGGTCGAACAGGCTCTGGTCGAAGGTCTGCATGCCCAGCTCGCGCGAGCGCTTGATGACTTCCTTGATGCCGGGCACGTCGCCCTTGAAGATGAGGTCGGAGATCAGCGGCGAGTTGAGCATGATCTCGACGGCCGGCGCGCGCCCCTTGCGCTCCTTCAGGGGCAGCAGGCGCTGCGAGATCAGTGCGCGCACGTTCAGCGACAAGTCCATCAGCAGTTGCTGGCGACGATCTTCCGGGAAGAAGTTGATGATGCGGTCGAGCGCCTGGTTGGTGCTGTTGGCATGCAGCGTGGCCAGGCACAGGTGACCGGTCTCGGCGAAGGCGATCGCGTAGTCCATGGTTTCGCGATCGCGGATCTCGCCCATCAGGATCACGTCCGGCGCCTGGCGCAGCGTGTTCTTGAGCGCTGCCTCCCAGTGGTCGGTGTCGATGCCGATCTCGCGCTGCGTGATGATGCAGTTCTTGTGCGGATGGACGAATTCGATCGGGTCCTCGACCGTGATGATGTGGCCGTAGGAGTGCTCGTTGCGAAAATCCACCATCGCCGCCAGCGAGGTTGTCTTGCCGGTGCCGGTGCCGCCGACGAAGATCACCAGCCCGCGCTTGCTCATCGCGATGTCCTTGAGGATGGCCGGCAGGCCCAGATCCTCGAAGGTCGGGATGGTCTGCGAGATCGTGCGCAGCACCAGGCCGACGCGGCTTTGCTGGATGTAGGCGTTGGCGCGAAAACGCCCGATGCTGGGCGGCGCGACCGCGAAGTTGCATTCCTTGGTGGCCTCGAATTCGGCCGCTTGGCGATCGTTCATGATCGCGCGCGCAAGTTCCGCCGTGTGCTGTGGCGTGAGGACCTGATTGGATTGCGGCACGATCTTGCCGTCGATCTTGATCGCCGGCGGAAAGCCCGAGGTGATGAAGAGGTCCGAGCCGTTCTTCTGCACCATCAGGCGCAGCAGGTCGTGCATGAACTTGAGGGCCTGATCGCGTTCCATCCTGGTTCTCCGAAGCCGACGTTGCGACCCCCAATCTACCGTTTCCGCCGCGCTCTTGCCAGCCTCGCGCGGGTGTGCTTCAGCCGGTGAAGGTGTCCTTGTTCTGCGCTCGCATGCGCGCTTCCGACAGCGACACGATGTTGCGGCGCACCAGGTCCTGCAGGCACTGGTCCAGCGTCTGCATGCCCAGTTGCTGGCCGGTCTGGATGGACGAGTACATCTGCGCGATCTTGTTCTCGCGGATCAGGTTACGGATCGCGGGCGTGCCAAGCATGATCTCATGCGCGGCCACGCGCCCGGTTCCGTCCTTGGTCTTGAGTAGGGTCTGGGCGATGACCGCGCGCAGCGATTCGGAGAGCATTGCGCGCACCATGTCCTTTTCCGCGGCCGGGAACACGTCGATGATGCGGTCGATGGTCTTGGCTGCAGACGAGGTGTGTAGCGTGCCGAACACCAGGTGACCGGTTTCGGCGCCGGTCAGCGCCAGACGGATGGTTTCCAGGTCGCGCATCTCGCCGACCAGGATCACGTCCGGGTCTTCGCGCAGGGCCGATCGCAGCGCGTTGGAAAACCCCAGCGTGTCGCGGTGCACCTCGCGCTGGTTGATCAGGCTGCGTTTGGAGGTGTGCACGAATTCGATCGGGTCCTCGATCGTCAGGATGTGCGAATACTGGTTCTCGTTGACGTAATCGACCATTGCCGCGAGCGTGGTCGACTTGCCCGAGCCGGTCGGCCCGGTGACCAGCACGATGCCGCGCGGCTGGTCGGAGATCTCGCGAAAGATCTTGGGCGCATTCAGTTCCTCGAGGGTGAGCACCTTGGACGGAATCGTCCGGAACACGGCCGAGGCGCCGCGGTTCTGGTTGAAAGCGTTGACGCGAAAGCGCGCGAGGTTCGGAATCTCGAACGAGAAGTCGCATTCGAGTTCGTCCTCGAACTGCTTGCGCTGCGAGTCGTTCATGATGTCGTACACCATCGCGTGCACGTCCTTGTGCTCCATCGGCGGCAGATTGATGCGCCGGATGTCGCCGTGTACGCGGATCATCGGCGGCAGGCCCGCCGACATGTGCAGATCCGAGGCCTTGTTCTTGACCGCAAACGCGAGCAGTTCGGTGATGTCCATGGAGCTTCCGGAAGGGCGGTGTTGGGGAGGGGGCGCAGAGCCCCGATGCTATACTCGGCGCCTGCCGGTTCAAAGGACCTGACGCGGGTATATGACATCAATCGCTGCCAACTTGCAAGCCGTCACGGCGCGCATCGGGGCTGCGGCCCGCACTGCCGGCCGTGATCCGGGCGAGGTACGTCTGCTCGCCGTGAGCAAGACCTGGTCGGCCCGTGAGGTGCGCGAGGCTGCCGACGCCGGGCAGCGCGCCTTCGGTGAGAACTACGTGCAGGAAGGCGTAGCCAAGGCCGAAACCCTTGCCGATGCCGGCCTGGAGTGGCATTTCATCGGCCCGTTGCAATCGAACAAGACGCGCGTGGTCGCGACGCACTTTGACTGGGTGCATTCGATCGAGCGCGAGAAGATCGCCCGCCGACTGTCCGAGCAGCGCGACGCGCATCGACCGCCGCTGCAGGTGTGCATACAGGTCAACGTCAGCGGCGAGGCCAGCAAGAGCGGCATCGCACCGGACGAACTCGCCGCCCTGGCCGATGTTGTGGCCTCCCTGCCGCAGCTGAGGCTGCGCGGCCTGATGTGCATTCCCGAACCCACCCCTGACGCGACGCTGCAGCGCGAACGCTTCGGCCTGTTGCGCCGCTTGCGCGACGAACTGATCGCGCGCGGTCATGCGCTCGATACCTTGTCGATGGGCATGTCCGACGATCTCGAGGCCGCAATTGCCGAGGGCAGCACGCTGGTACGTGTGGGTAGTGCCATCTTCGGCGCGCGTGCGCACAAGTCCACAATGGAGAATTCCCCCGCATGAAGATCGTCTTTCTCGGCGGCGGCAACATGGCCGCCGCGCTGATCGGCGGTATGCTCGAGCGCAGCTTCGAAGCGCATGAGCTGACCGTCGTCGAACTCTCGCCGGAACGACGCGAATGGCTGGTCGGGCAGTTTGGCGTGGGCGTCACCGGTGCGGCCGATGACGCCGTGCGCGATGCCGATGCCGTGGTGCTCGCGGTCAAGCCGCAGCAAATGCACGAAGCGGTCGAGCCACTGGCCGGTCGCCTTGGCCGTGCGCTGGTGGTCAGCGTCGCCGCCGG